>NZ_JAKKRZ010000060.1:0-6761 GCF_025653725.1 Shewanella sp. SM74 | reverse complement strand
ACGCTAGCCAAGCCGTTGCTCGCGCAATTCAAAAGCTGGTTGGATAAATCAAGCGAGAGTGTCACGAAAGAAAGTTTACTGGGAGCGGCTATTACGTATAGCCTGAATCAGTGGCCCAAGCTTGTCCGCTATCTGGATGATGGCTGTCTGAATATCGACAACAATCGTGCGGAGCGCGCCATCAAACCGTTCGTGATTGGTCGCAAGGCGTGGTTGTTCGCCAATACCAAGACGGGAGCACAAGCCAGTGCGGCACTGTACAGCCTGGTCGAGACCTCAAAAATCAACGGACTGGAGCCGTATGATTACCTATGCCGCTTATTAACCGAGCTACCCAAAGCCAACACCCAAGAGAAACTACAGCAACTCCTGCCTTACTGATCACCCGCCACACCGCAAGGTGTGGTTGGCGTTACGCTTACGTTCTGTTTGTTTCATTTGAAGTTTTTCTTATATTAAAAGAATTGCCAACATCATATCACCACATTTTGAAATGTCTTTGATTTATGCCTTACTTTTCATTGGGTAATCATAGATAAAGAATAAACAATGACAGCTTGGAACAAAGGTCGCGGGATCGGAAACGAAGGCATTTGAACAGGAAGATATTTGGCGTATTCGAATTAGCGTAGAACTCAAGAATAGACAGTGAAAACTGCCTTTATTTAATCTCACGATAGATTGTAAACCTGCGATTGTACGACTGACTCAACCTCAAGGTTAATAATGTGAGCAGAGGCGGTATATATTGCTCAATATGATAGTGCCCCTTAAGGCATTCGGGCTGCAATAAAAACGAAGACAAACTTTTAATCTTAATAATCAGCACCATAAGTCAATTATGTTCAGTTTATACAAAAAGATTGTCTTCGTTGAATTCAAATAGTCTTCGTTCGAATTTCATCTTTACAACTTGTGTAGTGACAATAGTGTTTGCCCGTAAGAGCAAAATGAGACAATAAAGTTTGCCCGTAAGTGTAATAGCATAAAAAGTTTGAGCACTTTCAAAATCACTTCGGGACATTTCTGGGTTAGACTTTTAGTTTGAACTACTGAGTTTCATATAGGTAAAGCCCTGCTAAGGTGTGAGCAAAGCAATACCGACGCAGCTCAACCACCTTCGACTGTACTGGTCAACCCAAACTGGACACTTTTAGTTGAGAATTTTCAAACTCTACAGGTGACAGAGCGTCATTAGCAGAATGAAGCCGCTCCAAGTTGTAATATTTCATGTAAGCCGTCACATCTTGCTTCATAAACTCCCTTGTTGGTTGATTAACTTTAAAAATCCAATCGTGTTTCAAGCTACCAAAGAAACGCTCAACAACGGCATTATCCCAACACGCACCCACATCACCCATGCTGGCTCGGATACCATAGCTCGATAGCAGCCTACCGAATTGCTTACTGGTATATTGCGAGCCTCGGTCACTGTGAAATACCAACCCTCTGGCCGGTTGGCGCAGGTTGTAGGTTTTTATTAATGCCTTGGATATCAAATCTGTGGTCATGCGTTGGTCTATGTGCCATCCCACAATCCGGCGTGAATATAAATCCATCACCACAGCTAAGTACATCCAGTCTTCACCCGTCTTTAAATAGGTCACGTCACTCGCCCAGACCTGATTAGCCGATACTGGATTAAAGTTCATGTTTAACAGGTTATCAGCCACTGCATCTGAGTGTTTTCGCTGTGTCGTCACCTTGTAAGCACATCGCTGGGTTACTTTGAGTCGAAGGCGGTGCATAATTTTACGAACGAGATAGCGACCAATCTGGTAGCCTTCCTTGCGCAATTTTTTCACCATTTCACGATTCCCTAAGCTGCCTCGACTTTGCTTAAATAGCTGTCTAAAAGGCGATAAAGCTTCAGTGTTTCAAGGCTTATCACGTTTGCAGGGCGTTTATGCCAATCGTAATAGCCTGATTTACTGACACTCATTACTCGACATAACAGTGCTACGGGAAACAGGTTGGATTGCCGTTTGATGAAACGAAATTTTACTTCATTTCTTTCGCAAAGAAGGCGCTGGCCTCGGTGTGCCCCTTGGGTATTTTTAGAGTTTCTCCATTCGTAATTCTTTGTTTTCTTTACGTAATCGTTTTAGCTCATCACGCTCAGACTCTTCTAAGGTGACACCTTGTTGCAGGGCTTGGTGTTTTTCCTTCCAGTTGTAAAGCAGGCTCGTGCTAACTCCAAGCGACTTTGCCGCATCGGCAACGCTATAACCTTGCTCTAGCACCATCAAGACAGCTTCATCTTTAAATGCCTGGGGATAACTCTTATGTGATTTCTTCAGACTCATATAGACCTCTTAATTTATTGACCATACTGTCTCAAAATTAAGTGTCCGATGGGATTAGACCAGAACAGTCACACTGCAGTGGCCTCATAGTAGATGTTATGGATTCAAAGGATAACCACTTGTAATTAATCCTCGAAAGTATTCATGATGTTATTTTTAACATCTATAAAATGGCTCAGTAAATCGTCTACGGAGCTCTAACTTTGTAATATCCTTTAATTGATTAATAAGTCCCAACTTTCTATCTGAAGTCAAATCCTGAATTGCTATTCGCTTTTGTTTGTCTGAAAAGCATTCAGATGATGTAACATACTTCAATAATAGTTCATTATTAAATTCACATTTATTCAATAATGGGAAATACTCAGCTGCATATATTATAGTTTTGTTAGCTATACAGGAGTTGTACTGACAGTTTGAACAATTACTTATTTTATTTTTATAAATACTAATTTTAATAGATTTTTTATTCTCCCAACCAACAAAAAAAGTATATAACTCCGAGATTTTCATCACTTCAAAATAACTGTAATGCTGTTCCTCTTTTATAGTATCAAATACATGCTGAAGAATATGGGGTTGCCTTAATAAATCATGACTCATGACCTTATACCCATAAGCTTTTTCAGGAAAAAGACCAACCCTATATGACAAATGTTGATACATTGAGATAGCCATGCATGGTGCGAAATGTTCTCTTTTAAATTGAGTGGATTTTCGCTGTTTTTTGCAATAACTTCCTCTTTGGGGAGTTGATTTAATTTTATGTATTTTAGCTAAAACTTTTAAGCATCTCGAATAAGTAGTTGCGTTTATTTGAACCAAAACCTCATTATGGCTCTTGCACTCAGCCTCCTTTAACCAGCTATTTTTAAAATAAAAAAAACCTAACTTTTTAAGTTGTTCAGAAATACAAAATTGACAATATCTTATGGGAAAATCACCTCTTCTAGATGAAATTTGAGGTTCATCGGTAAAAAAATATCTCAGCTCAGAAGCTCCCATTTGTGATAGTGTGAACATATCGCGTTCATTACTAAAAAAACTAATTTTTTTAAGTAGTTCATAAAACAGGCTATCTTGCACAGGTTGATAGAATTGTAATGTGCTTTTTAAAATTGAAGGAGAACAATCCCAAAGTCCTTTTATGGTGATTATATTTGTAAAATTTGAAACGCCATTTACAATATGAGTTCTGAAAATCAAACTGTAAATAGATTCATCTTTTTGAATTGTAAGCAATTACCCCCCACTTATATATACGCGTATACAATCAAACGTACACACTCTGCCCTTGCCCTGGATACTTCTCATAAATATGCATATAAATATCCGAACAGGTTTTAGGCCACAATTCATCATCAAAACTGTCAGGTAACACATCCAGTTTATCTTCAATAAAGTTTCGAACCCTAGCCTTTGTGCGCTGTTTTTTCCGCCAATCAATGACTAAAATTTCTTTCATATTATTAACCAACTCTTTAGCGATTTGCTTTACCTCATTTCTCTCCTTTTCATTGAGAGGTACAACCATACTCATCAAATCAAATACGGCCAACTCTTCTTCACTTAGACCTTCTCGCACAGTCCGTTTATCTTCATGATCAAGATCTTGGATGTAATTTTTAAGCTCATTAAAGAACTCTTCAGCACTATATGCACCTAAATTATATTGCTCGATTAACTCGAGAAACTTTTGGTGTAAATCTTGTCTGGACTTATTTTTTAGCATCATCACTTGGAGCTTACGCTCAATGATATTTTTCAGACGTTCTGCATCTGATTGTTGTGGCTTCTTAATCTTATCAACCATCTCAGCCAAGGCATCAAAATCTATACCCGCGATATTAATAGGCTCCGGTAAATTACTTTTGATCTGAATAGTTGTTATAGCATCATCAAGCAATTCATTTACTTGATGCCTAACGACATCTAGGACATCTTCATCATCAATTGTCAGGCCAGATTTAAGTCTCATTTGAGCATAAATAATATTGATAGCAATTCTATGAGGTACAAAAGCGTTCGCATTGTCATCTGGTAGTATGGCTTTAAAAATTCTGTTTATTTGCCTTAAAAAAGTCGTAAATTCATCTTTAATATCAGGGTTAAGCAGTATTTCACTCGCATCATCTAACATCTGTAGCTTAGTAAAACCCTCCGCTGGCGCAGAAATTATCGACTCGATGTCTATATCCTGTTTGCTCAAAAAAGCTTTTAGCTCTCCAATAGCAACTGCTAATGCATGTACAAGCTCACTCTTATCTTTTGCAGGGCTATCAATATGATAACCTGCTCCAGGCTCAGAAACTTGTCCTCCGCCATACAAACCTAAGGCTAGCTGAAGGGCACTAAAGATATTGATATAATCTACAATTTGCCCAGCACTTTTACCCGGATAAACTCGGTTTGCTCGAGCTATTGTTTGCATTAGTGTATGACTTTTTAATGGTTTATCTAAATAAAGTGTTGATACTGCAGGCGCATCAAACCCTGTAAGCCACATAGCACAAACGAACACAATTCGAAGATTATCTTCCGGATCTTTAAACTTTTCATCTAGCTTTTCATTCAAATAACGTTCTCGATGAAAACGATAATCTAAGCCTTTTTTAGATAGTCTCGCTTCATCATTTTGACCACCAGACACAACAACAGCCATGTCTATCGTTTCCATGTGTTCAATCTGAAAATGAAACTTAGCTAACCTGCTACCTTTGGCGTACTTAGCCTGAGTTTTTAAACTTACTAACTTATCTTTCCATACTTTCTGCACTTTATCGTACATTTTAATTGCAGTCGCTTTATCAATTGATACCACCATAGCCTTGCCTAAGCGGCCATCACTAAAGGGCGAACGATTGATATAATGTTCAACTAAGTCTTTAGCTATTGTTTCTAGTCGATCGTCACGGGTAATAACATGATAGGCCTTTGAAAACTCGCTCTCTAATCTAGCTTCTTGTTCATCCGTTAGGTCTGCTTGATCAAGAATATCAGCAATTTCACTACCTATATCATCACAATTAAGATTGACCTCTGGTACACGGTTCTCATAGTACAAAGGCAAAGTTGCACCATCATCAACGGCATCAGCAAAGTTATAAATACTGATGTAGTCACCAAAAACTTCTTGGGTTTTGGCTTCACCGGCAAGTAATGGGGTTCCAGTAAATGCCATAAATGAGGCATTCGGCATCGAGTTGCGCATATTCATTGCAAGAGTGTCGTATTGGCTACGATGTGCCTCATCTGTAATAACAATGATGTCGTTACGCTCAGAAAGAAGTGGGTAATTGCCTTTCTCATCACCTTTAAACTTTTGTATCAACGAAAATACAAATCTATGATCAGCAGCTAAATATGCTTTAAGCTCTGCGCCTGATTCGGCTTGGCAATTTTCTGTCAGAATGCCAGTTGAATTAAACGTCTTATAAATTTGGTCATCTAGATCAGTGCGGTCGGTTATCAGCACAAAAGTCCAATTACCTGTGTACTTACGAAATGCTTTTTTACAGAAGAAGACCATGGAAAAGCTTTTGCCACTTCCCTGGGTATGCCAAAAAACGCCCAGTTGTCCTGCACGCTCTTTAACATTACTCAATCCTTCCAATGCTTGGTTTACGCCCAGATATTGGTGATACTTTGCAACAATCTTAATCGTCTGTTTCTGCTTAACAAACAAGGTATAATTTTCGATTATATCGAGTAAACGGTTTTGTTCGCACACACCTCGAATAACCACTTCTAAGCTAACTCGTCGAGCCTCTTTTTCACTGGCAATTTTCTTCCATTCAGCAAAATGTTCCCACTGACTCGATATTGTACCAACACGAGATTGAACGCCATTAGATAGAATAATAACCTGATTAAAATGAAATAAGCTTGGGATAGTGGTTCGATAATCAGTCAGGTTATCTTTATAGGCATTGAGGAGGTTTTTATGGCTGGCTTTAAGCTCAATAAACACTAGTGGTAAACCATTTATAAAACCTACTAAATCAGGTCTTCTCGTTTCAATTTCACCAGATATACTCATTTGACTACAAAGTAAAAAATCATTGTCCGCAGGTTCATCCCAGTTGATAAACCGAACAACATAATCTTCCTCATCTTCAAGATCACTACAATATACATAGCCATCTTTTAAAAGCTCATATACTTGCTCATTTGCTGCGATATCACTCATTGAGCCAGGGCGGGATCATACTTTGTTAACAGTAGGGAACTTCTTCCTATCTGCATGATCTGATCGGGCATGTTATTCTACTGAGCCTAATCCATGTCCTTATTTGAACACTTGAAACTCATCGAAGACCCTCGCTCTCACATCAACCTAGACCATGATTTAGTTGATATTATTTTTCTTGTTTTAGCCGCAATCGCTTCAGGTTGTGATGGCTGGCAAGCTATTGAAGAATTCGGCCAAGAGAATCTATCAAGAGAATCTATCTT
>NZ_JAKKRZ010000059.1:0-6903 GCF_025653725.1 Shewanella sp. SM74 | reverse complement strand
CATTGGCACATCGAGAACCTGCAACACTGGGTGCTTGACGTCACTTTTAGGGAAGACTGTTCAAGGATTGGTGACCGTGAAAACGCGAAGAAGATGGCGCTATTTCGTCGTATCGTGCTGAACCTTTTAGAGCAGCATCCGCTAAAAGCCAGCAAACCAACCAAGATAAGAAAAGCTGCATGGAATGGCGATTTTAGGAGCGATATTTTCTTTGGTTAAGAGATTTAACAAAGCTTAATCCCGCCCTGGGTACCAAGAGGCTATGCGAACTGGTGGAAGTGTATTTACTCGACCTTATCTTGATACTGCTTTTAATATTTTAGTGGTGACCTTGGCCGAGCCTGTTGCAGGCGGAGTTATTGCTGGAGATCTATCGATTAGTAATCTTATCGAAGAGGTCAACCGCATGAAGTTACCGGCAAACGGTTATGCCATCATGATGCACAAAGACGGCACAGTGATCGCTTATAAAGATCAAGCTAAGACGATGAAACCTATAGCTGAAATCGATAACGAGCTTAATCGCAACTTACCAGAACAAAGCCGTGCAGCGGGCACTCTGTTACCTATGTATTTTGAAAATGAAGGACGTGACAAATTAGTCTGGAGCGTTGATATCCCTAATACAGATTGGGAATTAGTGTTAGTGCTTGATAAGGAAACGCTAGAGTCGCCACTGTCGAGCTTGTTACTCACTCAGTTTGGGCTTTCTGCACTCGTGTTGATCTTAAGTGTATTAGCCATTTCTTGGCTAGTAAGTGTCTTGCTGGGTCCTCTGAGTCGAGTATCGCAAGCACTTGCGCGTATTGCCGATGGCAATGGTGATTTAACTCAACGTATTTCTGTTGATACTCAAGATGAAGTGGGCGTGCTTGCCGACAGCTTTAACCGCTTTGTGGGTAGTCAACATCAGCTGATCAGCCATATTCGCCAATTAGCGAATGAATTAGATGCCGATGCTGAACGTAGTCTTGCCACCACGCAAACTTCTGTTGCGGAATTACAACGTCAGCAGCAAGAAGTCGCTATGGTCGCGACTGCGGTAACTGAAATGGCGAGTGCGACTAATGAGATCGCAGCCAATGCTGAGAACACGGCAACAGCGGCTCAACAGTCTGCAGCGAGCAGTTTACAGGGCAAAGAGTTAGTCAATAAAACTCGTAACTCGATTAATTCCCTCGCCGATGAAGTGACTCAAGCAACGGATGTCATTGAAGACTTGAGCCGTCATGCTAAATCTATTTCGAGCATCCTGGCGACAATTCAAGGGATTGCTGAGCAAACTAACCTGTTGGCGCTTAACGCAGCTATTGAAGCGGCTCGTGCTGGCGAGCAAGGCCGTGGTTTTGCGGTCGTTGCCGATGAAGTTCGAGTACTGTCACGTCGTACACAAGATTCGACTCAGGAAGTACATACCACGATTGAAACGCTACAACGCACTACTGCTAGAGCAGTCAGCTTGATGGAAAGCAGCCAAGCATTAGCGGGTCATAGCGTAGAAGATGCCAATGCGGCGGCGAAAGCCCTTGAAGAAATTACGCAAGCGGTCAACGTGATTTCAGATATGGCAGGCCAAATTGCTACCGCAGCGGAAGAACAGACTCAAGTGACGGGTGAAATAACCCAGAATACGGTTGCGATTAAAGATGTGACTGATGAGATTACCGCATCGGCCATGGCAGATTTGGCACAGGCGAGGGGCTTAAAAGCTCGCGCTAATGACCTGAATGCGCAAGTCGCGACATTTATTCTGTAATCGCTATTCTTAATTGTTTGTCTCGATATTAGCCCGATAAAGCCTTTACTTTGTCGGGCTTTTTACTGGCCGTTTTGTCGTGTTAAAGCATTTCTGTGGGATTGAATAACTTAGCCACACTTTGACAAATGGTTTCTCTAATCCATTTATGTCCTTGATCTTCATCATTTCTTTGATGCCATAACAGTACATAGGCCATTGGCATAAATTCGAAAGGCAGTGGCAGTTGTTTGAGCGGATAAAGTTGGCAGGCGTGACGGGCAAAGCTTGAAGGCAGAGTGAAGATTAAATTGCTGTGGGCGCAAACGCTGGCGGCACCATAAAAGTCGGGTACAGTCGTGCTGATCCGGCGTCTATGCCCAAGATCGGCAAGAAAGTAATCCAGTGCCCACCAATCACTACCTTCACAACGAACCTGCACATGGGCCATATCGAGGTAAAGGGGTAAATTCCATTGTTCTGAGGTGAGCGCCGCCATCAGCGGGTGATCCTCTCGCACTAAGCAGACTTGTTGATCGGTAAATAATGTTTGATAGGCAATCCCTTCTGGCAAGCGATCCACTTGAAAATCCGACAGTGGATGCAAATCCCGCCCTGAAATGCCAAAGTCGATTTGCCCTTGCTGCAAATCCTGCATCGATTTTTCGGTCCAGACATAGGAGTCGAGTTTGACGTTGGGTGCCGTGGTCAGCATAGGGCCGATAAAATATGGGATTAAGGTTTCATAGGCGCTTTCCACCATGGCAAAAGAAAATTGTCGATTGCTACTGGCAGGATTAAAGGTCGGAGGCTGAGTGAGTTGATACAAGTCTTGCAATATATTCGGCAGTTTTTGCCCAAGAATGAGGGCGTGCGCGGTGGGTTTTAAGCCATGTGCCGTGCGCTGAAATAGGGGATCATCTAAGGTTTCTCTGAGTCGATTTAAGCTCTTACTTAGGGCAGACTGACTTATATGTAATCGGCTGGCTGCGCGAGTGACACTCTGCTCCTCTAGCAGTACTTTGAGTATGACCAGCAAGTTCAAATCGATTCTGGCTAAGTTGTCGATATTCACAGATATTCCTCAGAGGAAATTTACTTTGGAAATTATACCATTTCTGTTCATACCTTGAGTTAATTAAAATAGCGCCCACTGAAATACCTTTCCCTGATCAACTGAGATTATTTATGCGGCGCAATCTGTTACCTATCCTGATGTCTATGGTGCTGCTCAGCCCATTAGCCATCGATATTTATTTACCTTCAATGCCAACTATGGCGACAGAATTCGCCGTATCTGCCAGTGATGTGCAATCCACGCTCGTATTGTTTTTATTCGCCATGGGCTTAGGCCAAGTGTTGATTGGGCCATTAGCCGACCGTTATGGCCGCCGTCCTGTGGCCATTTTCGGGGTCTTACTCTACGGCGCAAGTAGTCTTCTCGCTGCCGCGGCCATCGAGTTTCATTGGTTACAGATTGCTCGTGTGCTGCAAGGTTTAGCCGCCTGTTCAACTTCTATCGTGGTGTTTAGTGCGGTGCGCGACTGCTACTCACAAAAAGAAGGCGCTAAAATTTACAGTTACTTAAATGGAGCGATTTGCGTGATCCCAGCTTTAGCACCAACCTTAGGTGGCTTGTTAGCGATGCAATTCGGCTGGCGTTCAACCTTCGTTTTCATGACGTTATATGCCATGTTGATGATGCTCGTTGTCGGTTATCGCTTACCTGAGACTCGTCCAGCCAACACTGTTACTACTGGTCCACTTTACCGTTGGGGTAGATTCAAACCTGTACTCGGTAACACCCACTTTTTGTTTTATGCCTTTGCTTGTATGTCTGCTATGGCGGCTATTTTGAGTTATGTATCTTATGCGCCTGTGTGGTTGATTGGGCATTTAGGGGTTTCTGAGCTAGCGTTTAGTGGTTTATTCGGTCTCAATGCTGTGTTCAATATCGTGGCCTGTTTTGCGGCACCGATCGTCATTCGCAAACTGGGTAATCGTCCAACGGTTATTTTGGCTCTGTCCTTACTCGTTCTGTCTTCAGTGGCGACAGTGGCGGGCCAACAGTTTGGTCCAAATACAGGGATGGCAGCAGCTTTTAACTTCATGTTACCTATGATGTTGTTATGTGTGGGATTTGCCTTCTTACTCGGCCCTGCGACGAGTATGGCACTGTCAGCTTTCGGTGAACGAGCGGGGACTGCCGCGGCTATGCTAGGTTTTATTCAGATGAGTGGTGCATCCGTTTTAGCTGGACTTATACAGCAAACGAATTTAACTGCACCTTATGCAGTGGCACTCGTCATGGGCGTGTTTTCTATCGGTTTATTGTTGATGATGGCGCTGAGTCGATTCGACCACTGGCACCAAGAGCAGTTAGTTGGCGAGCATTAGTTCGCGGCACTGATTAATTACAGAGTACACCCTTTACCCACAGTTTGTTTGACCGCGAACTGTGGGTATTTTTTGTTGTGTCTTATACCCTTTTATCCTTTGGTATACTCGTAAAATAACTCACTACGAGGGTAAAGCTTGTCTCGTCACTATTGTTCTATCTGTCGTTATCCGCAAAATGCTTGCTTATGTGCGAGTGTTCAGCCTATCTCTCCAATGACTCAGTTGGTGGTTTTACAGCACCCGAGTGAAGTCGAACATAAGAAGAATAGTGTGCGGGTATTAAGTCTTGCTGTACCTAAAACGCAAGTTTATGTGGGTGAAAGTGAGTCTGATTTCAAAGGCTTACGAGAATATTTAGCGGCGTGTAATATGCCGATTTATCTCGTCTATCCCTCTGCGTTAAGTGTAAGTGTTGAACAGCAACGTATTAATCCTGATTGTATATTGCTGTTGCTCGATGGCACTTGGCGTAAGGCATTCAAAATGCTGCAGCTGAATCCTTGGTTAACCCAGTATCCTGCGGTGCATTTGGCTGAAGGTTATGAATCGCGCTATCGGATCCGTAAATCGAGTCGTAGCGATAGTTTATCGACCTTAGAAGCTTGCGCTTATATGTTAAGCGCCCTCGATCCTACCCTTGATGTTCAGCCGTTAATGATGGCATTTGATGCTATGGTGGAACTGCGGATTAAGGCGATGCCGAGTACAGTGCAGGTTCGTTATCAGAACTCAAATGAATCCAGTGGTAAGGTATAGTTGATGGGGTTAAGGCTATTGAGTCTTAGATTTTTTAAGTATGAATTAGTGCTTTTAAGTTATTGAGTTTTGAGACTCCGTACGAATTAAAATAGTCAAAATCTTATTCAGATCACGCTAACTTAATGTGAAATACGGTTTAATAACTAGGATTCATTTGCGCAGCAAATGATGAGATAGCTTTGCCAGCCAATTGCTTTGCAGGGGAGTAATTCCATTCATTACTATTAGTAAATGGCGTGCTGGCAGGGCTATCGAGCTTTAAATATGGTGTTTTCTGCAAGAAAATCTTTCCCCTTAGTTCGCGACCCATCAAAATATTTCGATAAAACCTTAGCGGAATCTTTCGTTTTCCGTTGTAAACGTTGAGAGCGTTAATTTGGTACGCAAGTCGGATTATCGAGCTGATGCGAACATCGGCAGTCCTAAATCTGTTCTAGGCTAAGCGTTTTTCCGCAAGAAAGGCTTGGGTGAAGTTTTCGACTGAACTCGGGTAGCCAAATAGAAATCCTTGGGCGAAACCTTGGCCCATATCTGTCATTATGTCTTTTTGTTGTTGAGTTTCAATACCTTCTGCGACGAAGTGAATGTCGAGTGCTTGTGCGAGTTGCACTATAGCATTGCAGAGCTTTTGTCCTGAGACTTCGTTTAAGCGCAAGGCAAACTCGGCATCAATTTTGACGCTGTCTATTGGCAAAGTCCCTAAGCGACTGAGTGACGATAACCCAGTCCCAAAATCATCGATGGCTATGCTGACACCTAACGCTTTGATACGATTGAGTGTGAGTCGTGCTTGCTCCGGTTGCCGTAACAATGCCGATTCGGTAATTTCTAAAATCAGTGCTTCAGCGGGTAACTTCTCCATTTCTAAGGCATTTATCACTTGGTCGATAAAATCTAAGTGTTCCAATTGCAGTGGTGACACATTGACTGAAATTCTAAAGTCGGGTTGATAATGTGCTCGCCAGAGGGCCGCTTGTACACAGGCCTGTTCTAATACCCATTGGCCAATGCTGACAATTAATCCTGTTTCCTCAAGCAATGGCACAAAGTCGGCAGCTTCATAATATTCTGTCGGTGACTTCTGCCAGCGGAGCAGGGCTTCGGCAGCAATAGTTTGATTTGTGTGTAAATCGACTATGGCTTGATAAGCGAGAGTGAATTGTTTTAGGCTATGCGCATGTCTTAGGTTATTGATTAACTGTAATTTTAACTCGGCTGCTAGGCTCATCTCCTTATCGTAAAACACGAGATGCGGTAAGCTCTTTTTAGCGCAATACATGGCAGTATCGGCAAGACTAATCAGCTGTCCCGCTTGGTTACTGTGGGTAGGAAATAGCGCGATGCCTATGCTGGTGCCGAGGAAGAACTTTTGGCCTTCAATTTCAAAGGGGCTCTCAAATAAGCTGAGAATCTGCTCTGCAAACAGCTGAATTTCATCTTTACAGCTACAGTCTTGCAGCACTAAGGTAAATTCATCTCCTCCCATACGGGCTATATCGGCCTTTTCGATACAACCTGCTTCGAGTCTGGCTGCGACGAGTTGTAATACTCTATCGCCCATGGAGTGACCGAAGCTGTCATTGATATTCTTGAAACCATTGAGATCTAAAAACATCAACGCGCCCAGTGCGAGGGGATCAGTTTTAAGTTTTTCGAGGGCACTATTGAGGATCTGTTTGAGATGGAACCTGTTAGGTAATCCAGTCAAGGTATCGTACATAGCCCGAGTTGTTAGCTGGGTTTCTAATAGTTTCTTCGTACTAGGGTCTGTTGATCTTTCGAGAGTAATTTTTAGACAGCATGGCAAGACGTTATAATTTGCTTCGCCAAAAGTAACCATAACCTCAAGCCATGCCAAGACTTATGCTAACCGATGCACGCTGGGAAAAGCTATTTCATTTAATGAAAAGCACAGGCCGTGTTTATGACAAACCTGAACATAGACAAACATTCGAAGGTATTCTTTACCGCCTTAGAACAGGTATCCCTTGGCGAGATTTACCTAAAGA
>NZ_JAKKRZ010000058.1:0-9077 GCF_025653725.1 Shewanella sp. SM74 | reverse complement strand
ATAGCACACATAGCTAAATGCATTGATTGTCATCGCTCTAGTGTCTATAGGGAAGTTAAACGATGCCAAGGGCAATCACGCTATCAGCCTGATATTGCACACAAGCAGGCTGTCACAATGAGGCGTCAGTCGAGTAAATATGCGATACCCTCACAGCGAATAGAGAGCATCGTCCTTTTGCTGCAATTGGATTGGAGCCCTGAGCAAATCTCGCARGTGTTGCGTYTGGTGAAGGAGCCYGTCAGTCAYGAGTGGATTTATCGCTATATTGCWCGCGATAAACGCCGTGGYGGYAAACTTTATCGTCATTTACGTCAAGGACATAAGCGTTATCGACGCGGTAAAGTAGAGCAAGCTCCTACCATAAAAAACGCCGTATCCATTGACGACAGACCAGCCATTGTTGATCGCAGGTGTATTTTGCGCACCCTTATCGTTCTTGTGAACGTGGTGCGAATGAAAACGCCAATGGATTACTGCGGCAGTACGTCAAAAAAGGGGTTGATTTGAGGCTAGTGAGTAATGAATTAATCGAATTTGCTCAGAATAGAATTAACTATCGACCCAAAAAGTGTTTGAAGTTTAAGCAGCCTGCGGTGGTGTTTCACCAGTTAGCTGCTTAATTGTCGAGTGTCGCACTTCGGAGTTGAATTCGGGATCAGATGAGTTTACAGCTTGAACCTCTTCATCTAGCTCTCTCAAAAAATCTACTAACGACACAAAACTTCCTCAATAGCCATAACAGTTATTATGTAGACCTCTCAGTAACATCCGAAAGGCAAAACAAATTTATACCTATGAGTTTACTGAAGATCAATAACTTAAGAAGCTAGTTAAGGACTTAATTTACATTTAATTTACGACATTACTGAGACTTCTCAGTAATGTCTCCACCCCAAAACGGGGTAATATTATTAATATCAATGTCTTATCTTGGTTTAGCCTCCTTATCATCAGGTGTTACTGAGAAGTCTCAGTAACACACTCGATAATCAACAAAGCATCCAGTGGATGGATATGTTTGCCGCCATCACTTGCATTGGACGTCCCTAACAAAGAAATTAAGGAGCGCTGTTATACGGTCATGTGTTCAGAAACACGTTACCGCACACACATTCAGGCACTCTTTCGCAACGCAGCTTTTAAAAGCGGGAACAGACATTCGTACAGTTCAAGAGCTGTTAGGGCATACGGATTTGAAGACAACTCAAATATATACACATGTCATCGGTCAACATTCATCAGGGACAATTAGCCCTATAGACCGATAATTTCGTTTTAAATAAACCGGGCTTCATGTCCGGTTTTGCGGTAAAAGCGGTCATTCGCATGCGGATTGTGTTGAGGTGCTGAATCTCTGCTTTTCGCTCAGAGCTGCCTGTCATGTCTGCTTAAGAAACGGCCTTAACGTAGGATATTTTCCGTTTTCCAAGCGGACCCCAGAACCATCGGCTGTTGCCCATTTTGTTTGTACACCTTTGCAACGCTGATAAATTCACTTTGGCCCGGTAATCGAATGGATACTTTACCGCGCACACGGCCGATAAAATGCCAGCCTAAGGCGCTGACTTCCTTAAACCACGGCACTTTGAAGCCTGCATCGGTGACTATCACAGGTCGACAGCGGTTGGGCAACATCGCTTTTAACCGAGTCAAAAAGGTTTTATCAGGGGCTTTACTTAGTTTTAACTGTGACAGTTGGTTGTTGATGAGCCTTACCGCGCAACGAAGTTGCCAGCGGGTTTTAGGCATCACAATGATGTCATCTCATCCATATAGCTACGATAAAAACGAACGCTGTTTGTATGTCTGCTATTGATTAAGAGCTTATTTTTGAAAACCTCAATGCAAATTTCCGCTATTGGCACAGAGCCGTCATTCGGCTCTGAAACGTTTTTGTCCAGAAGTAAGCCACAAGGAGTATGAAAGTTATTCCTCTCCAACACGAACATCCTTCGAAATATCTTATTTTTTCTCGGTCTGACTGCCCGCCACACGGTTGGCAGCTAGAGCTTGGGATAATATCTCCCGTTCACGCTCGGATTGAGATAGATCTAATTTCACCTGATTCAGTTGTTTTTCGACGCTAATAAGCTCAGCTTGGACGCTTCCGAGTTGGTTTGCTTGCTGACGATAACTATTGAGATCTGTATTAAGTCTTTGCGTATCACGCTCAAATGCCAACTTTTCTGCATTAACCTCGGCTAGTTTTGCTCGAGAGTCTGCTAATTCATTGCGCACCGATACTAAGGTTGCCGTTAAATTTTCCGCAGTCTTACCTAGCTTGGCTTCTGTAGCCTTTAATTCTGTTCGGTCCTGCGTCAATCGCTCAAGGTTCGCTGTGGTGTATGAGATCTGGTCTTGCTGCTTTGATAGTGTGGCCTGCAGAGTTGCAATGGTGGCCTTCGCTTGCTCTAACTCTCGCTGTTCTAGTTCACGCTTCGCAAAATCGATGCTGAGTAATTTAATTTGCTCTCGAGATGCCCTTAATTCGGTCTCTGCTTGTGCAACGCGCCCATTCGCTGCGTCTACTAATGCTTCTGCTTTTAATACTTCGGCTTTTGCGTGATTTCTTGCGTCATCAATGGCCTTTTCGCTGGTGGCCTTTAACTCTCGCAGTTGTTGCTCTATCAGGCTTACAGCGGATTGGGCCTTTTCGACCTTGGCTGCGGTGCTGGTTTCAATCTCCGCAACTTGAGCCGCCGTAGTATTCAAGACGCTTTCTAACTTATCTTCACTGTCACTTAACAGCGATAGCGTTTCATCAAGGTTTCGCGTCAACTGGGCAACTTGCTCGGTCAGCGATTCGTTACGACGGTCAATCATGAGCAACAGTTCTTGAGACAGCAACTTAGCTACGGCAAGGCTTCCAACCTCTTCCGCGATAGCATTTTTTCTATGCTCAAGATTATTTTTGTACTCAATCAAGAACCCTTGGATCGACGATGTTCTGCCCTGCAGATGAACGCTCAAGTTACGTGTCGTTGGCTCGACACCGTTTTTAAGCATTTCATTCGCGAGCTTAGTCACTTCCTCAAGAGTTGCCTTCGGTTTCACTGCCAATTGTTCCATTTGCTTGCCTCAAACATCTTCAAAGTTAATGACTTACATCGATAAATCACAGTGTAGCCAGTTATTCAACACTCTGCAATGGAAACGATTTTTTTACGGAAACATCGTTTCCCGTTTCCCGTGGTGATTTGCGTCATTCTTGTCTTGTATGGTGCTGATATAGAAGGGTAAATCCTGAAATTGGCCAGAATCGGCCGCCGTAATAGAATGTTCCTACATCAACTGAATGGGACAGAAAAAATGACCGAACTAGCAACTACGCCAACTGCACCGCGCAACCATGCAGAGGTCGCTATGTACCACTACTATCTGACCAATGCCGTGTTGACGACGAGCCCCAACGAGCAAGTCATTGGTGATGTGTTGGGGATGGGGGAAGATGACTTTGTGATGGAGCTGTTTGCGCTGTCTGAAGCGTTTTGGCTAAAAGGTGAAGATCTCTATGCCGAGGGTAAAGCGTTCTCAGGGCTTGCGGTATTCGACGTTGTGGCTGAGCTGGCTGAGTTCTTCTGGGGGTATGTAGAGCATACTGGAGAAATGCCTGACCTTGATGCGTTCAAGCTGGATATTGACCGAGTGTTTGAGACTTACACGCGATAAATCACCTGTCTAATACTCTTCAAAACAGTGAGGCCTACAACCCCGATGGTAGTAGGCCCAACTTCCAAGCAGTAGTTTCTAACCCTGTAATGGAGTGCTTATCTTTTTAATATTTGTTCCCTCCATGTATTCTTTACGCAAAAAATCATCTTCGGGATTTTCGATGTTTCAATAATTAGTTATACTGTATTAATGTACAGTATTTGTGATTTGTCCTATGAACGTCATCATTGGTTTGGCATCGGCAGGCATACACGGCTTTGAGAGCCCCGCCGCTGGATACCAAGAGAAGGCGCTAAGCCTCAATAATCTTATTGTCTCACACCCATCAGCAACGGTATTTGCAGAGGTTACCGACGATGCTATGACGGGTCTTGGGCTATTTACCGGAGATCTACTTGTCGTTGATAAGTCATTGACTGCGACGCGGGGAGATGTCGTTTTGGCGCTGGTGGACGGCGAAACCGTTTGTCGGCAGCTAGACCATGACCATCATAAACTTCATGCCAATACCAATGCTCATTATTCCGAAATATCAGTCACAGACGGGATAGAGATTCAGGGCGTGGCCATTTGTGCCGTGCGCTTTCATCGACGAAAGCGCGATCCTCTAGTGTTGAAAAGCCTTGATGACCTTCTGGTTGAATCGACGTTTGTGGGCCGTGCAAGAGGTGACTCGATGACGGGGGTGGGCATTCACTCCGGTGACATCCTGATAGTGTCACGTCAACTCACCGCAGGTTCAGGCGATGTCATTATTGCCATGTACGAAAACGAATTTGTCTGTAAAGTCCTCGATCTCACCAATAGCAGGCTGTTATCGGCTAACGACTATTTTGAGCCGGTGTTAATCAAGCCGGATGATAGATTTTGGTGTGAGGGTGTTGTGCCAGCATCAATTAGGCTACTAAAACAGCCGAGTTTATTGCTATGAGCAGTATTATCGCGCTTTGCGACGGGAATAAATTTTATAGCTCATGCGAACAGATTTTTAACCCTCTGTATCGTGGTAAGGCACTAATCGTGGTCTCGAACAATGACGGGATGATCGTGACGTTAAGCCCAGAAGCGGCCGCGTTGGGACTTAAAAAATTCACGCCTTACTTTCAAGTGGCCGAGTTCTGTCGGGCGAATGGGGTGGTCATTTGCTCGAGCAATTATGCGTTGTATTCAACAATCAGCACCCAGTTCATGAGGGTCGCGTCGAGAGAGTGCTATTCGTATTTTCCCTATTCTATTGACGAAATTTTTGCTGAATTTGGCAACGACACACCACAAAACCTATCAAAATTAGGCCGTAAGCTAAGGCATGATGTGTGGCGCGAGGTTAGATTGCCTATCGGTGTCGGGCTAGGGGATTCCTTGACGCTGGCGAAGGCCGCAAATCATGCTGCGAAGCGCTTAGGCTATCGCGGTGTTTGCGTGATTAAAGCGCATAATCGCGAAGCCATCTTAGGGGCGATGTTGACTACCGATGTGTGGGGGGTGGGTAAACGAATTGGTCAGCGGCTAAGTTCGATGGGGATTCACACGGCGCTGCAGTTGGCCCAGATGAAGACTAAGACCGCGAGGAAAATGTTTGGCGTTAACATCGAAAGAACGGTTTTCGAGCTGAATGGGACAAAGGCGTTTAGCTGGGACGATATGCCCGTTAATAAGCGACAGATATTCTCTACACGCTCGGTTGGCCAGCGAATAACGACGATAGCAGGGTTAAAGGAGGCGTTGTCATTCCATGCGTGTGAAGCGGCTCGAAAGCTAAGGGGTCAAAAATCGGTAGCACGTTGCTTGGTATTTTTTGCTCAAACATCCGCGTATGACAAGCATGGTGTTAGTGGTTTCAGTCGGACAATTCATTTACCAGCTCCCACCAGTGACAGCATGATCATCAGTCAGCAAATTACCTCTGCGGTTGAGTCATGTTATGCCGCAGTGCCGTACTATCGCGTTGGGGTAGGGCTATTAGATATAGAACCAGGCTTGCAGCTCGATATGTTCAACGACAACCTGGGAAAACCAGCGTTGATGTCAGTCATGGACAGATTAAACGAGCAAATGGGCAAAGGTGCCGTGTTCGTCGCCGCCAATGGCATTGAGAAAAATTGGCAGATGCGCCGTGAGTTTTTGAGCCCGTCCTATCTAACCAACTGGAATGACATCCCTAATATCAAGTGTTAGGACTTGATTAAGGAATACTAGCGTATTAGTACATTTGTGTGAGTAGAATAAAGTTTCTTACTAAGTAATAAAGAATCATACTGAGTATTAAAGATTCATACTTAAATGGCAGCGATCAGAGTACACTGCCATTTCTAAAACGTTTATGCCCCATTATTGGTTTCGTCTAACAAATTTGCGATTTCAATCAGTCGCAATTTACCCAAATATAACTCATGTGACGTTAATAATAGTTATGCGGTGAGAGTGAAATTTTAATTGGATTGGTAAGTCGCTTCGGGACAAAAGTGCCTTAGCAAAATCACACTTTCCATTGAATTTGCATTTATTTAAGCCATGCAAAGTACGCTTTTTCGAAAATAAGGAAGAAGAGCTAAGGGGGGTAGTATAAAATCTCCTGAAGATATCAAGAGAGCTAGTAACAGCATGGATAATTTTCAAAACCTTATTGATTACAGCACCGTCGATGACCTGAAGTTTCGTATCAAGTCATTACCCTTTTCTTGTGCTATCCCCAGTCGCAAAGCAGAAGTTGCAAGTGTACTCTTTAATGCATTGATGAACCCAGACAACCTACAGCTAATTTGGAACCACCTCTCAGAGGTTCAGAAGCTTGCTTTGCAAGAGGCCGTTCACAATCAAGCAGGTTATATGGACGGTTTCGTATTCTGGTCAAAATATCAAAAAGAACCACCTAGTACAGAAGACTGGTCGTTGTATCGAAGTCGAGATAAAGATAACGGTGACAAAGCTTTATCTCCGTTCTTTTATCCTGACCGCCGTTACGGATCTTCACGCAGAATACCTAATGACCTATTAGCTTTTTTGAAACCTCATGTTCCATTGCCACCACATTTCTCTGTGCCAACGGCAATTGTCGATGGTGACGAGATTGAAACGTCAGAAACCCCACAATACACGGAAGCGGAGCTTAACGTTCTTCTTAACACTATTAAGGTTAAGAAGTTAAAAGTCAGTCCGAAAACTGGGCTGCCTTCTAAAACATTGCTCAACCAACTGTGCAACCAACTCAATGAACCGTATCAAAAGGTAACATCACTTGATGACGAATCAGCGAAAAGTATAAAGGCTTTTGGTTGGATTCAAATTCTAAGAGCTGCTCTATGGTTCAAAGAGACAAAGGGCGAATTGCAAATCAACCTAAAAAAAGCCGCTCTTCAACAACGACATTGTGACGTCATTAAACAGCTTTTCTTGGACTGGAAAGATCGAAGCAAATTTGACGAGTTCTCACGTATCAATCAGATTAAAGGGCAAAAAGGAAAAGGTCAGAAATATTTTACCAATGTTCTGAGCCGCAGGGATGCTTGTATAGAAACATTGCGATCTTGCCCACCTGAAGAATGGGTCTCTTTTGATGACTATCTGAGATTAATGGCGGTGAGGGGCAATTCTTTAATATTACGTTTGAACCCTATAGCTTGTATATTGTAAGTGTGCGTTTATATTAAAGTTTGATAATTCTTAATAGTGTTTGATCATTTATAATATAGTTTGATATTTTTTGGCAATTTTGGTGAGGAAGCCGGTTAAGGACTAACACATTTCTGCCCCCATTATGATTTAGAACAATTACTCATTCGAACTTTGTGTTTCTGTGTTTGCCTCATATTTACTAATGCGGAAAGCAAAAGATAAGGCCCTAGTAACTTGTTTTGTAGTATGCCTTAAAGACTGTCAAGAGGACTTATGACCCCAGTATGATGGCCACCAATCACATGGGTATATATCTCGGTCGTTTTGACATCACTGTGTCCCAATAACTCTTGGATGGTACGAATGTCATGGCCTTTGAGTAATAAAGATGTTGCAAATGAATGGCGGAAAGTATGGGCGGTAACGCGCTTATCTATACCACAGTTAGTGGTAGCTTGCCTTAATGCACGTGAAAAAGCCGTTGGATGAATATGGTGTCTGCACACATAGTTGTCACTTGGGTGCATACAACGGCGGCTAGCAGGAAAGAGATATTGCCAATGAAACTTAGAGGCGTTACTGCGGTATTTTCTGATGAGAGAGATGGGCAATGAAGCAAGTCCAAAGCCATCTGACAAATCCGCCTCGTGGAGCTTTTTTACCTGTTTCATTTGTGACTTTAGAACATCAATCAATCCGTTAGGTAGCATACAAACTCGATCTTTTTGCCCTTTACCTCGGTACACAAAGATAGATTTAGTGGTTAGATCAATATCTTTTACCCTAAGTTTTAAGGCTTCCTTTAATCTTAGCCCTGAGCCAAATAGGATGGCACCAATTAAATAGTGGTAGCCTGACAAATTGCTGATGATCAGTTTTGCTTCTTCGTTAGACAATACCTGCGGTATTCGTTTAGGGGCTTTTGCATAGGGAAATTGTAACTCATTGGGCTCAATTTTTAACACATGGCGACAAGCAAATACAATGGCACATAGAGCCTGTTTCTGGGTGCTCGCCGACACTTCGCACTCCACTGCTAAAAAACAGAGAAATTGTTCAATCAAAGCGGGGGTTATATCAGCGCCATGACGAATATTGCAATGTCGAATGAAATAGCGGTTCCAATAGAGGTAGGATTTTTCTGTTTGATAGCTGTAATGGCGTACCCTGATCTCTGTCCGTATAGCCTCCAAAAATGTTAATTGCCCCATAACCGTTACCTTACCAATGTACTGTGTTTATATACAGTTATAGTTGAAGTTGAGATAATTGCTATGAAAAAGATGCATAAATCGTTGGATTGGCGCATCGATAATACTAACTGTTAAACATTAACTCATTATTATCAATAGTTTGTAATATATATAAAAGTGCTATGCAGACCTCGTAAACACCTATGCATCTTTTTTATCTGCTAAATTGTCATATTTAACCTGTATTTTTTGTTAAATAATATATTTACAACAAACACTTACAAGTGATATTTTGACGAAGAAACTTACAAGAAAGCAGGAGGTTATCCTGCTGCTAATCAATAAGCTGTTAGATGTAATTAACCGGAAAGTTGCGCACGAATAATTTTTTTCTTCAAGACTGCAATTTTAAGAGAAAAAGACATATACTCCCTTCGAATCATATTGGAGGCGGATCATGAAAAGCTGGTTATTTCTTACTATTTCGATTCTTGGAGAGGTAGTTGCAACATCTGCATTAAAGTCCAGTGAAGGTTTTACGAAGCTCGTACCATCTTTCATCGTAATTGTTGGCTATGGAATTGCATTTTATTTCCT
>NZ_JAKKRZ010000057.1:0-9731 GCF_025653725.1 Shewanella sp. SM74 | reverse complement strand
AATTTCGACCTAACTCAGTCAAGGTCAGTGTCTTACATTCAATCAGTGCCTTAGAGGCCAGCATCAAGCTGTTTAATCGTTTTAGGTGAAGTTCTGGGCAGTATTGGTGTAAAGAATGTTGTAGGATATTGGCTTCGCGCATCTTGTTGTCCAAGTGTAGTTTTTAGCGAAACCATTTGATCATGCAACAAGATGCGCTTCCACCCTAATTTGATGATTTATTTGTAAATCATCAGGGGATTCTTCAGCGCGGAGCTGCGGGCGGAACCCCTAAATACTGGGATATGAAACCCTACGATGAACCAATCACTCGTCGCATCATGAAAAGCGATAATAATTGTCAGGTATTTACAGAGATTAAAGCCGCGGAAGCGTTTGTTCATTCCTAATAGACGATGAACGCCGGTGACACATGCAAGGAATAAATTGAATTGAAGACAAATCTGAGAGAGTTAAATGCTATTCAACCCGCTCCGCTGAGTGACTTTGTATTGCGGAACCTATTCGACATTGAAATTGAAATGGGGTGGAAAATTGAAAAGCTCAATTGTGAGGTTACCCGCGAAACGGTCCCATACTCGCTAATAGTAGGCCATGATTTTACGATGGTTTCAGCTATTACTTGGGGAGAATTATTAGATGGCCATAGTAACTCAAGAATGTCGAATTACTTAAAGCGTCTCGAGGAATCACAGAAGTATTTTTGTGATGACAATTGGCCCAAAGATGCCGGAGTTTGGCTCGCAAAACTGGATGGAAAGTATTACTTGGCTGGCGGTAAACACCGCGTGACGATTAATTACTTTCTACGCCATTTCAACAGTGAGTTCTTCAGTGACTCAATCGTGCTCCCAAATGTTAAAGTCCTTCAATATAAGCTCTTGTAAGAACGATCAATAAAGGTTGAAGATTATGCAAATTGGCCAAAAATATTTAGCAGTTTCAGAAGCATATTCATTTGAGGATTTAGACGGTTCTCTAGTTGAATTTCCAGAGCGACGTCGTGAGTTTGAAGTATTACCTAAACCAGATGTGGGAGAGGAATAAAGATTCATACTGAGCATTAAAGTATCATACTAGAATGGTAGCGCTCACATAGGTACGCTGCCATTTCTAAATCCCTTATGCCCCATTCCGTGTTTTGGCTCGTTAGCTCAATCAAAAACTCTCGCCCCTGTTACCATACAAATTCTCATCTAATTACCTATGTTTGGCTCTACCATTAATCGGCTAACAATGTATGGGTATACAGTCATATTTAAATTTAGGTATTTTTGTATGATTTTAAGACAAGATTAGTGCGCACTAATTCCATTCTAAACAAGTAAAACTATATAAAATCAATTAATTATAAAGACAGGCTTTTAGTTAAAAGGTATGGAAAACGCGCATGCGCATTTTCCATATAGTGTATTTGGCAGAAAGCTGATAAGTTCCTTGCATACAGATAGTTAACCGTGCGCGTTTTCACTGGTTCAACGAGGTAAACAGCGCAGCGCATAAATACTAAGACGTTAGCCCTCTCGGATGAAGCAGGAAAATTAATGATTACAAAAATATCTAGAAACCCTGAGAAATTTGATTCATTTGAGCTCTATTCAAAACTGTGTGCAAAAAATGCTCTTGATATCAATGATGAGAGTTCGGTTGATAAGGTTATAGAACATCTGCGTTCTGCATTGAAAGAGAACCATCGAAATCTCAATCTTGTATTTGGTAAAAGAGTTGAATCGATGTTCGGTATCGTTGCTGCTTCACTGGGTAAGTGCAGCCTTATCAAGCAAGAAGATGGTGGAGAAGCCTATTGTAATGAAGATATATATATTCCAGACTATCGGATTGTGCTGAAAGAGGACAATTCGTCCTTTTTAGTCGAAGTGAAAAATTATCATCGAGAACCATTTGAAAATAAATTCTCATTTACCAAGAAATATTTCGAATCAGTTCTTCGTTATTCGCAGTTAGTTAATTGTCCTATAAAGTTCGCTATTTACTACTCAAAAATGAATATGTGGGTGCTGTTATCTCCAGATGCTTTTGAGATCCAAAAAGGGCGCTATGTTGTAGATCTACCTACCGCTATGATGCAAAACGAATTGGTTACTATCGGTGACGAGTGGATATCAACAACTCCTCCTTTGGAAATATACATTGTTTCCGACCCATCAAAACCAGCAACTTATGATGAGAAAACTGGTAAGTCCAACTTTATCATCAAGAACATTCTTTGCTACTGCGCCGGAAAACTGTTGGAAACAGACAAAGAAAAAGAACTATTAAATCTTTTTGCTATGTACGGTAAGTGGACAGAGACTGATGTTCTACCGGTTGTCGTTGATGATGAACGTTTAATTGGTATTAAGTATAAATTTGAGCCAGAAGAGTACTCTGAAAATGGTTTTGATCACCTTGGACAGTTGAGCTCAATGATTTCCTCTACTTACAAAATGGCAACAGAAGAGAATGGTTCTGTTGTTGCAATAGAAACCACGAGAGAAGCAAAATCATTTTCTATTGTAATCCCAGAGGACTACAACAGTAAATTATTCCCTTTGTGGAGGTTTAGACAACAACCAAACAAGGGCTAACAAGGCGGTCAATGTCGCCTGCGGCTGGACAAAGTGCTGCGCACTTTGCCCATTACCTTAGCGTTATGTCACTAGGAGAAAATTGTGGCAATAGAAAAGCGAAAATTAAAATGTAACATTTGTCAGAACTATACTTTTCATCAGTTGATACATTGTTATAAGCAGGATTTAAGTGAGGAACATTTCTATTGTGAGCGCCGATATAGCCTATTCGAATGTTGCGGATGTCAAGATGTAAAAATGGAACGCGCTGAATATTCAGAATACTGCGAATACGATGATAATGGGATAATTCCTGATATTTCTATATATCCTCCTTACACTTTACGTCAAAAGCCTAGTTGGGTTTCAAAGTTAGTATTTCCTTTTAATGCCGACACCGGTCCCGTAAATCGTGAACTAATGGAACTGATTAGTGAAATATATGTGTCATTGCAAAATGGATGTAACCGACTTACGGTTATGGGAATCCGAGCATTAATTGAGCATGTAATGATCCAAAAAGTTGGTGATAAGGGGCGGTTTGTCAAAAACATGGATGAATTCCAAAGTCAGGGGTACATCTCTAAAGTTCAACGTACTGCACTAGATCAAGTGTTGGAAGCTGGTCATGCTGCAATACATCGGTCATACAACCCAAAACAAAAAGAAGTGATAGCTGCTATGGACATAGTCGAGAATATTGTCGAGTCAATCTATGTGGTAGAAAAGAATCAACGTAGCTTAAAACATGTTCCTAAGAAAAAGTAACAAACTGTTCAAGTGGGATTCGCAACGCGTGGCATTTTCACTATGCGTTGGCTTTAGTGTTTAAGGCGGTTTGCGGCTGCTTCAGTATTGCGTTGCTCACCCCTTAACAGGGCGTTAACTCCATAGAAGTTTTAATCCGAAACAAACTCGTTAGAGTTAAGGCTTTAACTCGGAAATGTCCATAAGTGAGTTACAACGAGTATGATACTTTAATACTTGGTTGTGGTTTGATTTTGACTTGGTACTAGCAATTAGTATGAATCTATATTTCTGACCACGTTCAATCTAAAACGGTACGAACAGGGGTATTTGACTGTTTTAGTATGAAACTTTATTCCTCTCCTACACCAGAGAAAGTGATTACTGACGACGGACAGCACAAAACTATTGAGAACTACACCTAATTACCAGAACACCTTAAGTCTGAAGATTGGTTTTTGGTAAGAAGTTTAGAAACTGGCCGGAAATCATGGTTTAACTCTCACAATTATACGATTTCACTGCTCTAATAACGGCATTGTTATCATCGATAGCGGTACTTTCCTTTTGCAGCAGTGGATGTGACGCTATTTAGATGTTTTCGTATAACACACAAATAGTCATTACACTTTGGGCAGTGGTTGAGTAACGAACTGCCTTCAAAATCCAATTTACAAAATACACAGTGATATTTGCAGGTCTCCGTCTTAGCAATCTGCTCTTTAATTCTGTCTAATGTGGACTTGGGTGATTCGGCAGGTTTTTCTTTAGTTCGTTGATACTCAAGCCATTCGCTGCGTCTTGGATTGTAGATCCAATGCTTCCCCTTGATAGATGACTCAACCCAATCCTGCAGCAACTGTTTAGCCGATTTTAGCCTGTGCGATTCGCTGAATAACTTCGCGAAATGAATTAATTCCAGCCCTAACACCGCCGTATGCTTGTCCATTCGTAAGTCATCATATATCGGTGCTGGGCGCCCCGGGTGGGATATGTAAAGGCATAACTTACGTTCAGATACCGCTATAACCATGTCAAACTTCACATTATTAACATAGGTATCTTGCGCTAAATACTTCAGTTCATGGGTGATTCTAGTGTTTTTAGTAATGACGTGCTTTTCGCCATCCAGGTCAACATCAAGAGGCGGCAACATTAACAGGCCTTGCTCCTGAAACAGCTGCTTAAGCATGTAGCGCACTGATACATAGAACGATAATTTACAAGCCTCAATTTCTTCCTTATTTCCTTCTTTGCAGTCATGGGCAAAGTGGGGGGCATTAACCTCGCCCAGCCGAGCGAGTAAGGCTATGCCGCACGATGGGCAAACACAATCGCAGGACTTACCCCGAGTTGCTTCTTCCACATCGATATATACACCATCACTGCGTAAACCAAAGGGGATGAGGTTCATAATTACTTTCTTCTATCAAGCACCAGATGGATCATCAATCAATTTTGAATTTCGGTCATACGACCCGTCAGGTCCATTCAAAACTTACCTGACGTAAATAAAATTAAACTACAGCTAATCCACGCTGTTTCTGTAGTCTTAGTGGTTGCAACTCAATTCGACGATTCATCAGTATATTGATAGCAAACCTATAACAAAAAAGGCAGCATCGCCCTATGAGCTTGACGCGCTAATGTGAGCTACAAAGAGTATGATACTTTATTACTCTGTTGAACCTCGATTCGGACTTCGTAGTAGCAATTAGTATGAATCTTTAATTTTGCCATGTTCATCAAAACGGTACGAGCAGGGGTACTAGATTTTTCAGGATAGAATTTTTATTACTCTCCCACAAGGCCTGATCTTAATTTTCAAATTTTTTATAAACACTGCTATTATTACTGATTATTTATACAGTGGTTCACAAGTATGAAACTCATAACATGCCATGCGAGTGCGGGAATTTCGGGTTTTCCAAGTCCAGCAGCGGATTACGTTGAATTGCCCCTTAGTCTTGATCAACTACTTGTTGAGCATCCGAGCTCGACCTGGTTTGGTCGTGCTGCGGGCCGCTCAATGGAAGGGGTTGGGATCTATGATGGCGATATACTGGTGATTGACCGTGCAGCTAAGCGCCGTAATCTCTCTATTGTTGTTGCCAGCTATAACGGAGAATTTACCGTAAAGCTCCTCGATGAAAAGCGCCGGCTACTGGTTTCGGTTGATCAACAACAAAACATCACATCCGTTGCAATCGATGATGCGGACACATTCTCAGTTGAAGGGGTGATCATCAAGTCAATTCGACTTCATGAGCATTCCAGTCTCGTTGAACAGTACCTGAGCCAATCATGTTTGGGTTAATTGATGCAAATTCATTTTATGTCTCGTGCGAAATGGTCTTTAGGCCTGATTTGCGCGGACTTCCCGCAATTGTACTCAGTAACAATGATGGTTGTTGTGTGGCCATAAATCGTATGGCCAAGGCGTTAGGGGTGAAAAAATTCGCGCCTTACTTTGAGCAGCAATATCTATGCAGACAACATAATGTGCAGGTGTTTTCATCTAACTATGAGCTGTACGCTGATCTGTCTGCAAAAATGATGCAAGTCATCGGGCGCTTTGCACCCGAACAATACGTGTACTCCATCGATGAGTCGTTTGTGTCGTTTAAAGGCTGCGCTGCAATAGGTGACTTAACGTCGCATTGTGCTCAGCTGCGCCGAACAGTTTGGCGTGAGTGCCGTTTGCCAGTGTGTGTGGGGGTTGGTGAGACATTAACCTTAGCTAAGTTGGCTAATCATGCCGCGAAACAATTGGCTCAATATAATGGTGTTTGCGTTATTGATAACGATGCTCAGCGTATTGAGATTTTAAAATCGATGCCAGTTGATGAAGTTTGGGGGATTGGCCGTAAGTTAACTGTTAAATTGGGTTTACTGGGTGTGCGAACTGCCTATGATTTGGCGCAGCTGGCGCCGAAAGTGGCACGACAACATTTTTCTATCGAAGTAGAGCGAACAGTCCGAGAACTCAATGGGCAGATCTGTAAAACGTGGGATGACACCAAAGCAGATAAGCAGCAAATTTTTTCAACTCGAAGTCTTGGCGAACGCATAACTACCCGTGACTATTTACACCAAGCGTTAGCCAAACATGCCTCCATTGCGGCGGCTAAGGCGCGTGAACAAGGTTCGTTATGTAAAACGATGGTTGTGTTTGCCGCAAACTCGCCGCATGATCCACAGCCTGTTTATTTTAAAAAAGTTGTTCAATTTGTCTGTGCGACTGATGACAGCCGCGAACTGTGTGCCGCTGTTAGCAGGGAGCTTTCAAACCTTTATCGCCCTGGTGTGCGCTATTATCGAATTGGCGTGGGCCTGGTTGATCTTTGCCCCAAATCGTCACTGCAATATGACTTATTTCATGCGCAAAAGAGCAATCCGAATTTAATGAAAATCTTTGATAGTCTGAATGATCGCTATGGCCGTGATGTGTTGTTTATTGCAGCGCAGGGGAGTGATCAGAATTGGGCTATGCGCCGCGAGTTTCTGTCGCCGCAATACACCACTAAATGGTCTGATATACCGACGGTTAAAGCGTAACAGGATTCCGTGACGTTCTGGCCATTGGCTAAACGCCACGGAAACGATGAATTTAAAGTACAAAAAAGCGGAGCCAAAGGTTCCGCTTGTGCGTTATTTATCTGAATAATCATATTTTCGCGCTATTAGTATGGATATTCTGTCTTGTCCGCGAGTGTCAAGAGAACACAGGGGGGACGATTTCTATCATTACTGTGCGAAAACAAAAAGCTTCCAACGAATATCACCCTGCGCCGACGTGTGCTGATGGTGATTTTGTGGGGGGATTGTTTTCCCTCCGGCAACGGTTACTTCTTTGTTGCAGCCAACACACTTATAGATGCCTTCATGAACACACTTTTCGCCAGGCTTATGTATTTTATCGAAAGCTTTGTTGGACTCAGTGTTGGCCTCTTTTACTTGATCTTTATTACCATTTCTAACTAAAGCCATTGATCTTTACCGTACTAGGACAGGGCGAAATTACCCATGATATAAATATGGGCATTCGGCTGGATCTCAAGTTACCACTGATGAATTTTTATTCTCTTACCTGTGTAAATTGCTTTCCGTGAAAGGCTTACGCAATACCGTGTTAAACTGATTAGGCAGTGAAAAAATCCTATTGTCTGCATATCCCCAAATAAAGAGGAAATACAGACAATGAGCCGCGCTGACGCACTAACACCCTCCCAAATCAACCGAGTCCTGAAAACCTGCCGATTGATGCAGCATGGACAAGCTAAAGCGGGAGCAATTGCCCTTAGCCATGCTGCAATGAGAGTGAGTGAGATTGCTCGACTTGATGTAAAAACCGTTCTATTCCCCACTGGCTTACTTCGACAAGAAATAAACCTGCCGAGCCTGATCTGTAAAAATACCAAGCCCCGCACTATATGGTTAACCAATCTAACTGCCAGAACAGCTATCCAAGATTGGATTGACTACCGTATACAACACAAGTGGGGGTTAGGTACTTCGCCTGATTACCAAGGGCTTAATCCAGACTCAAAGCTGATCTTAACGAACCGTGGATCAAGTTATTCATTGCAGCCGAAACCAAGACTCCTTGATGATGGAACTATCAAAGAATACTGGTGCTGTGACGCTCTAGAGCAAGCTATACGTAATGTTTACAAACGTTGCGGATTGCCGCAGTGTTCGTCACATACAGGGCGTAAAAGCCTAGTGACCAACTCTGTATTGTCTGGAGTTAGTTTAGAGACAATGGCGCGAGTTCTAGGCCATTCAGAAGCATCAACAACGTTGGGGTATGTCGTGATTCAGCAACATGTGATTCGCGATATGTGCAGCATCGAATGGATTTGATGGTAAAAATCAAAAAATTAATATATTTTCCCAAAAAGGGAAATTAATTATTGACTAGCGTTTATACGTTTCCCATAATGGGAAATATAGACAAGGGGATTGCATGAGAGTTGTTTCAAGAGCCGCCTTGCGGGAGTTTTGGGAGCAGCCCATTTATCAAGATAGTGAGCAACCGCTCAAGTCATGGTACGAGGAAGCTAAAAACGCTAACTGGCAAAATCCGCAGGAGATTAAAGATCAGTATCGCAATGCGAGTTTTGTTGGCAATAACAGGGTGGTATTCAACATCCACGGCAATAAGTACCGTCTTATTGTGGCCGTGAATTACAAGTTTGCAATGGTCTATGTTCGCTTTGTTGGTTCTCATGCTGAGTATGACAAAGTTGATGCAACCACAATTTAGGAGGTTTGCAATGCAAATTAAACCGATCAGAACCGTGGCTGATAATGAAGCCGCCTTAAAGCGCATTGAGCAGCTTTTTGATGCTGAACCTAACACGCCAGAGGGTGACGAGCTGGAAGTGTTGATTACGCTGGTGAGCGCGTTTGAGGACGCTCATTTTCCGATTGAAGCGCCAGATCCAATCGCGGCGATTCAGTTTCGGATGGAGCAGCAAGAGCTTGAGGATGTCGATATGGTGCCATTTTTTGGGCAACGTAGCAGAGTGTCAGAAGTGTTAAACCGCCAACGCAAGCTAAGCCTTAACATGATCCGTAAGCTGAATGAGGGGCTTAAAATCCCGCTTCCTTGCTTGATCAAAGATTATCAATTAGCCAAATAACGGAATATAAAGCATGAAATTAAACGTAGATTTATCAGAACTTCATAAAGTTGCGGCCAAAATGCACGATGCTGTTTATTGCTCTCATTGTGAAAAATGCGGTGATAACAAGCATTATTTTGAAGGGGACAAAGTGCCTGATTCATGTCTTAAATGTGGGGAGCATAAAGGCCTCTCAATCATTAGTGTTAACTGAGCGGAATCTCGCATGAAACTCATAGGTAGCTTAACTAAGGTCCTCAATACTCATTGGGTTAACGCATGGTATGCAATAGCTTGTGATATGGAAGCCAATAAACACTACGGCGATGCCAATTCGTTGATATTTCGTATAAAACTGTTTGCAAAAACCTTTTTTAAAAATAGCTAAGAAGTACGGAAACAAAAGAGCAAGGTGAACTGCCGAAATTAACTATCCACACTGGCTAAATTTGCCCAACGCGCCAAAAGTGTAAAGTTAGATTTATGCACGAGGTAACAACTTGTTTTCAATATCAAATACACCTTAAACCTAAAAATTAAAAATTTGCCATAATCTCTTTAGAGATTTTGATAACCGACTTATGATAGTAGTTTTGATAGGTGATAAATTACTCTATCAAATTGTATACATTTTGATAGGGTGCATTTTTGACTTTTATCGCCCAACTGGTGTAAATTGAGCGAATCGAACGATTCGTTTAAAGGTGATAAATGAACACTCTTTCAGCCAATGAAGCAAAAATTCACTTTGGAGATTTGTTGCTCAAAGCTCAACAAGCTCCAA
>NZ_JAKKRZ010000056.1:0-10643 GCF_025653725.1 Shewanella sp. SM74 | reverse complement strand
TGTAGTGATGTGATGGACGCCTCAGCACCTAAGCTTGCAGTATTATGCCAAGCTTAAAGCTGACAAATAGTTCTGGAGGTTTCCATCATGGATATTAAAGTTATTGGTATCGATTTAGCCAAAAATGTTTTTCAAGTTTGTGTTTGTCTTATGGATAACTCTGTCATGAGTAACAAAAAGGTTAACAGAAACAAGCTGCTCGATAAAATTAGACAATTCCCCGAAGGTAGCCTTATTGCTATGGAGGCCTGTGGTACGGCGCATTACTGGGGAAGACAATTTCAAGCTCTTGGTTATCAAGTGCAATTGATCCCTGCTCAACATGTTAAGCCATTTGTTGCAAATCAAAAGAATGATGCCAACGATGCCCTCGCTATATGCGAAGCGGTTTTCAGACCTAATATCCACATGGTTCCAGTTAAAACTGTTGAGCAACAAGACATTAAAGCATTACGTTGTGTACGTAGTCGTCTCGTTCAAAATCGAACCGCCATGGTCAATCAAATTCGAAGCCTAGCGAGCGAGTCTGGTGTGATCTTCTCTGTCGGCAGGTTGCAATTACAAGCATCACTTAGCCGTATTTTAGCAAATAATGAGCATGAACTGTCTCATACGCTTCATTACCTGTTAAAATTTTTATATGAAGATTTATGTGTTTTAAATGAGAGAATTAATCAAATCGAGCGCGACATTAAAGCGCTATGTCAAATCCAACCTCGCTACAATGCATTGCTGTCGATCCCTGGCTTTGGACCATTAGTCACAGCAAGCTTTATGAGTGAATTAGGTTCGGGTCATCAATTTAAAAATGGCCGGCAATTATCTGCATGGTGTGGCTTAGTGCCATCGCAATCGAGTTCTGGTGGAAAAAGCGTTTGCGTAAGACGTTAAGCATCACGTAAAAGTTTACATGCACTGATGAATAAACGGTCAACCGTACCTATTAGAGCCTGACTTGACCAAGGCATTAAATGCCGATGTAGTGATAAGGTAATAGGTTTCGGATTTACATCATGGCGCGGGTAAAAAGCCTATTTAGACGCCGAATATATGGTAGTGAACCAATCATTCAAAAGTGTTGTAAAAGCTGAGGCGTCCATATATGGTCAAGTAAAACTGACCACAGGGTTATAGCTTTTTCATATTTTTGATAATCAGAAATGCTTTCATTAGAGCAAAAGTCCTAACACGAAAATGTCCCAACTCGTGTCAGGCCGATCAGTTCAGGCACGTTTATGCCCCATTGCGAGTTATCAGCGTGATGAGCAACTGACTTTGTTAGTTTGCAATTGACCAAATTTTAGTAATGCTACAGAGTGTCTATAGAAATCGGGCCGTAGCAGATATCACTCATCTATATCATCAAAAATGCTTCGACTGCTCGTATAGCTTACATTCGGTTCATCAACTATGATATCTCGCGAAGTCGAGCTGTCTTCCTCCGGTGGGTTTTCATCAACCCATTCTTGAACTAGCATGCGCTGTTTTTCAATAATATTTCTAATACGCAAACTATGTGGATATTCATCTATAATGCCTGAGAGCAGTTGAGTAAAACGCTTCATGTGCCATTCTGGGTCTTCTTCGGGATCGTGCTCTTCTTGATATAAACAACGCACTTCCTCAATTCGCGGCAGTAATTCAGTACGAATCGCTTCTCTTAGTATTCTCAGCTCCCTATCATTTAATAGTGAACGAAGCTCAGGGTCACTTAGAACTCTAGCATCTTCGCCATTTTGTGCATATTTCGAGACCGTAATTACCAGTGTTTTACGCGCGTTTTCTGGCAATAGGTCTAGTTTGAACAAGCGAATAGCTAGATCGACTTCTACTGAAAAATCTAAGTTTGGCGTTGGGGTAGTGATATGATCAATTAATTTGGGGTCAGCGCTGAGATACAATTCAAGAAACTGCTTGTTACACCGTCCGACTAAAAAACTTAGCAGTTCTCGTCGGGCCCACCATCCTGACATCCATTGTGTCTTGTAGGCAGAGCTTGTTTTATATGTAGTAAGTCGCTTAATGAGTAATTCAAACATAGAACTAGGCAGCACAACTGCTCTTTCAATGTCTACGTCGCCACAAGTTATCTGACGCATCAGCTTTTGGATATCGCTACCGCGGACATAAATCCCAAGCAACTCAGGGCTGCCTCGAAGCATGACAGAGTATGCGTCTCCAATAGTCGGGTGTTTGAAGGTCCAAAAAGACTTTCCGTCCGAATTCACGTGGACTACTAGACTATCGCGCAGTGCTTCGAGTGCAGCAGTACACCCTCCCAAGTCACTGCCCAATCGCCTCAGAGTATCATCCTCGGCAGCTGTCAGTGTGACCGGGCTATGCAATTGACCGTTGGACATATAAATTAATGCCAATGCTGCTTTGCAACCGGCGTCTAGCTCTTTACAGGTATCTATGAGGAATTGCTCGCGCTTATCTACAAACCTCTCCAAGCTCCAATCAGACAGATACAAATTTTGGGTGAAAAATGGATCTGCCAACCTCCTAGCTGTTTCCGGAATGAACCTATTATGATCTGCAACAGACCCTAAATGTGGTTTCACCGCAGCACGAAACTTTCTAGGTTGTCTTCCAAGCTTTAGATGGTTGTAGAGAATTTGCCTCCGTTCGTCAGACGTTAGGTTATGAACATCTATAACAACCTGACTCTCCTGGAAGAGCGGAAAAGCACCGTCCTTCAAATCCTGACGTGCACGATTATAGATGTAGTCACGTGACGTCATAACGATACGGTTTCCTTGGCGAAGAATGGTTCTTACCTCATTGAGGATATGATTCCAACCGGAGGCAAGGCTACTTTCATACTGAGTCACTCCGAATGCGTCATCGATCCAGAATAGTTGGGACTTTTCATTAGGATTCCAACGCTCAACGACAGACTGGGGCGTCATTAACTTAACCACAGACGCTCCCCATTGGTCAGCAGATGACATCGCAAGCAACGATGCAATGGTCGTCTTTCCTGAGGCTGGCTCGCCAACTAGAAGCACGAAACGATGCGTGTCGAGAGCTTTAGCTGCTTTTCGATAAGACTCTGTTAAAACGACTTTAGCTAGATCTTCTTTCATTGATTCGAGAACTGCTTTGGCCTGAGCATATGCTCGTTCGTCTAGAATTTGGCTCAAGTCTCCGAGACCGTAAACTCTTGGAACCATCATCCTTAAATGCTTATTCTCACGAATTTGGTCCTCCAGCCAAGTGGAACCAAATATAAGTAACTCTTTGATTCCTGCTTCTTTGGACCTTTCCTTAATCTTTAGTTCGGTAGCACCGGAAACGCCAGCATTTGTCATTAGAATATAAATGTCACACTCATTCTTGTTGACTAATCGTTCGGCCTTGCTGAATTCGTCTTCGAGATCTGATGGTGTGAGAGTGTGCCCAACGCGAGCGGTGAACTTACATTGGATCACAAAGCGACCAGAGAACAACTCACCATTCTGTTGGCTCCAGATACCCGAAAATGCTCCATCTCTACCACCGTCATTAGTATCTAGAAAGGACTGGACCGTTTGACCGAGGACTTCGCGCAATACCGAAAGGCACAATTGTTGAAAGCTGTGCCAGCCAAGAGTATGAAGATGAAACATATAATTCTAAATCCATGTCTATTTTATTGGCTTAGCTTACATCATGACATCTTAATCAGAAACACTTCAAAGGCCACAGTAGCTGAGTTTTGACTGAATGAACAAAAGGCCTATCATGGCTTCCTTAGTTGTTTCATTATATTATTTCTGACGCCGAAAATTACAATCATTTGGTACTTGTAAAGCCACTTTATTGTTCGCGTGTTTGCTAAGAAATCAAGCGTCGCATCTGCCTGATTTTGCAATAAGCCAAAATGCAGCAGAAAGGTATTTGGATTTAGCTGTTCAAAGCGCTGGAGTAATCAATGCAGCCAAATGTTAACAAGGCAATTAGTTCGAGAGACAAAAAGTACACGTAATCGCAAAGATCTGCGTGAATCCGAGCAAGATAAGATTGCCTGCGGAGAAAACACTTCGCTGCAATTGGCGTGAACCACCATGTCGTCACTACGCTGAATGAGGCGCTTAACGGTTAAAGCGCTAGCCGACTTAGGCTAGCGAACATTGTATCGATTAATCAAGGGATAGAATATCTGATGAGACTGGTTTTGGATTTAACTAATTGCTATGGGATCAATCGGCTACAGAAGGAATTTGATTTTTCAAAAGCTAATGGTGTTGAAGGAGTGTATTCGCTATATGCCCCTAACGGTACTTTAAAAACGTCATTGGCGAAAACATTCAAAGATGTTGCAGAAGGCAAAGCTTCAAAAGATGCGATTTTTCTTGAACGCGAAACGACGAGAACGATCACCATCGATGACAATGAGATTAGTCCTGCGCAGCTAATGGTTATTAACTCGTATGACGAGAGTTATAGTTCAAAACAGGTTTCGACCCTTTTGGTTAACGAAGTATTGAAGCGCGAATACGACGATGCGCTTAAAGAAGTTGACGATAAAAGAGCATTGCTCATAAAAGAATTGGCCAAAAGATCTGGTCGGCAGCATAAGGCTATCGCAGAGATGATTTGTGAAACCTTTAATCGCCCTGAGACAGATTTTTTTGAACTTCTCGGTGAGTTAAGAACGACTGTTACACAGGACTACTCCGATCTTGCTGGCTACAGACATGCAGATCTATTTAATCCTAAAGTATTGGAGCTCATTACATCAGATAACTTTGATCAAGAATTAACCGAATATGTTGAAACCTACGACAAGTTAATTAGCGAATCAGCCGTACTTTCCAAAACTTTTAACCATCAGAAAGCCGGAGCAGTGTCCAAGAGTCTTTCTGATACTGGCTTTTTCAGCGCGTCCCATACTGTGAATCTATCAATAAATGGGGTTAAACAAGAAATAACATCTAAAGACCGCTTAGATGAAATCTTACAGGAAGAACAGAATAAAGTCTTCCAAGATCCTGTTTTAAAAGAAAAATTTCAGCGTGTTGATAAAAAACTATCAACCAAAGAGACACAATCATTTCGGGATTTTATTGCTGAGCACCAAGCTCTTTTACCCGAGTACAAGAATATTCCCGATCTTAAGAAAAAGGTCGTTTGCGCTTATTTGCAAGCACATCGATCCCTTTGGGAAGATTTGATCGCTACATACCAAGTAAACCAACAAATCATAAGAGGTATCGTCGAACAAGCCAAACAACAGGAAACGACCTGGAAAAACGTTGTTGGTATTTTTAATAAGCGATTTTCAGTACCGTTTAAACTTCGAGTCGATAACCTCGAAGAGGTGATCCTCAATGCTGCAGCCCCAGCTATCACTTTTGATTTTGATGATGGCCGAGGAGCAACGAAGGAAGTAAAACGCGAGACTCTTTTACAAACCCTGAGTCAAGGTGAAAAACGAGCACTGTACATCCTCAACGTACTTTTTGAGATTGAGATCCGTAAGAATGCTGGAATACCGATCTTGATTACCATTGACGATATTGCAGACTCCTTTGACTACAAAAATAAATATGCTATCGTCGAATATCTTAAAGACATTGCTCAAGTAGGACACTTCTACTTGCTGATTCTTACGCATAATTTTGATTTTCATAGAATTATTAGTAGCAGAATCATCGGGAATGGAAGAGTTGAGCGTGAGAGGAAATTGATGGCCTCCAAGTCAGCTCGAGAGGTCAGGCTTTCTCAAGAAACTTACCAGAATGATGTCTTCAAGGTTTGGAAATCACGTTTGCACAGCAACGAAGCATTCATGCTTGCTAGCATTCCATTTGCAAGAAACCTTGCAGAATACTGTGGGCACCAAACTTCTTACGATACCTTAACTTCGTTACTGCACATCAAACAAGCCAGTCTGGATATTACCGTTGCGGAGTTGCAAAGCATCTATCGCACAGTATTTGCAGACAAGCCTGAGCTGATTTTGCCAAATGGTGATTTTCACGTGATCAATAGAATTCTGCAGGTTGCGGATGAAATATCACAAGGTGGAAATGAGACACCAGAGCTTGAGTTTAAAGTCATCCTCGCTATGGCTATACGGCTAAAAGCAGAGCAATTCATGATAGCAGCCATTAATGACGAGCCGTTCGTTCATGACATCCAGTCAAATCAGACCAGAGCGTTGTTTGATAAATATAGCGACCAGTTCCCTGCTCAAGTTGAGACTATAAGCTTACTGGACCAAGTTAATGTGATGACTCCAGAAAATATTCACTTAAATTCGTTCATGTACGAACCGATTCTAGATATGTCAGCACACCGTTTGTACGGGCTGTACAATGAATTGAACCAATTATTATAAGTTGCAATCGTCCTTTCAGTTTGAACTGATAGTTTTTTTAGCTTTGGACTGGTGACATGACATATCTAGATTTTTGTCACCAGTTGTATAGTTCAACTATGAACATGTATAAAATTGATCTGATCCAATTCTTTTGGACGTCTCGCTAAATTAGTAAACTCGCTTATTGATACCCCCAAAAACATTCACACTCCAGAATTTAAAACTGAAGCACTGAAGCTTGTTCAGGAAATTATTGTAGCTGCATCTGCCTGTGATTTAGGAAACTCCTTCATCAGTTTCTTTAGCGCTAAATGCGGGTTGCAATACTTATGATAATCCGAGAAATCGAGATTAGAGCAAAAACGTTAACAAGGAATTGTCCCGATTCGAGTCGGTGGGTTCATCGCTGGCTCATTCCTGCCCCAAAGCTTGCTAGCTCTCATCACTCAGTGTTAGCTGAATGCTCCGATTAGGTATACTTTTCGTAATGCGTTTTTTACTTCAAGCACCTCTTTTGACAGTGCTTTACGCCTCGCCAAAGGAGGTGTTGCCCCCAATCGCCAACGAGCCTAACCGTAAGGATACGGTTGACACGACGCAGCCGGAGTGACTGCGTCTGTTCAATTCACGCACTTAAACGACCAATCGTTTCACTGATTTCAGCGACCAGTTTAAGTATGATTGGGGTAATGCTAACCGGCTGATTGTATGGCGTTAAATCCTTCAATAACATCTTCATTAATTTCATCAAAGAGATCATCTGCCTGAGCAAAAATAAACTGTTTTAGAAACTGATCGATGCGGATATTGAGCTTAAAAGGTGGAATACTAACCCCGTCTACCTTTTCAAAGTAAGCCTTGGCATTGGCCTTATCAACGGTGTCTTTAAGGGCGTCAAAGCGACCAAAGTTGTTAAGACTCTTCTCATTAACACTGTTGCTCATTAAATTAACAAGTAGGTTTTTATCTAACCCTAACGCACTGACCAGCGCATTTAATTGCGCATTTTCAGCGTTGTCTTTGTAGTCGTTGATGTAGTCTCTAAAGCTGTGGCCATCGATTAACTGCGCATCACCGCGTTGTAAATCATGTAAGAAAAGCTTGGCGTACTTTTGTTCTACTTGGGTCAGTGAAGAGAATGACTTATGCAGCTCGTTGAGCGTGAGTTCGATGCTGGCTTGATCTTGGTGTTGATTGAGCTCTTTTAGAAATTTATCAAAGCGACTGTTCATATAGTCGGCATCAATTTTTCCAGTATCAATTTCAGTTAAATAGCCACTGATATCAAAAGGCACATCGCCACCACCTGCACCGCCACCATTACCTTTTGATGCGAGTTCTTTATATCGCAGCACGAGGCTCAGATAGGTTAGTTCATCAATCGCCAGCGTCACCTCATGCTCACTACTGCTCTCGTCTGCAAAAGAGTCCGTAAATGCATAGACCAACTGATCCCAATGTAAACCTTGTACCTTCGCTGCTTCTAGGTGCTGGTTAAAGACTTTAAATAGTTCGGCAAACTTTGCGCACGCTTCGACATCTTCGGGCAGTTTTTCAAAACTCGCTACACCGGCACTGATGAACAACTCGGTAATGTCACCCGCTAATTCATTCATTGCTTCCAAGTTACTTTCTAGCCTATCAACAAACAAGCCCATGGGTCTGTCGCCAGAATACAGTTTGACCGCATCGTTAATATGACGCTCCATCGTATGCGGGTAACGGTAGTAACGGATAATGCCATGCGGCTTATCAGGGCCAAACAAACGATTGGTACGCGAGAAGGCTTGAATGATGTTTTGGTATTTAATCACCTTATCTAAATACAAAACATTCAGCCACTTGGAGTCAAAGCCGGTGAGCATTTGATCTACCACAATCAGTAAGTCCAACTGCTTGGCGGGTTCGGTATGAATGCGTTCATAGGGTTTTTTGTGCGCTAGGCGTGCGGCTAAGTCTTTCTTAAAAGCCGCATGGCGAGCAAAATCAAAGTCTTGGCCATAGCAAGCATTATAATCGCGCATAATTTCTTCTAGGCCATCACCTTTAAAGGTAGGGCCTCGGTTTCCACTGCCGCCATCGTTATCAATATTTGGGTCAAACAAGGCAGAGATTTTAAGCTCAGGTTTGGCGGCTTTTAAACGACGATAATAATCGATGGCCTCGGCGATGCTGTTGGTGGCCAAGATTGCGTGAAATTTATTGCCTTGGCTGAGCACATCCCATCCATCAATAATATCAGCCACCACCTTTTCTTGGTGGGTATCGGTCAAGTATTGGCTTTTGGGGATATAGTCTTCAATGCCTTTGGTATATTGACCCGTTGCATCTTTAAAGCCTGCCATAGGCACGTCTTTCATAAAATAATTAAACTTTTGCTTTTTGGCGGGATCGTCCATGGCTTCTGCTACGGATCCAGCTTTCGCTTGTTCTAACGCCACCGCTTGTTTTAAATCACTGTCTCTAAAGGTGGGCACTTTATAGGGGTCAAAGCCTAGTACGTTACCATCGCGAATACCATCAGCTATGCTGTAGCGGTGCAGCTCGTTACCAAACACGGTACTGGTGGTATTGCCGTTTTTTTCATTTTCTTCTTGGATCGGGGTGCCAGTAAAGCCGAAAAATAACGCGCGTGGAAAGGTAATTTTAATAATACCCAGCATGTCACCAAAGGTTGAACGATGCGCCTCATCAATAATAAATACCAAGCGTTTAGCGCGGATTTTTTCAACATCGGCGCTATTGGTGGATATAAGTGTTGCTGTGCCTTCAGCATGCCCATTGTCAGCAGCAACGGCTTCAAAAATATTACTCATTTTTTGAATCGAGCTAACAATGAGGGTGTCGGCTGGGGACGAGCTTTTTAATTTCGTTACCAATACATGGGTATTTTCGGTCGCTTGAACATCTTCGCCATCGCCCGCAAAATTACGGTATTCCGCCAGCGACTGGGTGCCTAGTTCAATTCGGTCCATCAAAAAAATCACTTTATCGGCATCTTTTGACTGGGCAATTAGCTGCGCCGATTTAAAGCTGGTCATGGTTTTACCCGAGCCGGTGGTGTGCCAAATATAACCACCTAACCTATCGACGTTGTTGGCGCTACTGCCCATTTGCTGCCAGTTGGTTTTGGCTACCTTATCGGAGATGGCATTGGCGGCGAAATACTGGTAACTGCGCATCACTTTCAGCACGCCATCGGTGTCATCGGCCACGGTATAAAAGCCTATCAACTGATGCGCCATCGGGATGGATAACAACGTTGAGGCGATGTCTTTCCAATGGTTCATGGGCTCGTTATTAAAGTCGGCCCAGTTAAACTGGTAATCGGGGTTAAACTTGCCATCCATCCCCGGGTTGGCAAAGTATTTGGCATCAAGAGGCTCCATGGCGACAAACACTTGAATGAGTGAAAACAGGCCGCTAAAAATACCTTCTTTGGAATACTTTTCGATTTGGTTAACCGCTTGGCTTACTGGCACACCACTACGTTTAAGCTCCACATGAATAACCGGCATACCGTTAATCAGCAACAACACGTCACCGCGCCGGTCATTACGCAAGGGGCTACCGCGTTCAAACTTAGGCTGCTGCACAATTTGGTAACGGCTTTGGCCTGCCGCGATTTCTTGGCGATCATAAATCTTTAAGCTGACTTCTTTACCAAGATGCAAACTATCGGCGGGGTTATCGCGCTTAATGGCCACGGTTTTGCCGTTGATTAAGCCATTGAGCTTGAGCGGGGTTTTCAGTTCTTTAATCTGCTCAATAATCTGTTGCATTTCCGTTGCCGTCAGTGGCACGTCGTTTAAGCGGTCTTGCTGGCGATTGTTCTCAAATAAAATGTTCGCCCAGTTTTGCAGTAAATCCGCTTCGGTTTTGTTTTTGAGTATCTCGCTCTCCCAGCCCTTGTGGGTAAGCACTTCGATAAAAGCCTGTTCAAATTGTGCTTCGGTTTTAAAGGTGGTCATGGCTGTGCTCCCTGCTAAACAAACATTTTGTTCAAGCAGGCCTGCTTGATGTTAGTAAGTTTGGTGATTTGTTGTTGGTGTTGGTTGATGAGCGCATCGAGTTTTTGGAAATAATTGCCGATGGCGGTTTGTTCTTCCCTTTCAGGGACGCATATTAATAAACTGCGAACATTACTTAATGAAATAAATTTCTGTGTTCCACCACTAGCAAAATCATCCAACTGCTGAGTTGTAATTGGCGACTGCAAAAAATAATAGCTGTATAAAAAATCCATTTCGTTTTTATCTTTGATTAAAGCCACATTCTTTATTGCGAAATCTGGAGTCTGTCTAATTAAAGCAATATTACCTATAGTGCCAAT
>NZ_JAKKRZ010000055.1:0-13405 GCF_025653725.1 Shewanella sp. SM74 | reverse complement strand
GGTCGCACGTTCGGGGATACTGAGTTCGTGATAGGACATAGTGGCAGCACCGTACCGGAAAGGTCAGGTGTTGCACTCAGTTTTTGCGGCCGCCGTGCGTGATATGGCTTTGAGGGGAGGTAGTCGAAAGAATATTGGTATCTTTTGGGAGTTCTAAGTTTCGACCCGTCACTGGTAAATTCTGGCGCATAAGAGCCTCAAGGGTTGGCTGTTTTATTTTATTGTATTCGGCATTAAGCCCAATTTCTTGAGCGTTACGATAAAGCTAAATAACTGTGCGAAATAGTAGATCACTCAGGTAAGGGAACTCAATGCAGTTTGCGCGATCAGATCAGTCGCCAAACAAACCAAACCCACAAACGCATTGAGTATGAACAAAATAGCATTTTTGTACGGCGCTGAACAATGATTGACGATCTAACGCTCCAGAACCAAATCAGGGATCTGGCTTTAGCGAGTCGGAGCGAACCGACCGATGGTTGGCGTACCGAAGAGCTTGACCCTAAGTTGTGGAACGGTTGGCGTAAAATGATTCAGGGGGACCGGCTAGAAATCGCTGAATACGATCTGACGGCTAAGGTTAGCCAAGGGGACTCTCCTAGTGACAAGCCCGGAGTGGTTGAAGGTCTAAAACAAAGAATAAGGGCTTACAACTTTAGTAAACAAAGGACGTCATCAATAGCAGTGATATAAAAAGTTATCTTTGCCGCCCCGATAAGGCTTTACGGGGCGACTAAGTCTCACCCAACCGACAATTCCGATAGTTTCAGAATAAGCTTTGAGTTTTCTAAGATTGGAATTACTACACCACAGCACGTACTCGAGATACTACAAATAGCTTTTTGGTAGGACCGATACCGAATAAATATCCATAATACATCAGGAGAAACTTTTTTTAATTTTCTGTAACCGGTCATAAATCAGTGGCGGATAATTTGCATGATATTCACCACACTCTGGGCAATGCTCTTGTTTTAGGTACGCTTGATTGTCGAGATCTTGATAAGGAAAAACGCTGAAGAGAAGTTCGTGCTGCATAAGCGTTTTATAAAAACTCTTATGATAAGGTGCAATCTCGCTGTCTTTGATTTTGTCGAAATATAGGTCAACGCTGTTCAAAATGCTCATAATTTCTTTAACCCCGTCGAACCTTAAAATGTCGTCATCTTTGTGAATATCAACATCTAAGCTCTCTAGATCCTCAATGAAACATTTAATCGCTCGCCGGGAATGCAAAAGGATCATTTGCGACTTGCCATCAATCATCTTTTCCTGATCGTAGCTAAAATTTTTAATGTTTCTTTCGACGAACATATAAAGTTCGTGAAGCTGATTCAACTCGTGCCTCAGTTGCTCCTTCGTATATTCCTTTTCGATTTGCTGATGGAGGATGCCATTAGCGTCAATCTGAGCTTTTAACACCAGAAAGAGAAGCACTGAACCCAGAATTTGTACAAATGGGCTTGAAATACCTCCAAGAACATCTCCTATTTCGCCATAACCTTTCAAATATTGCAGCGGAAGAAGAGGTGCAAACAAAGGGATAAGCAGGCAAGCCGCACCACCAATGACTATGACCCAGAAAGCTATTTTGGTAACAGGAGAGTTATAGATATTCATTTTTACACCTTTTCAGAATTTTCTTTTCTGTACGCGCTAGGAGTTTTGCCAATTTTTTTCTTAAACAACTTTTGAAAGTGTTCATGTGCCGGATACCCAATGGCTTCACTCACTTCGGGAACAGACTTACCGGATTCTTTAAGCAGCTGCTTTGCTTTTTCAAGCCGACAATAGGTTAAATAATCAAGAGGTGTCATGCCTGACAGCTCCTTAAATTTGACGCTGTAGTTCGTACGCGACATCCCCGCAATCCCGGCGAGATCGTCAAGACCCCATTTTTTATCGAGACTATGATGAATAGCTTCCAAGGTTTTGCTGAGTTGCGGATTTTCGATCAGTTTGAAGAATCCAGCATTTTTATTGGATTTGTACATGTGGATTCTTAACGCTTGCACGAAGATAATTTCGGTCAGCTTTCTGACTAACGTGTTGCTTCCAGGAAGCCCTGATTTTGCTTCCTGCTCTATAATACTTAAAAGCATGGCAAGCCAAGGCGAGTGGGAGTTATCAGCACTCTTGATATGCACGACATTTGGCAGCGAATTTAAGAATGGATGATCGGGTCCGCCATTAAAACAAAAATGTCCGCAAACGACGTTGGCTTTGAGCTTGCTCTGATCACCGTATTCCAAAACTTGAGCTTCGGTGAGGTTGGCTTTAGCTCTAAATTCGACCGCAGGCTCGGCCTTGATTTTTGGTGCACTGGCCATGGTGTGCTCCATCCCTTTGAAAAAGATCAAAATATCGCCCTGCTCCGCCAATGCTTTAAGTTTAAGTTTTGGCACCTCATACCAAAACTCGCCATGAGTCACGATGTGAAATCTCGCTAGATTCTCTTCCTGCGGGAGGCTGATGCCCCAGTCTCCCGCAAATGAGGTTCTATACCAGTAGCTGCTAGTAAGCTCTACCTTATCTAAAATTTCACTGAGAACATCCATATATAGCTCCTACGTAAACTGTCCAATAGGTCATGTTATACGAACTATTGAACATATTATATCTATTTTACATGCTGTAAAGTCAGTCTAATCAGTAAGTGGATGAAAACTAAGGAGGCTTTATGAAACTAGATTATGTGATCGTTGCCGGAGGGTGTTTTTGGGGTCTCGAAGACCTCCTTAGGAGTCTGGACGGTGTGACGTCAACGAAGGTGGGCTACTCTGGCGGAGATTTTGATGATCCTACCTACGCCGATATTATAACAGGGAAAACGGGGCACGCCGAAGCGGTTCGCGTGGAATACGACCAAGACGAAATATCTCTCGAAGAGATTCTACATTACTTTTTCAAAATCCATGATCCGACTACGAAGAATCGCCAAGGAAATGATGTTGGCACTTCGTATCGCTCGGCAGCGTTCTATCGTGACGATGCACAGAAAGCGATTATCGAAAACGTGATTGATGAGGTCAATGAGATCGGTCGCTTCGAGAATGAAGTGGTCACGACCGTCACCCTGGAAAAAGAATTCTACGACGCTGAGGCATATCACCAAAACTATTTGCAGAGGAATCCCAGCGGATACTCTTGCCATTTTGAAAGAGACTAAATCATGAACCAAATGAACGAGGAAAAAATGAAAGCACTTAAGAATGTTGTTATTTATACGAAAGACCATTGTCCATTTTGCGCACGCGTGAAGAATTACCTAACTGCTGAAAAGGTCGATTTCAAACAAATTCGCGTAGACGACGATCCGAAGACTTACCTGGAGTTGAAGGAAAGAACAAATCTCCAAACTGTACCGCAAGTTTTTGTGGATGGAGAATTCATTGGTAGTGCTACAGACTTCTTCTCGTGGATTGATAGCTAAAGAGTGAACCCTAAAATAAAGGAGCAAATATATGTTCAATTGGAAAAGCATTTACAACTACCTGGATAACGGCACTCCCGCGCCTCCCAAAAAAGTAGAAAAGAGCGAGGAAGAGTGGAAAGAAATTCTGACGCCAGCGCAATTTCGGGTCATGCGGATGAAAGGCACCGAACGCGCGCACACCGGAGAACTCTGTTCATTTTATGAAGCTGGAAGGTACGCCTGTGTGGGCTGCGACACCGAACTCTTTGACTCGAACCTAAAGTTCGATTCGGGAACGGGATGGCCGAGTTTTTCTGAGCCAGTCGCAGACAACGTAATTCAATATGAACTGGATACGACCTTCGGGCGCAGAATCGAAGTGCTATGCAATGTGTGCGAAGCCCATCTGGGGCACGCTTTTCCAGACGGTCCTGAGCCATCAGGGGTCCGATTCTGTATTAACTCGGAGTCATTGAAGTTTGTAGAATAATTTTTAAATCGAGGGGGTTTATGAAAGTGAACCTTTTGAAAAAAGGAGCCGTTCGTGTTGATTAAGCTGTTCGGTCATAAAGACTGCCATAAAACCAAGATTTACCATTCGTACTTGCAAGAAAAAGGGAGCCAGTTTGTTTTTTTGGATGTTCATGAAGACGACGCGGCTGCTGATGAACTGTGCTCCCTCTATTCGAACGGAAAGCTGAATTTCCCGACAATAGTGGTTGGGACAAAGAAGCTGAGAAACCCCAAGTTCAAGGACCTTGACAGGTGGTTGGAAGCTTCAATGAAATAATGAGTTTTTTAGAATTATTAATAACTTAATAAGCAGTAAGATCAATGATTACAGCAATTTTCCGCAGTTGTGTTACCAAGAAACATGCTGCGGAGTTTTAGCAAAGATACTTCATCAAGCTGGTGTTGGAAAACGTGGTCTTATCGTCGTTTGCACGGCGTGAGGAATGGGAGTGGCTTCAATTTTTGAAAGTTAGGTGAAAAATATGTCGGATCTAAAAATGAATAAAGAAGACGGTGTTGAAAGCTATGAATTTGCAACCCCTGAAGCAATCGAAGAAGCATTGAAAATCGGGAAGCTTAGTCAAACGGTTTTCGGCATGGGTTGCTTTTGGGGACCGGATTCTAATTTTGGAGGGACGCAGGGAGTAGTGCAAACACGTGTTGGCTACGCTGGAGCATCAACTCTGGATCCGAGTTACCGCAACATCAACGGACACGCCGAAGTCGTCAGAGTGATCTACGATAAAGACCAAATCAGCTACAGGGAACTTCTTGGAAGTTTTGAATCATGGTCTGTTCATGGTAGAAAGCAGGGCCAGTATCGCCAGATACTTTTTGTTTTTGATCTGGAGCAAAAACAAGTAGCTGAAGAACTGATTCAAGCGATTGGAAAGGAGAAATCTCCCGAGGTGATTGAGGCCGGAGAACAAAATGGTTATTTTTGGCCCGCCGAAGATTACCATCAAAAGCATCGTCTTCGCAGAAACAAACAGCTTGTAAGTCTTGCAGAAGTAGATTTCGGTCCTCGCTGGGATGAACATCTGTATTTTACTAAATTAAATAGTACCGATAGAAAAGGCTTCAGTCTCTCAAGCTGGCTAAAAAAGTTGTCTCCGGAAATGCAGAAAGCTTACCGAATCGGTTAATCTGAAATTGCAGCTGGCTAAAGAACTCTATTTTCTATATGTAAAGAATGTGACGATCTCCTTCACATGGAGTCCAAGAGAGCATAAAAAATCTGTGTAAGTCGCATTACCCATGTATTTGAAAGGAATAAATAATGCCAATATCAGACCAGCTTATCGACCGAAGCAAGACCTCAGTTTTTATGAGGTCTTGAGATCAGCGCAGCATGAACAGATCTCTTACAGTGTGGCGAACACACTGGTTTGATTGCGGCCTTGGGTTTTAGCTTTGTATAACATCTGATCGGCGACTTCGAGCAACTGCTTTTTGTCGTCAAATAAATCAGCGCTGGCCAAACCTATGCTGACCGTTAATTGTCGTAATAACCACTCATGGTTAGCCACTACCAGCCTTAACTTTTCCAGTGTTTTATTTGCGGACGCTGTGTCTGTGCCTGGCAGGATCAGCACAAACTCTTCACCACCATAACGGGCGAAAAAGTCATAGTTCCTGCTATGGCGCTGAAACAGAGCCGCGACTTGACTCAGTGCCTCATCTCCTGCGGCATGACCATAGCTGTCGTTAAAACTCTTAAAGTGATCAATATCAATCAATGCCAGTACAAAAGATTGTCCTGTTCTTTGCCAGCGAGCAAATTCAGCTTCAAACTTGAGGTCAAAAGCTCTTCTGTTGTTCACCCCTGTCAGCGCATCCGTCATGCTGGTATTATGTAATTGTTCGCCGACTTTTTTCAGCTCCAGTATGGCGATCACTTGTCTGGACAGAGCCTGCAAAGAGCTTATCTGCCGCTGGTTCAGCTGCTTAGGAACATGATCATAGACACAAATAGTACCAATCACTGCACCTTCGGGATCAATCAGCGGCGAGCCAGCATAAAATCGGTAGCCAGGTCCTGAAATCACCATAGCATTGGTACTGAATCTGTGATCTAAAGTAGCGTCAGGGACCACCATTACCGCATCAGGTGTTTCCATTGCATACACGCAAAAGGACTCTTTAATTAATACAGAGGTACGCGAAATACCAACTTTTGCAATTAGATTCAGCTTTGTGTCATCGGTTCGCGTCACCATAGCCACTGGTGCATCACAGATATAACACGCCAGTTCAGTGATATCCCGCAGGTTCTGATCTGCTTCAGCAGGTGCTTTTAGTGTGGTTTCTGCACTAGCTGTTTGAGCTAAACTAAAGGTCATGTACTTCTCCGTTTTTCTACTGCATTTTTCAAAGATCCTGCATAGAAAAATGAATTAAATCGTTGATTTAACTCTAGCATAGATCTGTCAGACTTGAAGTTATCTCTGTAGCAATGGTATTGTTTTGTACAATATTCGCCTGCTTGATTTGAGTTTTAGCTGTATTTATAAACTTTTGGCTTTTCCGGTCGCAGGCTCTATAATTTGCTCGTTTAAATCCAACTCTTCGTCTAACGTCATCTATTTAGTGTGCATGCGGCCTCCGGAGCATTTTCCGTGGCTTATTTTACCGAAGCATCGGGATTGCTAAATAGAGCTGAACGCTGTAATGCGCTTTCGAACTGAGCTTTCCGTAACTTCGGCATTAGTTCATGTACCTTGCTTACTGGATGTTGGTTGACGCGCAGCAGCACGTCCGTCAGATAATCGTAAACGTTAATAGCAGTGTTGACCTTGCTTTGAATGACGCCAACATGCTTAGCACCAAGCTCCGTTCAGCAGAATCACAGCCAGTTTTTCAGTTATCCCAAGTGTCACTCTCAGATTAAAGGCCGCCATACCGGATGTAGTGCCAACAAGAAAACTAAAACACAACTTCGCTGATCATCGCTGAGTGTTTATAAATCGTCTCCCATCACCGGTATCGATAAGCAGATAAGCCTGGTTATGCCATTAGCAGTTCTTGAAGCATTCCTGCTTTCAATGTCGTCAACGTGATCACGATTTGAGTTGAGATAACGACTCTGTTGCTGAAGACTCTCAGTTAATTGCCACTCACCAGATTCAAGAACAGCACCCGCTAACTCGGCACATACTGTTGCAAAACCATAAAGCGCTTGATTATCGCGGGTAAAACGCAGCGGCATCGTCTGGCCTTTTACAAGAAGGGACCATTCCAAAACTCTGTACTTACCTTTTAATCGGTTACTGACAAAAATAGTTATACTTGTACCGCTGGCGCCAACAACTAAAAAGCTCGTGATAGCTAGTCCTATCAGAGACCATAACTCTGGTTTCCCACTTAGTAACAGTGGATTAGGCAAATGACTCCTCAAAACGAGATCAGCACCAAGGGTCAGCGCTGTTTTATACACTGCTTGTTCTAATAATGGAGTTGCATTGACCAGTGACGCAACAGCATCACAACTATAAGGTTCTAGAACTGCCGTAGCTCTCAACCATTCTGTTTCATGGGCAATCGCCAACAAATTTGACCAAATTCGAACCAGTGCCGCTATATGAATGGAGTTTTCATCAGTCAGGACGGTTTGATTAAGCTGCTTATCCAGTTCCTGATGCCAGTATTGGTATTGGCTTGTCAAAAGTACAAACAACTCAGATTGAAGCAACTTATTATTAGTTACCGGTCTTATCCTATTTGACATCTCATTGAATAGTTGTATAAATTTTTTGTCTGCTTGTTGCTCACGCTTTAGCAGATCTTGCTGTTGTTGAAGCATCTGTAAATCGTATTCAATGGCCTGCTTAAAAAGTGTGAGTAAGGAACAGTGTTGTGATGCCCGATCTGGGCTTGAAAAGTCCAACATACACAAAGTACCGAAAGTTTTTCCGCTAGGCCAAAGCAATGGCAGGCCATAGTAATAACTAAAGCCTGCTGCAAATGTTGGGTTATTGTTTTCATATCGGGTACCGATTGCATTTTCAACTAGTAATGGCTGGTTACTGGAAATGACTTGGGAACAATAAGTGTTAAGTGCCAATGGAACAGGTTCACCGCAATAAAAAGTTGGTACTGACACACTGCCAACAGCCTGACAAATTTCGTTTTTATCTAATCGATTAATCAGCACACAAGGCACTTCCGCGACTTGAGCCATCGAGTTTACAATGCCTTGCCAGCGCTCTAGGAGCAGAGCGGTTTCTATGCTCAAATCTACTGCCATTTGTTCCCTCAGTATTTAAATAGTCCCCTTTTGCATCATTCGATCTTGTTTATCTCAGAGTATCAAACAGGAAACAAAGTGATTGATGTCAATCAGGGAATTAGCAGCATTGATGCATTAAGCGGCGCACATACACTCTAAGTAAAGTGCTTAAGTCTGATTATGGCAAGAAATTGTTACTTTGTCAGGGATAGTCAACACTTTATTAGCGAGAGACTTGCTTGGCTGACATTTAAGACAAATCGCGAGATTCCAAATCTGCCACCAACAGTCGGAACTGAGTAACTCACTTGAGCTTTAAAAAGTAAAGCATTGAAATATTTATGGTATTTATACATCCTACCTAGCTCACAGCAGAGTTTAGCATCGTGCATTAATATGACCTTACACTAAAAATACGTACTAGTTGACGTCTATCAAACTCGTTTACGAGATAGTGTAGTGGTCGACAAATTTTGGCCACATCGTTATTGCCTAATAACCGATGCTCTCTTTAAATGCGAAATGAGTAGTGCACGCATTTTTAGCCTTTTGGCAAAACGTTGATGTCTCGAAATTTTCAAGCGCTGTGCCTTGTTTATTTTCAGAAACGTCTGCTTTCAGTGAGTTCCTGATGCTCGGGCGCTCTAAATTATGGGTATAGACAATCTGATTTGCCCTATATTTGCAGTTTTTCGTGAACCCTTAATTTCACAACTCTTTTAATCTGATATCCAAAGTCTGCATCCATACATAGCCCCTACGTAAACTGTCTAATAAGTCACATTATACGAACTATTGAGCATGTTATATCTATTTTACATGCTGTAAATTCAGTTCCATTAGTAAATAGATAAAAACCAAGGAGGCTTTATGAAAAATAAATAATGTGATCGTTGCCGGAGGGTGTTTTTGGAGTCTCGAAGACCTCCTTAGAAATCAGGACGGCGTGACGTCAACGAAGGTGTGTAGTGGCACTGAAATGGCGACTGCGCAAGACGTGAAGATGAGCTGTCTGATAGCAACGGATTATCAAGCAGAACCTTCTTAAATACAATTTATTCCACGCCAATACAGCGTGCTGTCTTTCAAATCACTAGGAGAAATTTATGTCACGTTTGAACACCCCTACCACAATCGACGCCGCGCCTACTGCTACCCATACCTCACTCAAGGCTGTGGAAAAACAACTGGGCCGCGTTCCTAACATGTTCCGCGTCGTTGCCAACAGCCCTGCTGCGCTGACTGGCTACCTGCAATTGAGCGCAGCATCAGCACAGGGCGGCTTGGGTACAGCGACTCTTGAGCGTATTGCCCTAGCCGTCGCTGAGATCAACGGCTGCGATTATTGCCTTGCTGGCCATTCCTTCCTAGGCCGTAAGGTGGCCAAGCTTGATGATGCTGAACTCACTGCCAACCGCAGCGGTGCATCAAATGACCCTAAGGCCGACGCAGCCGTGCGTTTTGCTGCCGCCGTAGTCCGCCAGCGCGGGCAAGTCAGCAATGACCAGGTCCAAGCGGTGCTGAACGCTGGCTACAGTGATGCACATGTAGTGGATATTCTGTTGGCTGTTGCCCTGAACACTTTCACTAACTACGTTAACGAAGTGACACAGACCGAGGTCGACTTCCCGGCCGTTCAACCACTAGGCATTGATGTCTAATCCATTGGTGCTCAACTACAGCAATTACCTAAGTTAGGTTCGACTCGAGTAAACATATAGTTTTTCTCAAGAGTCATATCATTTTAGTGGGCTACATAGAGTGAGTCCACATGGCTAAAAATAATTGGAGATATAAGATGACTATTCCCGAAATTGAAAATGGTGTCCAGACTACCAATATCCTTAGTAATAATCTCGGTGCAAAAGTCACTAAGTTTGGTATAGGTGGCATCTACGTTGCCATGACGATAATATATTTGTGGTTTGGTGGTATGAAATTCACTAGCTACGAAGCAAACGGTATACATGGTTTTGTTAGTAATAGCCCTCTGCTTTCATGGATGTATAGTTTCCTCAGCATTCAAGGATTCTCAAATTTTCTGGGTGTGCTTGAAATTTCAGTTGGCCTGTTAATCGCTGCACGAGTTTTCTCCCCTAAGCTCGCAATCTTGGGCGGTGTACTTTCAACCGGACTCTTTTTTACGACATTGTCGTTCATGCTGACTACACCCGGTGTTTTTGAGGCATCTCTTGGGTTTCCTGCGATCTCTGTGGTTCCTGGCCAGTTTTTGCTAAAAGATTTAGGCTTGTTTGTCGTGTCTATATTTATCGTAGGCACATCACTTACAGCACTGGAGCACAAAAACAAATAAGCCGCATCCGAAACAACTATAAGTTAGAGGGCCTTAAATTCTGCGGTATAGGTCTTGCAGTTCTTTTTAGCTGTCATAGGCACCTCGTTATGTGATTTTACTCACTTAGCGCGGTGTACAGAACTACTGGATCAGATCATTTTTTCGGGTTAACGGCCTAAGTGAAATAAATTCTGTAAACAGAAGGTCTCTTATAATCTGAAAGGCACATGGCTCTACTCTATAAGAGGACATTTATGAATACCTATCAAAAATCTATGAATGCGATTTCTGCTCTGACTAAGGAGCAGTATCGGGTGACGCAAGAAAATGGTACAGAGCGTCCAGGGACTGGTGAATTGCTAAAGAACACCAAGCCCGGCATTTACGTGGATATCGTGTCAGGTGAGCCTTTATTTGCGTCTTCTGCCAAGTATGAATCAGGGTGTGGTTGGCCGAGCTTTACCAAAGCGATAGACTCTGTCAACGTAATTGAAATCACTGATAGGTCGCACGGCATGACCCGCACAGAAGTGCGCTCAACTCATGGCGACAGTCACTTAGGCCATGTATTTTCAGACGGTCCCAAAGACCAGGGTGGCCTACGTTATTGTATTAACTCAGCGTCATTACGTTTTATTCCTAGGGAAGAAATGGCAAGTAAAGGTTACGCAGAGTATTTAGACCAAGTAGAGGACATTTAATTATGGCAATTGAACGCGCAGTATTAGCCGGTGGCTGCTTTTGGGGCATGCAGGATCTTATCCGCAAACGTCCCGGTATCACTTCAACCCGAGTAGGTTATACCGGTGGTGAAGTGGCTAATGCTACCTACCGCAATCATGGTAACCATGCTGAAGGCATTGAAATAATGTTCGATAATGAAATCACCAGCTATCGACAAATTTTAGAGTTTTTCTTTCAGATTCATGACCCTAGTACAGTAAATAGACAAGGTAATGACAAGGGCACATCTTATCGCTCAGCCATTTATTATACCTCTGAGGCACAGCATGCTGAGGCAGTAAAAACCATTGCTGACGTGGATGCTTCGGGATTATGGCCTGGAAAAGTAGTGACTGAAGTCGAACCTGCAAGTGATTTTTGGGAAGCGGAGGCTATGCATCAGGACTATTTGGAACTCCGACCAAATGGCTATACCTGCCACTTCCCCAGACCAGACTGGAAGTTGCCCTCATCTCAATGAGTTTGCAGCAGCCCACACAGACTTGCAATTTGCATACGACAACCACCCTTAATACAATCGGCTTAGGCGGTGGTTGTCACTGGTGCACCGAAGGCGTATTTTCATCACTTATTGGCATTGCTACTGTCAATCAAGGTTGGATCGCCTCAATTGGTGACAACGCTCAGTTCAGCGAAGCCATTGAAGTGGTTTTTGATCCGACTGTTATTTCTTTATCAACCTTGATCGAAATCCATTTACATACTCACGCGAGCACATCAAACCACTCAATGCGTGGTAAATATCGTTCAGCGATATACGCTTATGATGAGGTTCAGTATAACCAGGCTGTAAACATATTAGATGCCTGTAGAGCTGATTTTGAGCAGCCAGTCATTACTCAGGTTTATTTTTTTAAGGATTTTAAAGCGAATAAAACTGAGCTTATCGACTACTTTTATACAGCACCCAACAGACCATTTTGTCAAAGGTACATTCATCCAAAACTCACCTTCTTATTAGCACGTTTCAGCCACTATGTTGATACGCATAAATTGACAGAGTCAGGTGTAGAGTTAACATCGATATAGGCTGTGCTACTCTGCAAGTTCGAGCGTCATGATTACCAACTCTAGTAGTGGCATCGATCACACGAAAACTAAAACGATGTCACCGCAAACGAATGGGATCTGCGAGCAGTTTGATAAGGCGATCCTGAACGAGTTTTATCAGGTGGCTTTTCGCAACAAGTTAATCAAACGCTGGAGACGCGGCAAAATGATCAGGATGAGTGGCTGTCTTACAACAATGAACGAACTCATCAGGGCAAAATGTGCAACGGCAGAACGTCAGTTGAAACTGATCTGATCCAGTAGTTCTGTACACCGCGCTAAGTGAGTAAAATCACATAACGATACAACAACGTTACCCTACATAATCCCAAACTAATTTATCGTTGGAAACGCGAGTTATCCGTGAAGATGATAGAGCTTCTACGCGAGATCCTTTCCAACTGAGTCTGTTCGATGCTCTGTTATACCAATATCTTTGGAAACGCCCTTCGATGGTAGCTTGTTGCTTCTATCAACATTCATACACTTTTGTGAAAAAAATTTCCTGTGTATTTATCGGTATAGCATAAAGTCCATAATCAAATTAAAACGCTACCTAGTACAAAATTGCCTATTATTTAACCTTGACACTACCAATATGCACTGATCTGATATATATTGATTTAATGTATATTTTGCAGGCGATTTTTATGAAAAGTGCACTACTGCGGATCATCACCAACCAGAGGTAAGCGTAACGCCAACCACACCTTGCGGTGTGGCTGGTGATCAGTAAGGCAGGAGTTGCTGTAGTTTCTCTTGGGTGTTGGCTTTGGGTAGCTCGGTTAATAAGCGGCATAGGTAATCATACGGCTCCAGTCCGTTGATTTTTGAGGTCTCGACCAGGCTGTACAGTGCCGCACTGGCTTGTGCTCCCGTCTTGGTATTAGCGAACAACCACGCCTTGCGACCAATCACGAACGGTTTGATGGCGCGCTCCGCACGATTGTTGTCGATATTCAGACAGCCATCATCCAGATAGCGGACAAGCTTGGGCCACTGATTCAGGCTATACGTAATAGCCGCTCCCAGTAAACTTTCTTTCGTGACACTCTCGCTTGATTTATCCAACCAGCTTTTGAATTGCGCGAGCAACGGCTTGGCTAGCGTTTGCCTGGCTTCATATTTCTTATCAGGCGGCGCAGTTTTTAATTTACTC
>NZ_JAKKRZ010000054.1:0-14770 GCF_025653725.1 Shewanella sp. SM74 | reverse complement strand
GATCTCGGGTTCGTGAAATCATGTCTCTATCAATTTCGATGGAGCTAAACCGATGGCCACAACAGAACATCAATCAACACTTTTGCCACTGACACTTTTCAAGGCTAAAGAAGGCCTAAGCAATAAAGCCGGAGTCACGATATACGAAGGCGTGATTACTTTCGAAGAGCTCGCCAAGCACTTTCCCGTAGAGGCCAACAGTGACGTTTTAAGCGAGCAACTGAAACGCCAGCGGGATGTGGACTCAGGTCGTGTTAACGCCCTAAAGCGGTACTGGCAGGAAACCGACGCGGCAGTATTCCCGAATATGACTTTCTTCTGTAATGAGTTGACCGTCTTAGAAGAAATGAAGATAGGTAATCGGTCCGTGGTCACTGCGGAACTTCCTGCAACGGCTGACAGATTTATTGCTGACGGCCAAGGCCGAGCCACTTTTATTAAATGGCTGTTAGCCCAATACAAAGATCATTTTAATGATTTCACCGTCAGCTTTAAGCTCATTCATATCGCTGACGAATCTCTTACCACTCCGTTTGCGACAAAGCTAATACGCCAATTATTCAGTGATTACCATGTATCACTAAAAAAACCAAATAAATCAATTAGTCACCACTTTAACAGCCGTACACCGTTTGCTGCGTTATGTCATGAATTGCTTGAAATGGAAATTAGCCAAGGCAAACGACTCAAAGACCGAATAGGGCTGCACGGTAAAATCAATTGTGGAACAATGTGGAAATTCGACCAATTCAAAGCGATGGTTCTGAAGTTCATAGGAGTCTCAGCTTCTACAGCTGACAAATCATTAGCTGACGCAGAGCACTTTGAAGTCACGCTAGGAATTTGCCGGGATTTTCTGAAGGAAGCAATCTCCAAATTCCCAGTAAACATGCTCGATGGCCAAGACTACAAATCTCAGCATGAGGCCGCCATGTTTACGAAAGTAGTGTTCACCAATGGCTTAGGTCTACTTGGTAGATCAATATTTGATGCAATTGTGGTGAACGGCACGGGGGATGACTCTTTCAGTGTGTTCCAAAATCTGAATCTACCCATTGCAGATAAAGCGGATAAATTTTGGATAAAGCACAGCGTAGTCACTCACGAAGACCACAAGATAGTTCGCGGTAGCGATAAACGAATTGGCGCTCTACTGTGTCAACACCTGAAGGTATTTCCTACGTTGGAGCTAATGGCATGATCGTCGACCTGAAAGATTATCGCTGTCCAAATGCGCAAGTGGCACTAACAAGAGTGCTTGAAGCATTTGAAATCTGCAGCACCAACGAGCTAACAATCATCACAATTGAGCCCTCTCTAGAGCGAGCACTGGTCCATAGGATTGAACACATGAGCTATACGATGTTGATAACCCAGGCAACATCGCGAGATATCACAGATGAGATTGTGACCGCTTGGGGTGTGGATGTTGACGAAGATGATATTTCAGATGTTGACCAACAACATACACTTGTTGTTACTAAGCAAAGAACGGTTTAGATGTATTTTAGGGTATAAATTTTTTCAATTGGTTGCTAATCAATAATCAGCGCGGTATATATCCTTAATGCGGCATTGTGTTTCTTTTATTTTTAGTCGAGGTATGGGATGGGTATTGGTTCGGATTTGATGGTCGAGTTCGGCGAGGAAGAGCACGAAGATAACATTAGACATGAGATTGCATACAGAGCTGCCGTCTATGTCTTGTTTAATGGCTCTGACAGATTAGCAGCTATTCAAGCTGCGACTGGGCATGTTCTAGCACAGCATGAAGCTATTGCTAATCAAGAATATGCAGAGGATGAAGATGTAATTACTTTTTATGATCCTCGCCTTAATGATAGCCCTGTGCCTTTTCAATATCAGGCACAGATATCAGCTATTCAAGCAGAATTGATTAATTTGATTTAAGTTGCCTCAAAGTAGTTAATTATCATAATAAGCGCCCTTCGGGCGTTTTTTGCTTTCCGTGACGTTCTGGCCATCGGCTAAAGGCCACGGAAACGATGGAAAATGCAAAAGTTTAAAAATATCGCTTGCCTCAGTATGACAATTGTCATACACTATGTTTAAGGTTAGTGCGTCGTGCGTTAACCATCGGAGAGCCGAAGCGCATAAGCGGGTGAGGCGAAGGAAAGTATCATGGCAAATCTATCAATCAAATCTCGTAAAACTGGTGAAACTTTTAACTTCTGGATGCCGTTAGACGGAGGATATATTCGTCTTGAATCCCAAGGTCGCAGCGGGACTTTAGGCAGACAAATTTGTGTGGGCGGTGGCTTCATGGGTAACACACTTTCCGCACGTTCTGAGGCCAGCTTTGAAAAGCAATGTCGTAGCTGGTATCGCGCTTACATGCGCAATCAATCAAATATCTAACATCAAATTTATTAAGCCCTGTAATACAGGGCTTTGGAGTCTTATGAGCCAATTACCGCGCAATCCGAGTTTTACCCCGTCCCCAAAATTAAGGGCAAACCTTGAGGAAAGGAGAGAAGGGACGACCGAGCGCCTAAATCAGATTTGGGATCGCTACGAATATTTGCAACTCCAAGCGGGGATTCACTTAGAGTCAGCAGAAAAGCAAGTGTTGTTAAATGTGCTTTCTGGCTCATTTATCGAGCCGTCTTTTATCGAGCATTTGGCGCATGAGATCATAGATTCTGATGATTACATCGAGGGAATAGATGCTGCCAAGACGCTCTACGAAAAAGTTAAAAACGCCACTTATGCTGAATTGTTAGCTACCGTAGAGCGGCTTGGATACTGAACAAGTCCTCCAAAACTAGCGCCCTTCGGGGCGCTTTTGCTTTCCGTGAAAGGCTTACGGAATACCGTGTTAAACTGATTAGGCAGTGAAAAAATCCTATTGTCTGCATATCCCCAAATAAAGAGGAAATACAGACAATGAGCCGCGCTGACGCACTAACACCTGCCCAAATCAATCGAGTCCTGAAAACCTGCCAACTCATGCAGCATAGCGAAGGTAAACGCTGTGCTGTTGTACTTTCTCACGCCGCTATGCGCGTGACTGAGATTGCACTACTCAAAACTGAACACATCCTTTTTGCCAATGGCAAAATCAAAGAAGAAATCCACCTACCAGCCAGCATTTGTAAGATGTTGAAACCAAGAACCGTTTGGCTTACAAACAAAACATCGATGGAGATTATTCAGCAATGGATTGATCACCGCTTAGTTAAAAAGTGGGGCGTATCTGGCCGCGCTGACTTCCAAGGATTAATACCCGAGTCACGGTTTCTGTATACAGTTCGTGGTGCTCCTTACTCGATACAGCCGAAACCAAGGAAGCTCGAATCAGGAGAGGTACGAGAGTATTGGGCTTGTGACTCGCTAGAGCAGGCTATGAGGGAGATCTACAGGAAATGCGGATTACCCTTGGCATCCTCACATTCAGGCCGTAAATCGCTTTCTACGAATGCAGTAGTCAATGGCGTCCCGATTGAAACAGTAGCGCGAATACTAGGCCACGCCAGCCCTGAAACTACTATCGACTATGTTGTTATTCAACCAAAGCGAATCGAAGAAATGTGCGGTCTTGATTGGGTTTAACTTGTTGCCATTTATGAGCGAATAGCGCACACTGTAAAGTTGTTAGTTTCGTAAAATTTTGAGGAATTTATGGCGGAATCCGCAGATAAAGAGGCTTTTTCGGCATATTGCCGCGCTCAAGTTGGACTTGATGCAAAAGAGGTGGCAGATCTTGCCAAAGTACCCCGCCGCACGTTCTATGATTGGTGGGCAACTCGACGTACTGCTGTTGAATTGATCGTAGATGGTATTAAACATCGCAATAGCAAAAATGTGTGAATATCGCACATTACTTGTTGACTTGTGAGCGGTATTCGCTCACAATAAGCTAAGTTGAGTAATTGTGCTGAGGCTACAAAATGAGTATAAGAGAAGTATTAGATTATTTTTCTGCTGCTGTTAGAAAGCGTTGGGATAATGCTTGTTACTCAGTAGCTTGTGATATAGAAGCTGTCGCTGAAACCAAACCATGACATAGCAGCATACCTAGGAACAAGTACTTAGCTAAAACATATAACCATACATTGACATAAAATGTACTCATAGTCTGACAAATAGGAGCAACTATAAAATAACTAAAGTGAGAAACTGTAATTTTACTACGAATGTCTATTAAACCTTAGCAAAATCACTTTGGGACAATTCTGAGTTAAAGTCTTAACTCTAATTCGTCAATTTCAGATAAAAATTTCTATGGGGATAATACCCTCTTAAAGTAATAGAAAAACAAACTCCTAAATGGGTATCTTTGAGATCCCAATCAATACTATGTACCGTATTGAAATTTTAACCTTACAGTCGTTTACGACTCAGAGAAAACCAAGTTTGTTGCTATGACTATGTAACTGGCCTATTAGGTTTGCAAACCGCAAAAATTAGATGTCAACTTCTTCCAGGCAGTCATCATCGTAACTAAGTAATGTATAAATAAACCCGTCTTTGAGTACAATTGAGCTTGCATATAACTCCAGTAACTTCATGCCATCTCGCTCTGGTGTAACCCAATCTATCGGGTCTACAACGTCAAAGTCACTAGGAAATGCCTCTTGGCTGACATTTGTACAAGAATCCAATTGCTCTGAGGATAGGTTAGTTTGGTTTATATAAAAATTAAAATGCTTTGTAGGAACAAAACGCTTAAATTGCTTGTTTTGGTGGATTACCATCGCCACAGGCGCTTTCTCAAGCCATGATAGTCTTCTAAAAACAGCCTCCAAAGAGGTGTCGCATAGATCGGATATTTGTTTGATGTTATGCCAGTTTACGTCGCCATCAGTCAAAGACTTAACCAATCGCTTTGGCATTAGTAGCCCAGATGCAAAGCCATTAGCTTGGCGTTCGAGCGGATCTTTAAAATAATCTCCAAGCTCAGAGTTGCCACACGCAAAATCTTGAGAGGAGCCTTGCATTATGTGCATACAAACGTGGCCTGCTTCATGTGCCGCAGTGAAATTTAGCCGCCGAGAATCTGGAATATTGCTATTAATAATAATTCCAGCCCCATCTTGACTACCGATTGCCTTACCTAAAAACTGATCGGATACAAATGCATGGAATTCCATTCTGATAGGAAAGCTTTCGTCTGAAACGGCATTAATAAATTGAATTACTTTGATCGGTAACTGATCAAAACCCAGATCTTCAAGTAAAGATTCGGCCTCCATTGCTCCTTTTTGTTCTTCCATACCAACTCCTTACTTCTTGGTGAAGCGTTCCATCATTTCTCGCAATATACGCTGATCCTGTTCTGGCAGCTTATCAAGTTCTCCCCATTTTCGGTAGAACTCAATCGTTTTATCTCCAGAATCTTCTGGTGCATCTTCTCCTGTTATTTCATAAGGTTTAACACCCAATGCCGAAGCGATTTTCCTCAGCACAACAATAGTTGGCATTCGGCCTTCGTCCTTTTCGATCATGCTCAGTGCTGCCGCTGTTATCCCAGCTTCGCTAGCGAGCCTTGCCTGTGTCCAGCCAAGTAATTCTCGCATGTGCTTTATGTTTTTGCTGATAAGTGCGGCTTGCTGAAGTTTGTCAGCCATAAAATAACCCTCCGTTAATTTTTATATTAACAGCAGTTGATCTATTTAGCTAGAAGGCGTATGTTTGTAAACGATGGTTAATAAATTAACTTCTGTTAATAACCAGCGAGAGCGACATAGGTGTAGGTGCAGACCTTGTTCACCTGTGAGTTTGTCTTAGAGAGATTTGCAGTGAACAAATTTATAAGAGGTAGCTAACTATGTCTTTACAAAACCAATTCTCAAAATTTCACGACAAAATTAAATTAGGACGAGAGGATGATACTTACCGGGAAGCCAGGTCGAAGGACTCTAGTATCCTGGATGATTTAAGGGATGAATTTAAAAACGCAGGTTATCCAATAATTGAAACGTTTATTCAAGGTTCTTTAAGCACGCATACAGGCATAAAGCACCCAGTGGCTGACTTTGATATCGATAGAGCAGTTGTTATTGATGCAGATAATGCTCCTGATGATCCGGTTGAAGTTAAAAAACTTGTTCTAAAAGTTTTGGAAAAGCGTGGTTTTAAAAACGCAAGAATAAAAAAGCCTTGTGTCACTGCTGACTACATGAATTTAAACCTACATATCGACATAGTCATATACCGGAAACTAGGTCAGCAGTATGAACTGGCAGTCGGTAAGTTGAACTCAAATGTAGAAAACCGTGTGTGGTCTCCTGCAGAGCCAAAAAAACTGATAGAACATATTAATGATAGCAGCCAATACATCGGCTCTGCAGACCTGAAAATCAGACAGGTCAAACGTTTGGTCAGATACGTAAAACGCTGGAGAGATGAAAAATTCGGCCAAAATGTAGGCAAAAAAGTGTTTTCAATTGGACTCACACTAATGTTGAAAGATAAGTTCAGTCCATCTATCAGCAATGACGGTAAACTCAGTGACTTGCAATCGCTACGCGACACTGTTTCAGCAATTTTGAATGCCAATTATTTCCAGTGGGTTGATGATGGTAAGTACAAAATCGATGTGCGGTTACCGGTTCAACCATACAGAAATGTTTTTGAAAACAGTAGTATTGACACAGGAACACAGCTCTATAACAAGCTAAATGCAATGTTGACTAAACTCGATCAAGCATTAAACGAAGATTCTTTGCGTAAACAATGTGAAATCTTGCAAGGACTGTTCGGTGGTGACTTTGAAGTACCAGAAAAGGAGCAAGACAGTAATGCCAAAAAAGTGGCTTACAGTAGCGCTGGGGTAGTTGGAACGTCACAGGGGGCATAGTGTGCTAAGCGAAATAAAACAGCACCTTATCAACCAGGGCTTCAACTGCACAACCAGTGAAGTAGCTGGAGGTGAGAGGATCGTAGTGGAAACAACGATCCTTAATCATGGTATACAATTAATGCTGGTAGCAGATCCTCCCTACTACCGCCTGCCCGAATTTTTCTTAATTAACCCTGATTCCATTGGCAGGTTGGCTCATGTCTCTGTTCATGAATATGCAGGGATTCAGATTGGCACTGTTTGTGTTAATGCTCCAGAGTCACTGTCAGTAAATTTCGAACAACCACTATTAGTCGTAGAAGAATCGCTTCGGAGGCATATCTTGTTGTTAGAGAAATGCATAACGAATCCAGATTGGAACCATAGTGAATTGCTTCGTGAGTTCTCCAGTGAATGGTTGCGAATCTGTGCTCCAGATAGCTTTAAACCCCTACTGGCAAATATCGCAAGGCCGGTTCTACAAACATTATCGGTATATAGGCCAGTAGGTGGCAAGCAATTTGGCATCGAAAGCCACTATATGGTTCATCCGGCTGACGATTCGCTTTCGGTTATCAGTGATATTCAATTATCTATAGATAAGGGTAATCGACGCATAGCAGGAAAAGCGGTTGTTATTCCAATCGAGACACTTACTCCTGCACCTAAACATTCAGATGCTCTCGATGAATGGTATTTAAATACAATATCTTCGCTACCGGTAAAGGTTAGAAGTGATTTACAACAAAAATACGGTCAATGGCGTGAAACTGCTTATTGGCTCGTGTTTACTGCCAAAACTGTTAATGATGAACGTACTTGGTTCGCACTGAAACTTAGCGGTAAAACCAAAAATGCGCTACCACTATCAGATGAAAAGCTGAAAAACTGGAAATTGGAAGCTTTACCAATACGGCTATTCAATCAAGAGAATACTGTGGAACGTGGTGGAGGCATTCTGTCGTTAGCAGACAAAAAGGTAGCAGTGATAGGTGTTGGCTCAGTAGGCTGTGAAATTGCGCATAAGTTATCTGCTGCCGGAGTCAGGCATCTTACGTTAGTAGATCCTGATGTATACGAAATCAATAATCTGTATCGCCATGTTTTAGAACAGCATTGGGTAGGAGCACCTAAAACCGCAGCCCTAAGTGTCGCTCTTCAACGACAATTCCCCTGGTCTTGTGCACAATGGAAATTAGATAAACTGATGGAGTTTGCTCGCAGTAGCCGTATGAATGATTTTGACCTGATTGTCATTGCTATAGGCAATCCGACCCAGGAACGGTTGTTTAAACAATACCTTTTGGATAACAACTCAAAAGTTGCTGTCATGAACAGTTGGTTGGAAGGTTTTGGCGTTGGCGGCCACGCAACATTAGATATCCCTAGTTCAGAGGGATGTTTATTGTGCTCTTACGTTTGCCAAGAAACAGGTGTAAGAGGGCTTGTGTCAAATATGAATTTTATCGAACCCAATCAGGTAACCATGAAAAATATCGCTGGCTGTGGGGAACAATTTATTTCATATGGCGCAGCAAGTTCGGCTCAAACAGCTGTAATGGCAGCAAATTTGGCCATTCGGTATTTGGAAGGCAAACAAGCAAAGTCATGTAAAGTCAGTTGGAAGGGCTTAGATGAAGATGCAATGGCGGAGGGCATCAGGCTGACTCATCGTTACTACAATTTCAGCAGTTCGCTTGAATACTTACCTTTGGTTGATGAGGACTGTGATGTCTGCACTCATTGAGCAAGATACGGGCATCAAAGATACGAAAATTTACCTTTCCGAAGAACTAATTGACGTTTGGTATTCTTACAGGCAGATGTCACGTGATAGAAGTGAAGCTTTTGGAGCATTAATTGGTTCTCAGTCCGCTGACGCTAATGAATTTTGGCTAGAACACTGTACTACCCCTCAGAAAGAAGATTCTGCCACCAGAGTTAACTTTAATATGCGTGCTCCTCATCACCAGAAATCAGTTAATTCTTATTACGAAAGTTCGCATGGCAAACTAGGCTACTTGGGTACATGGCACACACATCCTGAACCAACACCCACCCCATCGTATATAGATATTGCAGATTGGAAGAAATGCATAAAACGTAACCCTGACAGAGAATTAGTCTTTGTAATTGTTGGTCAGAAAGACGTCTGTATCTTTCGGGAAATTAACGGGTCATTTAAACGAATTTTTAAGGAACAAATCGATGACTGACGAGAGGCTACATTTTCATCAAGCATGTTTTTATCCCATAGAGTCAATTGACAAGCTCGCAGAGTTTCTATTGGGCATTAAGACTTTTTTTGTGTGGGAGCATGTTGGATTACTTACCGATGAGCGTGTAAAAAACCAGATATATATATTGTATTCACATGAGTTCCGAGCCAGTTTTCGGCTTAACGTAATTGATGCGGAGCTTAAGGATGCTCTAACATTGATGGATTGTGGGGATAGTCTTGAGGTTCGCCACCTCCAGGGTCGCAACATATCTCAAAACGAATATGGAACAATAGAGTCGCTATTTAAAATATGGAATTCCTGTGTTAGCCAATCTAGAGTCTTGCCAGTCAATGACGTTATCGACTATATCTCTAGGAATATCGAACAGCGATTTAATAAAGGTCGTGGTAAAGATTTCACACAGTCCACAATTAATCAAGTGATGCGTGATAGTCATGGCTATTGTATGTTTGAAGGCTGCGGGGATAGATTGGATATTGATGATCTGACGGGGACATCTGGTAACTATTCATACTTGGCTCACAATGTTGCGTCATCCGAGAGTGGCCCAAGGGGTATACCTTATCTATCCGAAGAACTTTCTAATGAGCCAGCTAATATCTTGCTTCTATGCGACAAACACCACCGATTAATAGATCGAGTTGCGTGTGCTGATTACCCTGCATCCAGACTTACTCAAATGCGAACCGAGTTTTTAATTAATACTGAGAAATTACTTGAAGGACTGAGTTTCCAGCCTATTCCTGTATTTTCAGTTCTTTGGCCGGTAGGAGGCCATGTTGTTTCTCCCCCTGAATCAAGAGACATTGCAGGAAGCTTATCTAGGTTAAGAACTCGCATGAGAGGAGCATTGAATAATCTTAGTGACAATGAACGCCGATACAGAACCAAACCTGAACGGTTTACCAAAGAAATGGATGAAATTGTTACAGAGGAAGCAGAAACCATAGTTAATCAAACAAAAAATTATGGATATCGAGCGGCGCTATTCGCATTTGGGCCAATGCCTGCTTTGATCGGATTAGGAGCGTGTCTAGGAAATAAATCTGAAATCACGCCAATGCTCAGATACCGAGATGGAAACTGCTGGGTTTGGCCTCAGGATTCTCGCTCAGAAACACCTTACAAGGTGAACTGGAAGAGCGAAATAGGAAAATCATCAGAAGTCACGATCTCTATAGCATTAACTCAATATCCTGAAGTAATGAAAAAGACTGCAACAGCTCTCGGTTATCCTGAGATTGAAATCGTAGCCAAGCAAATGGGTAATGCGGCGATCCCGCATCCGGAAAACGGGTTAGAATTAAAAAGTGAACTTCATGCAATACTGCAAAAACTTCATGACCAATTTTCTGTGAAGCGTGTTCACTTGCTCATCTGTGCATCTAACGCTGCTTGTGTATTCATAGGTCAAGCCTTTGATCTCTATCAGCCAGCACTTCTTGTATATGACTTCGATGGTGACGAAATGAGGTCTAAACTGTCGATAACTCAAGTAAACGGAAAAGTTAATCTATCAATACCTCAATGAGTAGCCATCGTTAGAAGAGCCACTCTGTAGCATTACTAAAATTTGGTCAACTGGCGGTTTACAGAGGAGTAAGGATACATATGACTTTTAAGATTTTAAGCATTGATGGCGGTGGAATACGAGGGGTTTACCCTGCGCACATACTTAAATGTTTCGAAGAAAAACTCGGAATCAATCTCTTAGAGTCATTCGACATGATAGCTGGCACTAGTACGGGTTCCATAATAGCGGCTGGTGTTGCCTGCGACATCCGCGCAACCGAAATAGTTAACATGTACAAAGAACATGGCGAAGATATTTTCAAAAAGAAAAAGTCGAGAATACCTTTTAAGAAGCTTCGAAACATTACGCAACCGTTGCTTGAAAGCGTCTATGACTGTGGCAGTTTATATAAAGTTCTTAAAGGTGTTTTCAACGATAGTACGCTTGGGCAAATTGCCAAGCCTCTGATTCTACCTGCAACGGATGTTGGTAACGGCGGAGTTCATGTATTTAAATCGGCTTATGACCCAACGTTTAATCGCGATAGGTTGGTCAAAGTCAGAGATGCTGTTCTAGCATCTTGCTCAGCCCCAACATATTTTGACCCTCATAAAGTTGATGAGTACTTGTTATCAGATGGTGGTCTGTGGGCAAACAACCCAGCATTAGTGGCTGTTATCGATGCCCAAAAACGACTGGGGATAAATTACGATGATATACAAGTGGTATCCATCGGCACCGGTCATTCCAAAGTCGCCTATGGTTTAAAGCACAAGGGAGACTGGGGTCTTGCAACGGGCTGGAGGCATAAAGAATTTATAAGTTTCATGCTATCGCTTCAGAGCCAAAGCGCGTTGAATTATCTAAAGCTTCATTTGAAGCCTGAGCAAATATTAAGAATTGATTTTGAGTCAGATACTGATCTGCCACTCGATGACGTTTCTGAAATCGATAATTTGATCAGTTTAGCCGACAAGAATTTTACATATGGAAGTAAAGAGATTAGCAACTTTGTCTTAGGAGGAAATGTATCGTGACTCAAATAGTTTCTAGGGAAGAGGCCCTATTAACAGCGGCGAAAAAGTTGGATATTTCACCGACTAAATATAAGCAAGCGATTGATCGCTTTAATTCAATGAAAACGCACCTAGAGCAAGGTAACTATCCTGGAACATTTCGTGTCCCAGAGGTATACCTTCAAGGCTCTTTTAAGCTTGGAACAGAAATCCGCCCATTCAAAAATAGTAAAGATGCAGATTATGACATTGATTTGGTCTGCAACTTGGGGCATTCAAAACAGGCTGTACTAGCCTCCACTGTAAAAAATCAGGTTGGGGAACGGATTAAAGAGAATGGCACTTATTCCCGATTGTTAGATGATGAAGGAAAGCGCTGCTGGACTCTTAACTATGCTGAAGATGATGGGGTTGGATTCCATATGGATATACTCCCTTCTGTTGTAGAAAACAGTTTATTAGCCCGACCTCAATCAATTGCAGCTACAAATAAAGATCAAGAAAACAGCTACTCTTGGACAACGAGCAACCCGAAAGGATTTGCTGCATGGTTTTACGAAAGAAATGGCACTGTATTTGAACAAGCAAAATTAACTCAGAAACAACGCATCTTCAACAATCAAAGACAGTTGTACAATTCGATTGACGATGTTCCAAATATCCACGTTAAAACGCCGTTGCAGAGGGCCATTCAGCTATTAAAGAGACACCGTGACGTAAGGTTTTCACAATCAGATATTGAAACCTTCAAACCAATCTCAATGATCATTACTGTATTAGCTGCCAATAGTTATAACAATGAAGCAACTATCTATGACACGTTGAGAAATCTAATATCATCTTTAAACCAGCACTCTCATCAATTAAGCAATAGCTTTGTTTTTAATGATTACTACGCAAGAAATACCTACACATTGATAACTCGCACATCTGATGGGAAGTGGCTTATCCCCAACCCTGCTAATCCGGGAGAAAACTTCGCTGACCGATGGCATGAGGATGATAACGCAAGAGCAAAAGCTTTTTTCCGATGGGTGGATTGGCTCAGAGACGATTTCATCAATATTGATACCTTTATCGAGGAAGATAAGTTAACTAAGTCACTTGTTGATGTATACAAACCAACAAATCTACCTGCACTAAGCTTTAATGTGCCCCATAAGGAACAACTTCGATACCCTATTGTTGCAAACATATATTCAGCGAATATAAAAGCAAGTTATAAATCCAACATATATTGGAAAGAGTTTCAGTCTGGACAGCCTTTACTCAAAGGAAAGGAGTTAAAGTTCAAACTTAAGACTAATGTTCCTGCACCGTTCGACGTTTATTGGCAGGTAGTAAACACAGGTCAAGAGGCGGCAAATGTAGGGCAGCTTAGGGGGGAAATATCTACTCAATCAAACACGTCTGCAGACGAAATTTATCGAACAGAATCCACCTCCTACACTGGTGATCATTGGGTTGAGGGATTCGTCATCAAAGATCGTGTATGCGTTGCGAGAACTGGTGAATTTGTCGTAAGCGTCAGAGATAGGTTCGCTGTATGAATAACGTGAACTTCCAAGAAGAATTAAGTGCAAAAACTACAACACTTACGCTGCTAACTAATCTAGGCGTTGTAACATTACAAAAATTTGGTCAACTGATGAAATTCTGTAATGACGGCAAAAAGTTTCTCTGGCACGCTTTGGGGCAATATTGATTTACATTGGGAAGTGGTCATTTTCATATGATTCAATCAACGAAATCCATTTTTCAAGTTCGTCACCTTCGGCGGTATTAGGCAATGCATCAAACAGTTCGTCAATTCGCTTTAAAGCAGCTCAATACTCTTCTTCAGAACTTATTGATTTCTCTACACTATAAGGAATGACCTCTTTTCCAACAGAGGGGGCATCAAGCAATTCTGCTAAATCATTAGGTATTGGGGCCGTTGGATCACATTTTGAGAGCAATGTATTGAATTTCGAATTCTTCATTTAGTTCCTCCAGTCAAATCGCAAATGATCCTGAATACAATGTGGAGCAATACCAAAATATGGTCAACCCAACAGGACCGAACATTACAACTTCGGCCACAGATAAATTGAAAAGGGTCAAAATTAGCATTTTATCATAGGCAAACAGTCCCACTTGGTTGTGTACTGAGGGCTAAGCAGTTCTCGCCGCATAGCCCACTTTTGTTCGATTCCCTGTGCAGCTAAGAACAGCGTATCACGGCCATACCTAAAGTTAATGCCATCAAGCGCTTGCATCAAAGCAGGATTAGCTTTTGGCGCATTAAATAAGTCGAATTGCTGACGCTTGTCACAAACGAGGTTGATGAGCCCAACTCCGATTTTGTAGTAACGTACACCTTCTCTGAATAATTTGGGTGCAGCCGCTGAGACAGCCTGCGTCATTTCGACCGTGCTATTTGTCGCACATGGGAAATGGATCAGCGTTTTAAAGCTTTTAGGTTGATCATCAAAAGGCGAATTACTGGCGAACAGTAGCATTGATTTGCAACTAGATCCCTGTGCCCTTGCCTTCGCTGCTGCAATTCCAACATGCTTACTCAATGCCTGCAGTAAAGAGTTAAAATCGGTTATCCGCTCACCAACTGAACGAGTTGAAAATATCTGCTGTTTATCGGCTCTTGCCTGATCCCATTGTTTGCACTCGATGCCATTTAGCTCACGAACCGTACGCTCGATTTCAATGCTAAATTGCTTACGAGCATGCCCTGCAGGCATTTGTGCTAGGTCGTAGGCCGTTTTAATATTCATCAACTCTAGTTTTTTACTAATAGGGGACGATAGAGAAAACGGACAAAATCGTACGCTAAGCGTGCGGCCTGTCAGGTTGAGGCCCTAGAGGTTGCAGGCGAGTCGTCAGAAAATGCTGGAATCGGCCCTATTCTGACACTGCCCAAGGTTCCGGCCTGACGCCCAGTTAGGGCATGCCTCAATCTGACGGCTGCGAACCGCCAGGGACAGGCGCAATGTCAGATTCTGTCGCGGCCTTGGCGCGTGCCTGGAAGCGTTCATAGCAATCCAGCCCGCAGAAATGTTCGACGTATTCCGCGCCTTCCGGGGTGAAGGCGGCATCGAGCGGAATTTCTTTGCAGCATACGCAGCAGGTGGTGCAACTGGCAGTGTTCGGGGCGTTTGCGTTCATGGTGGTACTCCTCCAGATTGGTAGCGAAGCT
>NZ_JAKKRZ010000053.1:0-15104 GCF_025653725.1 Shewanella sp. SM74 | reverse complement strand
AAATTTCGACCTAACTCAGTCAAGGTCAGTGTCTTACATTCAATCAGTGCCTTAGAGGCCAGCATCAAGCTGTTTAATCGTTTTAGGTGAAGTTCTGGGCAGTATTGGTGTAAAGAATGTTGTAGGATATTGGCTTCGCGCATCTTGTTGTCCAAGTGTAGTTTTTAGCGAAACCATTTGATCATGCAACAAGATGCGCTTCCACCCTAATTTGATGATTTATTTGTAAATCATCAGGGGATTCTTCAGGGCTAAAGTAGCTCGACTTATAACGGGGTGGTATTGGCGCAAAATCAAGACCATGTTTAGCTAGCACTTGGTGCTCAAACTTCTCTACATCGCTAATTTGAGTGTCGGCGCTGATAGAGTGCCATTCCATATCTAACAAGGCCGCTGACAGGTACTCAACGGTATCAAAACCTTGGCCAAACTTATTTGCCGCTAAGATTTTATCAAGCAGCGCCTTAGGAATTGGCTCACCCGTTTTGTAGTGTTTGGCATAGTTAGCAATCACAGCAGGGTCGATATTCCAATCTTCGTTAACCTGTGATGGGAACTCAACAAAGTCACGTGCGGTTGATGTGCCAGCCACGCTTGGGTATTTCACCTGCGAGAATAAACCGTGTATCGCATGGCCAAATTCATGGAACAGAGTGGTCACTTCATCGAAGGTCATTAGCGTTGGGCCATCGGCTGGCTTAGGAATATTAAGCGCGTTATAGACAACGGGCTTAGTGCCGAGCAGACCGCTTTGGGTGACGAACTCATCCATCCACGCGCCGCCGCCTTTGCCTTCACGGGCATAGGGGTCTAGATAGAATAAGCCAATAGAACTGTTATCTTTATCAAAGACTTCAAAGGCTAAAACATCGGAATGCCACACGGGTAAATCAGTACGCGGTTTTAAGCTGATGCCATACAATTTATGCATAGCGAAAAACAGCCCGTCTTTCAGCACAGTATTAAACTCGAAATAAGGCTTGATACTGCTTTCATCGAGGGAGTATTTCTCTTTACGCACTTTGTCGGCGTAGTAAGCCCAATCCCAAGGTTGCAGTTCAAAATCACCGCCCGCCTTTTTGATTTCAGCTTGAATATCAGCCGCCTCCACTTTGGCGCGAGCTAAAGCTTTTGGCGCTAAATCATCGAGGATTTCATACACAGCGGCTGGTGTTTTCGCCATTTGATCGGCAACCGCATAGGATGCCCAAGTATCAAACCCCAGTAAATTGGCTTTTTTAGCACGTATTTGCGCCATTTTGACAATCAATGGACCATTGATTGTGACGGCTCTGTGCGCCGAGGTTTCCCATACTTTTTGGCGCAGTTCACGGTTGCTCAGGCTAGAAAGCACAGGTTGGCGTGTCGTGTTGACTAAAGTAATCAAATAGCCTTCTTTACCCGCAGCTTTAGCAGCCGCAGCTAAAGTAGCAATTTCGCTGTCGGATAAACTGGCTAACAGGGCTTTATCAGTCACAACAATCACATCATCTTTAAATGATTTTAAGCTGTTTTGTGAAAAGTCCGTCGCTAAGGTTGCAAGCTCAGCGTTAAAGTCGCGCATCTTAGCTTTATCATCAGCCGACAATTTCGCGCCAGCGCGGACAAACTGCTCATAGTAGTATTCAACTAAACGCTGATCTTCCGCATTTAGGCTGCTCTTTTGCTGGTATACGGCTTCAACACGGGCAAATAAAGTCGGATCGAGATAAATATTATCTCGGTGGGCAGATAGCTTAGGTGCAAGATCCGCTTCGGTTTTCTGAAAATCATCATCAGAAATCAGACCTGCGAGATTAAAGAAGGTACGCGATACGCGCGTTAACAATTCACCCGAGGTTTCCATGGCAAGAATGGTATTGTCAAAACTAGCCGCCTGTTTGTTATTCACAATCGCAGCGATTTCTGCATCGTGAGCTTTAATGCCCTGCTCGAAGGCGGGGGCATAATCTGCAGACTGAATAAGATTAAATTGCGGCGCTTGATCTTGCAGTGGACTCTTGCTCAGCAGCACATTAGTTGCTTCGGCTTTGGCGGCGGATTGAGTCGCAACGGCATTTTTGGCTTCATTGGTGCTTACAGCAGGCTCGTCTGAACAAGCGCCAAGTAACAATGCCGCAGCTACGGCTGTGGTAATAACGGACTTACGCATATTAACTCCCTTGGATGTTGCTGCCCTTTCGATTGTATTTTTAAGGTGAAAGGTGCGCGCAAACGGATTTTGGCTTTCGGTTTACAACAGTCTGTTTTAACGAACTTGTGTAGCTTCGTACGTCAATTTCGATGAACTACCTTAACAAGTTACGCGCATTTCAGCCAAGTTTTACCCGCCCAGAGCACAGCTAATTTGTATCACTTTATGTGTATTACCCGTCTAAATAAGCCTATGCCAACGCTACGCTAAACCTAACTCACCTCAATCAAGCCAAGAGACATGCGAGCATAAGTGATCAACATTGGCTAAAATTTGATGTAAAAGAATTATTTAAAACAATTCTACTGAAGTTTTACGTCAAATATCCCCGACGTAGACAAGGGGCTGAGCAAATAAAATGCCATTCCAATAACAAATATTAATTCTTCTTAATAAACTGTTTACTGTAATTATTTAAACATTGCCGTAACAAATAAACAGGCTAAACGGCTCACTATTTAGGCAAGCAAACCTTGAGTCACAATTTGAAACAGCTTTTATCCGATTAATGTCACATTCAGATCATCAAATGTCTTTATAATTCCCGCTCGTTAACTTAGCGGCAAATTAACCTAACAGTTAAATTACGCTGAATTAACGGGATGATGGGCATGTTCTTTTACGGAGCATGCATTGGGGTCAAATAAATATAAATAGAGATAACTATGTTAAATAAGAAAATACTCGCAGTGATGATCACTGCCGCCCTTGGTGTAAGCGCCTGTAATTCTGATGACGACAAAGTCGTTCAAGCCGATTTACGGGTACTCGAAACCACAGATCTGCACACAAATATCATGGATTTCAACTACTACAGTGGCAAAAATGACCCAACTATCGGTCTAGCCCGTACTGCAAGCTTAATCCACGCTGCACGCAACGAAGCCAAAAACAGCGTACTCGTCGACAACGGCGATCTGCTGCAAGGCAGCCCAATGGGCGATTACATGGCTAAAGTTGGCCTGCAAATGGGTGATATTCATCCAGCCTATAAAGCCATGAACCTATTAGATTATGAAGTCGGTAATATCGGTAACCATGAATTTAACTATGGTTTAGATTTCTTAAATAAATCCATTAGTGGTGCAGATTTCCCTTATATCAACTCAAACGTTTATTGCGCCGACGAAAATGGTTGCTGGAATGAGGTTAAAAAAGGTGAGCATTTATTCACCCCTTATATCATCAAACAAAAAAACATCATCGACAATGAAGGTAATAATCAAACCATTAACATTGGTTATATTGGTTTTGTGCCACCGCAAATTCTATTGTGGGATAAACAAAATCTGACGGGTAAAGTGACGGTCGAGGATATTATTGAAACCGCGAAAAAATATGTCCCCGAAATGAAAGCCAAAGGGGCCGATATCATTATCGCCATTCCTCACTCTGGCATTGGTTCAACGGAAAATCCTGGCGATCCTATGGCTGAAAATGCCACTTACGCTTTGACTTATGTTGATGGTATCAATGCGATTCTATTCGGCCACAGCCACTCTATCTTCCCTGATACTAAGTATGCCGACTTACCCAATACCGATGTCACTAAGGGCCTACTGAACGGCGTCCCAGCAGTGATGCCAGGTCGTTGGGGTGATAACTTAGGGGTTGTTGACTTTAAACTTGAACGTAGAGATGGTAAATGGCATGTCCTTAGTTCGAAAACGCAAGCTCGCCCCATATATAATGGTGCGACTAAGGAAGAGTTAGTTAGCCAAGATCCCGCAATTAAAGATGCAGTCGCAGCCGAGCACCAAGGAACCCTCGCCTTTGTGGATGAACCTATCGGCGTTGCCGCAGCCGACATGTACAGCTTCCTTACCTTAGTGCAGGACGACCCTACGGTACAAATCGTTTCCGATGCGCAAATCGCTAACGTGAAAGCGAAATTACCTGCAGCATTAAAAGGGTTGCCAGTGCTATCAGCCTCCGCCCCCTTTAAAGCGGGCGGTCGCCACGGTACAACCAGTGATGCCGATCAATTTGTGCAAGTTGATAAAGGCCCACTGACCTTCAAAAACGCCGCCGATCTGTACCTGTATCCCAATACTATGGTGGCCGTCAAAGCAACGGGCGCCGAATTGAAAGATTGGCTCGAGTGCTCAGCGAACCAGTTCAATCAAATTGACCCTGCAAAAACCACCCCACAAGGTTTAATCAATTGGGATGGTCATCCAACCTACAACTTCGACGTACTGGATGGCTTAACCTATAAAATTGATGTGACCCAACCGAGCAAGTTTGACCGCGATTGCGCCGTCGTTAATGCCAACGCAAACCGTATCGTTGATTTAAGCTATAAAGACGAAAACGGCAAAGTCATCACAGGTGAAGAATTTGCCGCGAAAGAATTTATCGTCACCTCAAATAACTACCGCGCCTTTGGGGGTAAGTTTGCTGGTACTGGTAGCGACCATGTGGTACTTGAACTGCCCGATACTAACCGTGAAGCGCTAGCTGCTTATATCACAGCGCAATCTAAGTACAACGAAACCACAGGTAAGTACGAAGCTATGGTCAATCCAAGTGCCGATTACAACTGGGATTTCAAAACCATCACTACCAACGTCACATTAGACATTCGCTTCGAAACCCAAGACAGTGACAAAGCCGCTGCCTTTATCGAAGCCAATAAACAACGTGAAATGAAGAAGATAAGCAAAGATGAACTGGGTTTCGCCGTTTATAGCATCAACCTAACCAAATAAGCGTTCAATCCCGAAATATCATGCTCAAAAAGGCTCATCGTGAGCCTTTTTTATTCCCTACCGATTAAATTAACGCTAATCTGCGCGCTATAAACAGTGTGTCGCCATTTAGTTCATCATGCTCCACACTAAAGGTTAAACCTGCTTTGTGTCGCCAAATATCTGCCTTATTATTTAGCGGCGTCCTCGCAACAACAGAGAAAGCTTATGAAATATCAATCAATCTTATGTGCCACTGCGTTAATGCTGGGCGCAGTGCAACCTGCAACGGCCGATGTTCATCTCAATCTGCCTAAAAATGCTGAAGTGCTAACGGTCAATGGCAAGCCAGCCGTAAAGAGTGGCGATCTCGTTTTAGCTGATGGGACCAATCAGATTGCCTTCCGTTATGCCGCGCAATATCGACAACAAGCTGACTCAGTACATTATCTCTCCGACGTGCTCATCGTCCGTTTTGATGCGTCAGCACAAACACTCACGCTGACACTTCCCGCCATCAACTCAGCCAGAGATGCAAAGAAATTTGATGAGTCACCTAAGCTGACACTATTAAATGCTCAAGATGAAGCCGTGGGTTTTACCAGCGATAAATTGATTAAGAATGGCATTCAACTGGGACGGGATTTCGAACACGAGATACTGCAGTACAACCTTAGCAATCATCCTGCTTCATTAAATCTCACTATGAATACCGCAACAACGCAAGCAAGCGACGCCATTGCACCCGTATTGGCAAGCCAGCCACAAATACGCCAAACAGCAGTAGTCACATCCACGAGCTTGATCGCGCCAGCTGTTATGTCGTCAGCAGCCACAGCGAACAATGATAAGGCTCAGCTAACGACTTCAGTGACTTCTACAACCGCACCTAGTCAAGCTGAAATCAGTCAAATGCTGGATTACTGGTACAAACAAGCTAACGACAATACCAAAGCCAGCTTCAAAGCTAAAATAAACAAAGAGTGACCCATACCGCTTCAGTTTATCTATTTAAAACCGCCAGCTTAGTGTCACATATGAACTGGCGGCTCTATTAAAGCTTAGTAAAACTAATATTTCAGAAATATTAAAACTCAGTAAGTCCATTTTCACTTCACAGCTTAATGTCATTTAACACAGCAAAGCTGCTAAGCAACAAATGGTGCGAGTGCCTGTAAAGGTGTTATTTATATATTTGGTAGAACAAATTATAAATATAAAAGACATATCATTTTACAGTCTTCGTAGACTATTATTTATCAACTCGCTTTATAAAATACAGTTAAGCATTTGTAGATAAAAGACTTATCACTTAATTAACTACAAAGAATTCGAACTGAGTAAAATCGAATAGTCTCAGTTCCTCCAGCCAACATAATTAACTATCCGCAAAGCGTTATTTCATAATTAAATATTTTTAAAAATCAAAACCTTGAGCAAGGATAAATACTATTTAGCCTACACATTTAACCGTATGCATTATGATTTACGCTATATCTTTTGGCTAGATCCAGAAACAAATGTAACAAAAAATGTCATAAAGGCATTATTTAGCAAGAGTCATTATCAGCTTCAAAGCCTCACTAAGCATGAAAAGATCAATGCTCTAATCCTATTCCATAAAAAACATTCAACCTTTAGACTTATTCAACCTTCAACCTGCTCATTCTTTATACTGATTTAAACTCTCCCCATCAAATGTTAGAAATAAGTTGCCTAAATGATAGGGCGAAAAATTACTAATCAAGTAAAAGGAATAACATGATGGAACTTAAATTAAAAAAAGCTGAGTTAGTGAATCTGTCCCATGATAAAAAAGTCTTACCTAGCGAATTAACACCACAAGTTGCTGGTGGTGTGATAACTCGTGCTTGCGGAGAGTTGACTGCCAATGCATACACCTGCCCTTCTGATCGTACAGGTAGCACTCATCGCTGCTGTCAAATCCCTTAATACGGGGTTCAAGTAACCAAATAGGTTGTGACGTCACAATATAACACAGCATATTTTATCAGTAGATGTGTAAAGGGCATATCCACTATGCCCTTTTGACTTTCTAAATGAGCCAATATGTAGAAGCTGTACTTCATGGAAATAAAGGAAGGTGGTTCAGTGCAATTTAATCAACCCCATCAGTCTAGCCTTGCTAGACAGGCATTGAACGACATAGCTGCGCTATTAGTGAAAGATGCCAAACAATCATTAGAGCAGCAAGGAGTTGGTTTGTTAACTGGCTTAGCTGGGCAACAATTATTTTTCTGGCAATTACATAAACAGTTTCCAGAACTAGCATGCCAACATGAATTTTCAGCACGAATGACATTAATAGAAGAGCAAATACCATTCCTACATTCACAGTTCGCGTTTGGCTATGGACTGACTGGTGTCGCTTGGCTATATGAATTTTTTTTGCATGAAGGGAATTACCAAGCGGAGTTTAATCACAATACTGATGTGCTCTTACTACAACATTTACAACAGAACGACTGGACTGGAGAATTGGAATTTATTCGCGGACTAAGTGGTTTTGCAGTCTATATAGCGCGGCGTCAAACCGCGGAATTAGGCTTACCTTTGGCCCAAGCGTTATTGACACTACTGGAACAGCAATGGCATCAATTTGCCGATGGTACTGGTGCTTGGGAAGTGGCAACAAACTCTTTCTTTAGATTTAATCAGGCAACAGATGACCCTGAATGTAATTTAGGATTAGCTCACGGAGTCCCTTCAATCATTGCCTCTCTATTACCATTATTAGCGCATCAGCAACTACACAGCCAAATTCAGACGTTGTTGCAAGCCAGTTGTCAGTGGTTAATTCAGCAGCAACAAACATCAGAGAAATTTGGTAGTTGCTTTGCGTACATCACAGAACAACCGTGCCAGTCACGACTCGGTTGGTGTTATGGCGATGCCACCATAGCCTTAACATTGCTGCGAGTGGGCAATGCAATAAACCGTGATGACTTTACCGCCGCTGGTAAGAACATTGCCTTAAAAGCCGCTCAGCGTAGACTAAAAAGCAGCCAAGTACAGGATGCAGGTATCTGTCATGGTAGTGCAGGTTTGGCTTTAATCTTTCAAGTCATAACACGCTATTACACCGAATCCACTCTTTCACAGGCTGCACAATATTGGTTTGAACATACATTAGCACTATATCAAACATCAGGACTCGACGGTTTTAATGCCGTGCGCGAACAAGATAATTCAAACTGCCGCCTACAAGACCATGGCTTACTTGGAGGCTATGCCGGTATAGGTTTAGTGCTATTGATGGCCTTCAACGTAGAAACTAATTGGCTAGATGCGCTTTTATTGACCAATAATTGATTTCGATGTATTGGCTATTTTTATAACAAGGGATTGTTTATGAGTGTAGAGGTTTTGCAAGCCGCGGATTTTTTTGTTATCCGGGCACCTAGATCAAGTTTGTCTCAACTACGAAAAATACCAACAGAACCTACGGCCTTAGTCGATTTTCTCGCCAGTTGGTTAGCAAACCCAGCAGTACAAGAAGCCTTATATCTTGCAAGTCCTTCATTGATGGAACGATTGCCTAATTGGCAACTGCAACCACACAGTAAAGCGGCAATTAAAATAACTAACTCCTTATTGAAATATTTTATTCGGTTTAGCTCTAGAGCGACGCCATTTGGGTTATTTGCAGGCGTAGCCTTGGGGCAAGTAGCAAATGAAACGCGCTTACAGTGTGATAGCATGCTGCGAGATAAGCGCCATACCCGCTTTGACATAGCCTATTTAACTGCAATTCGAGCCCAGTTAAGTGAACCAAATAAGGCCGAGAAGTGGCCGTTATTGTGCTATCAAGCAAATCCGACGTTGCAACAACAGAGCGATGGTCTGCATTATATTGAACCGTATTTTTCAGATACTGAGCAAAAATATCGTTTAAGTACCTTGGTATTAGATGAATATTTGCTTGCTATGCTGCAACTGGCGAAGAAGGAAGGGAGCTTTGCTTCGTTACAAGATGGATTTCAACAACTCTATCCTACGGCGAATACTGCAAGCATACAGGATTATATTAAGCAGTTACTTACTGCCGGTGTGCTGCAAGTCAAATTACCACTAACATTAACTTCTGGCTCCCCAGATCAAACTTTTATTACGGCGTTACAAAGTATGGGCGCTACAGACAGTGCTGATATATTGCAACGAGCTCTCACTCAGTTAAACAGCATGGATAAACAACCTGTTAACCCGCTTAAGCAATATCAAGAAATTTATCATAGCTTGCAAACACTGCCGTATCCTGTAAGCGAGAATCGCCTATTACAGACTGATATTTTGCGCTCATTTTCACAGTGCCAATTAGCACAAGCAGAAGTCTCTGCCCTGATGCCTGCATTATTAGCATTATTAGCGATACGAAAACCTTATAAAACACCACTTAATGACTTTAGCCAAAAATTTGAAGCAAGATTTGGTAGCCAGTATGTGCCACTGTTGACCTTATTAGATGACGAAGTTGGTATTTCATTCTCCAGCGATATTGGCTACCACACTTCCTTGTTAGCAGGGTTAAATATCACCAATCGTCCCTCCCCCACACAAAATGTTATCGAACCATTGCAACAGACGATTATCGCTGCTCTAAGTGATGTAACCCCAAGCGAAACTGTGCTGAAATTAACAAGTGATTCGTTATTGTCTAAACATGAAAGTGCGACATTAATGGCTAAGTTACCCGCTTCCTTCGCGATTAATTTGTCAGCGTATCAACAAGAGGATGGCCGAGTTATTTACTATTATCATGGTTGCTATGGTCCTTCAGCAGCGAATTTACTCGGACGTTTCTGTCATTTATCAACAGATATGCTGCAACAGGTCAAACAACATTTATCTCAAGAAGAAGCGCATTCTCCAGAAGTCCTTTTTGCAGAAGTACTACATATGCCCGAGGGGCGTCCAGGCAATGTCATCGCTAGACCAACATTAAGAGCCTATGAGATTGTTTTTCTTGCTGACAGTCACTTAGCAAACGAGTGGCAAATCCCAATCAGCGATCTATTGGTCTATCAAGAAAATAACGTGTTATGTTTATGGTCACAGCGACTACAAAAAAGAATAATTCCCCGTTTATCCTCTGCCCATAATTTCAGTGATCGTAGTTTAGGGATTTATCGGTTTTTATGCTCACTTCAACATCAAAACTTACAAATGCCTCACTTCTCCTTACCTGATAGCCTGCATAAAGCAAAACGAGTTCCAAGGATCATGTTAGATAATCTGGTCCTGCAAGAGGCCCACTGCAATATTTCAGTAGCACTATTGAAACGCTTATGGCAAGAAGGCCAGTTTGTTGAATCCGATTGGCAACAACTGCAGAAAGAATATGGTTTAGAGCGTTATATGAGCTATGCCATAGCCGACCATGTGTTACTGATCGATCTGCAAAATAATATGATGTTCCAAATGTTGTTGGCAGAGGTAAATCATAAAAGCCACATTAGGTTGAATGAAGTGCTCGCGATGAAATACCAACCTTTACTGCAAGGGCCAGATGGCCCTTATCAACATGAAATAATTGTACCGCTGTCAAATAGTGCCGCAACCCCATACTTAGCACCACGCATAGCACCATTGACGAGCTCAACCAATGACAAGTGTAGGCATTTCGCGCCTGGCTCAGAATGGCTCAGTGTCAAATTGTATGCAGGGCAAAGTAGTGTGGAGCAACTGTTACTAAAGCAATTGGCACCATGGCTAACGCAGATGCAGCAAGATGGTGTGCTCAAACATTGGTTCTTTGTACGCTATGGCGATCCTGATTGGCATCTACGGCTACGATGTTTTGGGGAGCCGGAACGATTATATGGGGAGTTACTACCCGCACTAAATCGCTTATTAGCGCCATCTCTAGCCAGTGCAGGCTTACATTGCATTGAGTTGTTCACTTACAGGCAGGAGACAGAACGTTACGGGGGTGAGCATATGATGCCTTTGGCTGAGCACTTTTTCTGTTTGGACAGCCAGTTTGTGTTGCAGGCAATATTATTCAGTCAACAAGATGACAGCTTGAGGTGGCGCTTAGCCATTTTAGCGATAGATTTAATTTTAACTCAATTCGATTATTTACCCGCCGAGAAATTTAAACTGATCGATAATTTGCGGACAGGATTTGCACAAGAATTTAAAGAAGGCTTAGAGTTACGCCAGCAAATGGGCGATAAATATCGATACTATCAGTCACAATTACAACAAGATCGCCAATTATTAGATTGGCATAACCAAGCTATTGAGCCATTCAAACAACAAATTCAGCAGAGTTTACAGCAGTTTTCATCTTCGATTACACCATGTTGTCAGGCAATGTTGGCATTATTTGAGTCCCAACAAGCACAAGGTAGTCGCGATAGTTTACTAGGCTCATTATTACATATGTTTACTAACCGTTTATTCAAGGCTTATGGTCGAGAGCAAGAGTTTGTCGTTTATGACATGTTACGCCGTATCTATCTAAGCAAACGCGCACAACCAGTACGAGGTTTATCGCAATGAGCGATTTATTTCGAAAAGAAGTTGTCTTGCAGCAACAGCAAAGATTACAAGGGGAAGTAAGTTTAACCCAGCCAGTTAGTTTTATTGGTTTCACAGTATTGATTAGCACGCTTTTTTTATGTGCATTACTATTTTTGTATTTTAGCGAGTATCAACGCAAAGAACATGTGCAAGGTTCTATCGAGCCAGCCATTATGGCGATTCGTTTGCCCACGCCTAAATCAGTCAACGCAGGGCATCTTTTAGTACAAGTTGGCGAGCAAGTGCAGCAGAATCAACCTTTAGTACAACAGCTGAACCTCCCAAATACGATGGGAAAATCATTTTTACTAAAAGCTCCTTTTACAGGAACGGTTACCGAAGTTTTATTGCCGTCTGGAGAGGATATCGGCCCATCAAAACCCTCAATATCGTTATTACCGCAACCAGAAACCTTGTTCGCAATTGTATATATACCCTCAAGAGTTATAGGACAACTCACATTGGGGCAGGAGCTACAAATGCGCATAGAGGCACTTCCCTATCAACATTTTGGTGTGCAAACAGCCACTCTAGTTGAGATAGGAAGTCAGCCTATAACCATAAATGAATCGCAACCCTTATCAGAGCCGAGTTATAGAGCCATTTTAGCATTAACGGAAGACGCAAAAAAATTGCCACTGAGAGCAGGTATGGGATTAGAGGTTGATATTAGCTTCGCGCCACGCAGACTATTGGAGTGGTTGTTTACACCAAATGTTGATGATAAGGGTCAAAACTAATGGCAACACTGCAAGAGAAGTTTAGAACTTGGTCTGGCCGCCGCTTACCCATGATCGTTCAAACTGAGGCTGCGGAATGCGGCTTAGCCTGTGTAGCTATGGTGGCCAGCATGCATGGCTATCAAACTGATTTAAATAGCTTAAGACAACGTTTTTCGCTATCGCTAGAAGGCTGTACCTTACTGGATCTGATGCATATTGCAGAGCAGTTGCAACTCAGTAGTCGCCCACTGAAAATTGAATTAGAAGAATTATCCGACTTAGCTACGCCATGTATCTTGCACTGGGATCTCAATCACTTTGTGGTACTAAAGTCAGTGAACGCTCAACACTGTATTATTCATGACCCAGCTTTAGGAGTGCGGCGAATATCCCTAACAGAAGTGTCAAAATCATTTACTGGTATCGCTTTAGAATTGACACCGACAGCTACATTTACTGCAGAACAAGCTAAACAATCACTAACATTCTCATCCTTTTTTTCTAAGATCACTGGTTTAAAGCAATCGTTAGGGTTGTTACTCAGTTTGTCCGTTTTTTTACAGCTGTTTATTTTAGCCTCACCTTATTACATTCAACTCGTGGTAGACGCCGTTATTATCAGTAATGATGGTCAGTTGCTATTTGTGTTGGCGTTAGGCTTTGCCTTGTTACTATTATTTGATGTTGCCACCAATGCTTTACGCAGCTTAGTGCTACTGAATTTCAGCAGCCAACTTAGTGTGCAGCTAGCCAGTAACCTCTTCCATCACTTAGTGCGGCTACCATTGGCCTATTTTGAAAAACGTCATATGGGGGATCTGGTATCACGATTTGGTTCTTTAAGGCAATTACGGGAACTGCTGACTACGGGCATTATTGAAGCCATCATTGATGGTTTTATGGCGCTAGGAGTTCTATGCATGATCTTCTTTTACAGCCCGTTATTGTCTCTCGTCGTGCTAGTGGCAGTGCTAGCATATTGCGCCTTGAGATTAGCGTTATATCGGTCCTTACGCTTAGCCTCAGAGCAGCAAATTCTAGCTTTAGCAGGTGAACAATCTAACTTTATGGAAACGATCCGAGCAATTCAAACGGTTAAGCTATTTGGTTTTGAAAGTCAGCGAGAAGCGATTTGGCAAAATCACTATGTTAAAGCAACGAACAGGACCATTACGCTCGGGAAATATGAAATTTCGTATCAAATAATGAACAAATTGTTATTTGGTACAGAAAATATTGTAGTGATCTATCTTGCTGCAGAATTAGTAATGGTGGGCAGTTTTACCACAGGAATGTTATTTGCATTTATTGCCTACAAAGCCCAATTTATGGAGCGTATGAGCAAGTTGATCGAAAAGTTAATTGAATATCGCATGCTGAGTTTACATTTTGAACGGATTGCAGATATTGCCCTAACAGCCAAAGAGCAAACTTATCCACCACAACCAATGCAGCATAAAGTGGCCGGAAATATCTGTCTACAACAGGTTAGTTTTAGTTATAGCTCCGTCGCTGAGCCAGTGCTATACAATTTAGCATTACAAATAAACGCCGGTGAGTCGGTTGCAATTATAGGTCCATCCGGTTGTGGTAAGAGTACCTTAATGAAACTGTTATTAGGGCTATTAACACCAACCGAAGGTGAGATTTTAATCGATGACATACCGTTGGTGAAATTAGGATTAGCTCAATATCGCCAGCAAGTCGCAGCTGTAATGCAAGAAGACCGATTACTTGGTGGGACAATAGAAGATAATATTACTTTTTTTTCGGAAAAAATTGACGTCGAAAAGCTCACTCGTTGTGCACAAATGGCAGCAATACACCAAGATATTTGTCAGATGCCAATGGGCTATAAAAGTTTAATAGGCGATATGGGCTCAGCACTATCCAGTGGGCAAAAACAACGGTTAATTTTGGCGAGAGCGCTGTATCGGGAACCGAAGATTTTATTTATGGATGAAGCAACAAGTCACTTAGACATTGTCACTGAGTCTGTTGTTAATCAAGCGATGAAAAAATTGAATATCACCCGAGTGGTAATCGCCCATCGGCCCGAAACCATTAAAGCTGCAGATAGAGTCATCGATTTAACACAACTTCTACAGCGACCAGCAATTAACAAAGTAAGTTAAATAAAATCAAAATATTGCAGAATTGTTTATGCACTCTATCGACTTAAGCGTGTCAGAAGGCTACTTTTATAGTAACACCCGTGATTCAGAAAATAACTTGGTCAATTCGATAGTTGAGTTACTTATGACATAACTGACAAGAATAGACCTAAGATAAGCAAGCACCTAAAAGCTTGTTATTATCAGATAGAGATTCACTCTTCTACGTTAATCACATGAATGAGAGCAATGTATAGGGGATTAAGACAAATTGCAGACGCAAAAAAGCCAGCTTATTCAGCTGGCTTGGTTACATCTCAATGAGATAATTAGGCGCTTGGCGATGACCTACTCTCACATGGGGGTGAAATCATAGCGCTATCAATACGGAGTATTTAGCCATGATTGAACGCGAAGAAGCTTGTCTTCGTAGCCGGGGAGTCCGCTTAGCGGCGGGCGACCGCCATGGATGGTGGAAGTGTCAATATTGGAGGAACATTTATTGACCGACATCGAGATAAGTTTTCGCGAAGCAAATAAACACAAAAACCCTAGCGGTTTAGGCTAGGGCTTTGGTGTTTATTTGGATGCTTGGCGATGACCTACTCTCACATGGGGAGACCCCACACTACCATCGGCGCGTTTGCGTTTCACTTCTGAGTTCGGGATGGGATCAGGTGGTTCCACAAGGCTATTGTCACCAAGCAAATTCTGTTTATTACCGTGTCCATCGCTGGCTCACGCTAATAATAATTCGGAAAGCTGATTTGCTTTGTTTGAGTTCAACAAGTACAAGGATGTACTTGATGTCATAAATGCAGGAGCATTTTATGACCAC
>NZ_JAKKRZ010000052.1:0-16854 GCF_025653725.1 Shewanella sp. SM74 | reverse complement strand
AAAAAAGGAAGCCGAAGCTTCCTTTTCAAACTAATTTCTATCGCAATTAAGCGATGATTTTAGCTACTACACCAGCACCAACTGTACGACCACCTTCACGAATTGCGAAGCGTAAACCTTCGTCCATCGCGATTGGGCAAATCAGAGTCACTACCATTTTGATGTTGTCGCCAGGCATTACCATCTCTACGCCTTCTGGCAGTTCGATAGTACCGGTTACGTCAGTTGTACGGAAGTAGAACTGTGGACGGTAGCCTTTGAAGAATGGAGTGTGACGTCCGCCTTCTTCTTTTGACAGAACATAAACTTCTGATTCAAAAGTGGTGTGTGGGTTGATTGAACCTGGTTTAGCCAATACTTGACCACGTTCTACGTCATCACGCTTAGTACCACGTAATAACACACCACAGTTCTCGCCTGCACGACCTTCGTCAAGCAGTTTACGGAACATTTCTACACCAGTACACGTTGTTTTAGTCGTTGTGCGAACACCAACGATTTCAACTTCGTCACCCACTTTAACAATACCACGCTCAACACGACCAGTGACTACTGTACCACGGCCTGAAATTGAGAATACGTCTTCGATTGGCAGTAGGAACGGCTTATCGATATCACGTTGTGGTTCTGGAATGTAAGAATCCAGTGCTGCGGCTAATTCAAGGATCTTAGCTTCCCACTCTGGTTGACCTTCTAGGGCCTTCAGAGCTGAACCTTGGATTACTGGTAAATCATCACCTGGGAAATCGTATTCTGACAGAAGTTCACGCACTTCCATTTCAACCAATTCCAACCAGTGATCATGTTTTTAACATAGTCAGCGTGGCCTGGGCAGTCTACGTGTGCGTAGTGACGTGAAGGCGTGTCATATTCGATGTGAGAGGTATTGATCGTAATACCGCGCTCACGCTCTTCAGGAGCGTTATCGATTTGAGAGAAGTCTTTAGCTTCGCCACCGTAGGTCTTAGCCAGTACGTGAGAGATAGCTGCAGTCAGTGTGGTTTTACCATGGTCAACGTGACCAATGGTGCCCACGTTTACGTGAGGCTTAATACGTTCAAATTTAGCTTTTGCCACGATATATTCCTTTCTTTTCAGAATAGTCCAGTCAGTGCTGGACCATAATAACATTTATGTCGTAACTGGATATTAGCTACGAGATTCAATAATCGCTTTTGCAATGTTTTGCGGTGCATCAGAGTACTTCAAAAACTCCATAGAGTATGAAGCGCGACCCTGTGTAGCAGAGCGCAAATCAGTTGCATAACCAAACATTTCAGAAAGAGGCACTACAGCATGGACTATTTTGATGCCACCGAAGCCATCATCCATCCCTTCAATTAAGCCACGACGACGGTTCAAATCACCAACGACGTCACCCATATAATTTTCAGGGGTAGTTACTTCTACTTTCATGCAAGGTTCGAGCAACGCCGGATTCGCTTCAAGCGCACCCTTTTTGAAGCCCATAGAACCTGCAATTTTGAACGCCATCTCGTTCGAGTCCACATCATGATATGAACCGTCGAACAGAGTGACCTTCACGTCCAACACAGGGAAGCCAGCGAGAACGCCATTCTTCATCTGTTCTTGGATACCTTTATCAACCGCAGGAATGAATTCACGAGGAATCACACCTCCCACAACTGCATTGACAAATTCGTAACCAGCGCCTTCTTCATTAGGCTCTAGTTTTAACCAAACGTGACCGAATTGTCCACGACCACCTGATTGGCGTACAAATTTACCTTCAGCTTCTACTGATGCTCGGATAGTTTCGCGGTAGGCCACTTGTGGCTTACCTACGTTACATTCAACACCGAATTCGCGACGCATACGGTCGACGATGATGTCTAAGTGTAACTCACCCATACCCGAAATCAGAGTTTGTGATGATTCTTCGTCAGTTTCAACTCGGAATGATGGATCTTCCGCTGCAAGCTTTTGCAACGCGATACCCATTTTGTCCTGGTCGGCTTTTGACTTAGGCTCAACGGCAATGGTAATTACTGGCTCTGGGAACTCCATACGTTCCAAGATCACTCTATGATCGTTATCACAAAGCGTATCACCCGTAGTCACTTCTTTTAGACCAATCGCCGCTGCGATATCACCAGCACGGACTTCTTTCAGTTCAGTGCGATCGTTTGCGTGCATTTGCACCATGCGACCTACGCGTTCACGCTTCTGTTTGACAGAGTTGTAAACGCCTGAACCTGATTCGAGTACGCCTGAGTACACGCGAATAAAGGTCAAAGTTCCTACGAATGGATCTGTAGCAATCTTAAATGCCAATGCAGCAAAAGGCGCATTGTCATCTGATGGGCGTTCTACTTCTTGGTCGTTCTCATCGATGCCCTTAATTGGAGGCACATCAATTGGCGCTGGCAAGAATTCAATAACCGCATCAAGTACCGCTTGAACGCCTTTGTTCTTAAATGCAGAACCACAAGTCGCTAAAACGATTTCATTATTTATAGTACGCTGACGTAGCGCCTTTTTAATTTCGTCTTCTGATAGCGTGCCTTCTTCAAGGTACTTATCCATCAGTTCATCCGAAGATTCGGCTGCCACTTCAACCAGATACTCATGCATTTCAGCCGCTTTAGCTGCTAACTCTGCAGGGATCTCCTCATAAGTGAAAGTCATACCCTGGTCTGATTCATTCCAGTTAATTGCTTTCATCTTGATTAAGTCGATCACGCCTTTGAAGTTTTCTTCTGCACCAATATTCAATTGAATAGGCACACAAGTGGCTCCAAGACGAGTTCTAATTTGCTTCACTACACGTTCAAAGTCTGCACCTGCACGGTCCATCTTGTTGATAAACACCAAACGTGGAACGCGGTATTTATCAGCTTGACGCCACACTGTTTCTGACTGAGGTTCAACACCAGATGAACCACAGAAAACGACAACAGCGCCGTCGAGGACACGCAGAGACCGTTCAACTTCAATAGTAAAGTCAACGTGACCAGGGGTATCGATGATATTGATGCGGTGTTCAGTGAATTGAGCATCCATACCACGCCAGAATGTGGTTACCGCAGCCGAGGTGATAGTGATACCACGCTCTTGCTCTTGAACCATCCAGTCTGTGGTAGCGGCGCCGTCATGCACCTCACCGATTTTATGAGACAAACCGGTATAGAACAGAACACGTTCTGTTGTGGTGGTTTTACCTGCGTCAACATGAGCACAAATACCGATATTACGATAACGCTCAATTGGGGTTGTACGAGCCACGATTATACCCTCTCCACCAAGACCTAAGTCTTGGCAATATCAACAACTATGGTGTGGGCCTAAGCCCACACCATCATATTACCAACGGTAATGAGCAAAGGCTTTGTTAGCTTCAGCCATGCGATGCACGTCTTCACGCTTCTTAACAGCAGTACCTTTGTTTTCAGACGCATCCAGCATTTCACCTGCCAGACGTAAAGCCATAGATTTTTCACCACGCTTACGAGCAGCTTCAACTAACCAGCGCATCGCCAGTGCGTTACGACGCACAGGACGAACTTCACATGGTACCTGGTACGTAGAACCACCAACGCGACGAGATTTAACTTCGACTGATGGGCGAACGTTGTCCAGGGCTGCTTCAAGGATAACTAAATGGTTTTCGCTTTTCTTTTCAGCGACAACATCTAGTGCCTTGTAAATAATTTTTTCTGCAGTCGACTTTTTGCCGTCTTGCATAATGACGTTGATGAACTTAGCCAGCAACTCACTGTGAAACTTTGGATCTGGTAGGATTTTACGTTGTCCTACAACGCGACGTCTTGGCATAACAATTCTCCGTATGCTTCAGGGATTTCCAAAACTGGAATTCTCAAAATAAAACTAGCTTGGCCTTACTTAACGGATAAGTTAAGACTTAGGACGCTTAGCACCGTATTTAGAACGGCTTTGGCGACGTGAAGTCACGCCTGCACAGTCTAATGCGCCACGAATAGTGTGATAACGCACACCTGGTAAGTCTTTAACACGACCACCACGGATTAAGATCACGCTATGTTCCTGCAGGTTGTGGCCTTCACCGCCGATGTACGAAGTTACTTCGAAACCGTTAGTTAGACGCACACGAGCTACTTTACGTAGTGCAGAGTTAGGTTTTTTAGGGGTAGTAGTGTACACACGTGTACAAACACCACGTTTTTGCGGGCACGCATTCAACGCAGGCACGTTAGTCTTGTCGACTTTTGGCGCGCGTGGCTTACGTACCAACTGGTTTACAGTTGCCATGTATAGCTCCGAGTCAGTTGAATCAAACTCAACGATAAGGTGTGAAAAATCTATATCCCACAATGGTGGGACGCGGAATTTTAGAAAGGTAATGCCTGACTGTCAAGAAATAGCCAACTTTTGCGGCATATTACAAGAAAAAAGGCGCCATAGGCGCCTTTTTATAACAAACTTATTACTTAATCTTGGCTACCAGCCAAGTTTAAGAGATCGGCCAAGTTCTGTTCGGCTTCACTTGCAGTGATCTTGTTCACTACTACAGGTTCGTTTTTCTTCGCACGCGCTTCATTACGAGTCTTGTGATAAGCGTAACCAGTACCGGCTGGGATCAGTCGGCCAACGATAACGTTTTCTTTCAGACCACGTAATTGATCGCTCTTACCACCTACGGCGGCTTCGGTCAGTACGCGCGTGGTTTCTTGGAACGATGCTGCTGAGATAAAGGATTCTGTTGCCAGAGATGCTTTAGTAATACCCAGTAGTTCACGTTCAAAGGTCGCAGGCACTTTACCTTGGGCGATCAGTTCGCGGTTAGCAATCTTCACGCGCGACACTTCAGCTTGTTCCCCTTCGAGGAAGTCAGTGTCACCGGCAGAAGTGATAAGACACTTACGCAGCATCTGACGGATGATCACTTCGATATGCTTATCGTTGATCTTCACGCCTTGCAGGCGGTAAACGTCCTGTACTTCGTTTACAATGTAGTTTGCTACGTTGTGGATACCACGAAGACGCAGAATGTCGTGCGCCGCTTCTGGACCGTCAGCGATAACTTCACCACGTTCGACTTTTTCACCTTCGAACACGTTTAAGTTACGCCACTTAGGGATCATCTCTTCATAATGATCGCCGCCATCAGCAGGTGTAATCACCAAACGACGCTTACCTTTGGTCTCTTTACCAAACGAGATGGTACCAGAGATTTCCGCCAGAATAGCAGGCTCTTTTGGCTTACGCGCTTCGAACAAGTCAGCAACGCGTGGCAGACCACCGGTGATGTCGCGTGTTTTAGACGATTCCTGAGGAATACGAGCTAATGCGTCACCCACGTTGATTTGCGCGTTATCTTCTAAGTTAACGATCGCACTACCTGGTAAGAAGTATTGTGCTGGCACTTCAGTACCTGGGATCATCAAGTCAGCACCATTAGCGCCAAGCAGACGGATCATTGGGCGCATTTCTTTACCCGCAGTACCACGCTGACCAACGTCAAGGATCACGATTGATGACAGACCCGTTAGTTCGTCTGTTTGACGTGTCATAGTGACACCGTCAATCATGTCTACGAACTTGATACTACCCGCCACTTCAGAAATGATTGGGTGAGTATGTGGATCCCAGTTAGCGATAACATCGCCCGCTTCAACAGCCGCTTCTTCTAGTTTCTCGAGCACAGTACCGTATGGCACTTTATAACGCTCTTTCTCACGACCCAGCTCGTCAATAACAGCCAGTTCAGAAGAACGAGAAACGATAACCAGTTTGCCGTCACTGTTAGTAACATGCTTAGCATTATGCAGTTTCAATGAACCCGAGTTTTTCACTTGGACATTGTTTTCTGCAGACGCTCTAGATGCCGCACCACCGATGTGGAACGTACGCATCGTTAACTGTGTACCTGGTTCACCGATAGATTGTGCTGCCACAACACCGATGGCTTCACCGTGGTTAATAATATGACCACGAGCCAAGTCACGACCGTAACAAGCTGCACACACACCGAAATCGGTATCACAAGAAATAACAGAACGTACAATCACTTCGTCGATTGAATGCTCTTCTAACTTGTCACACCATGCTTCGTCGAGTAGCGTGTTACGTGGTGCTAATACGTCTTCAGTGCCTGGATAGAACACATCAATCGCAACCACACGACCCAGTACGCGTTCACGTAACGGCTCAACCACATCACCACCTTCAATCAGCGGTTTCATGGTTAGACCTTCGTGAGTACCACAATCGTCTTCGATAACCACTAAATCTTGTGCAACGTCTACAAGACGACGAGTCAGGTAACCCGAGTTCGCTGTCTTCAATGCCGTATCGGCTAGACCTTTACGCGCACCGTGAGTAGAAATAAAGTACTGGAGTACGTTTAGACCTTCACGGAAGTTAGCGGTAATTGGCGTTTCGATGATTGAGCCGTCTGGCTTAGCCATCAGACCACGCATACCCGCCAACTGACGGATCTGTGCGGCACTACCACGAGCGCCTGAGTCAGCCATCATATAGATGCTGTTAAACGAGGCTTGTTTCTCTTCAACACCATCACGGTTAATCACTGTCTCAGTTGACAGGTTTTCCATCATAGCTTTAGAAACTTTTTCGTTGGCACTTGCCCAGATATCGATAACTTTGTTGTAACGCTCACCAGCTGTGACTAGACCAGATTGGAACTGCTCTTGAATTTCAAGAACTTCCGCTTCTGCATCAGCAACTAAGGTGTATTTCTCGTCTGGAATAACCATGTCATCGATACCGACAGAGGCACCAGAGATGGTTGCAAAACGGAAACCGGTATACATCAATTGGTCAGCGAAGATAACAGTATCTTTCAGACCCAGTTGACGATAACAGGTGTTCAACAGTTTAGAGATCTGCTTTTTGCCCATGTTCTGGTTAACCAGATCAAATGACAAACCTGCTGGCAGAATAAGTGACAGCAGAGCACGACCCACAGTCGTATCAACGATACGGCGTTGTTCAGTGCGCTCACCATCGTCACCAATAATGGTTTCAGTGATACGAACTTTAACGCGGGCATGCAGTTCAGCAGCGCCAGTTGCGTAAGCTTTTTCAACTTCAGCAACAGACATAAATGCCATACCTTCACCACGGCCATTAATACGCTCACGGCTGGTGTAGTACAGACCCAATACCACGTCTTGAGACGGTGTGATAACAGGTTCGCCGTTGGCTGGTGACAGGATGTTGTTGGTAGACATCATCAGGGCACGGGCTTCAAGCTGCGCTTCCAGTGTTAACGGTACGTGTACCGCCATTTGGTCACCGTCGAAGTCGGCGTTGTATGCCGCACAAACGAGTGGGTGTAACTGGATCGCTTTACCTTCAATCAGTACAGGTTCGAACGCTTGGATACCCAGTCTGTGCAGTGTTGGTGCACGGTTGAGCATCACTGGATGTTCGCGGATCACTTCATCCAGAACGTCCCATACTTCTGCCACTTCACGCTCAACCATCTTCTTAGCCGCTTTGATGGTAGTCGCTAAGCCACGACCTTCTAGCTTGCCATAGATGAATGGCTTGAACAGTTCCAGTGCCATCTTCTTAGGAAGACCACATTGGTGCAGACGTAGAGTAGGACCTACGGTAATTACCGAACGACCAGAATAGTCAACGCGCTTACCCAATAAGTTCTGACGGAAACGACCTTGCTTACCTTTGATCATATCGGCCAAAGATTTCAGAGGACGCTTGTTAGAACCGGTAATAGCACGACCACGACGACCGTTATCTAATAGCGCATCAACAGACTCTTGTAACATACGCTTTTCGTTGCGTACGATAATGTCTGGCGCAGCTAAATCTAACAGACGCTTCAAACGGTTGTTACGGTTGATCACGCGGCGATACAGGTCGTTAAGATCTGAAGTCGCGAAGCGGCCGCCATCGAGCGGAACCAACGGACGTAAGTCAGGTGGTAACACAGGCAGTACTTTTAAGATCATCCACTCAGGCTTGTTGCCTGAAGTGTAGAATGCTTCCATCAACTTAAGACGTTTAGTCACTTTCTTGCGACGAGTCTCAGAATTGATTGAAGGCAATTCTTCACGCATTTGTTCGATTTCTTTCGCTAAATCGATAGCACGTAACAGTTCAAGCACTGCTTCGGCACCCATTTTAGCTTCGAACTCATCACCGTATTCTTCTAATGCATCCAGATAAGTTTCTTCTGTCAGCATTTGGCCACGTTCAAGGCTGGTCATGCCAGGCTCGATCACGACAAATGATTCAAAATACAGTACGCGTTCGATATCACGCAGCGTCATATCCAGCATTAAGCCAATACGTGACGGTAGCGATTTTAAGAACCAAATGTGCGCAACTGGGCTAGCCAGTTCGATGTGACCCATACGCTCACGACGTACTTTAGTTTGGGTTACTTCAACGCCACACTTTTCACAAATAACACCACGGTGCTTCAAACGTTTGTACTTACCGCACAAACATTCGTAATCTTTGACTGGGCCAAAGATACGCGCACAGAACAGACCTTCACGCTCAGGCTTGAAGGTACGGTAGTTGATGGTTTCTGGCTTCTTAACTTCACCAAAAGACCAAGAACGGATCAGATCAGGCGATGCCAGACCAATTTTGATGCCGTTAAATTCTTCAGTCTTGCTTTGCTGTTTCAGAAACTTTAATAAGTCTTTCACGTTTCTCTCCTGAAGGAGTTAAACCGGGTGCTCCGCTTGCACGGAGCACCATTCTGTTTGCCAAACGCGGCTAAAGGCCTGCGCTTATGCCTGATCCAACTCGATATTAATACCGAGTGAACGGATCTCCTTCAGTAACACGTTGAAGGACTCTGGCATGCCAGGTTGCATCTGATGGTTACCGTCGACGATGTTCTTATACATCTGAGTACGACCGTTAACGTCATCCGATTTAACAGTGAGCATTTCTTGAAGCGTATAAGCGGCACCGTATGCTTCTAGTGCCCACACTTCCATCTCACCGAAACGCTGACCACCGAACTGAGCTTTACCGCCCAGTGGTTGTTGAGTCACTAAGCTGTACGAACCGGTAGAACGGGCGTGCATCTTGTCATCAACTAAGTGGTTCAGTTTGAGCATGTACATGTAACCTACCGTTACTTGACGCTCAAATTCGTTACCGGTACGACCATCAAACAACTTCAACTGACCAGAGGTTGGCAAACCTGCAAGTTCAAGCATCTGCTTGATCTCTTTCTCTTTAGCACCGTCGAATGCAGGAGTTGCAATCGGGATACCGCCTTTCAGGTTAGTCGCAAGACGTAATACTTCATCATCAGTGAATGAATCGATATCGACGCGCTGCTGCACTTCGTCACCTAATTCATAAACTTGCTTGATGTAACCACGAACTTCAGCCAGCTCACGCTGTTCTTCAAGCATCGCAGTGATCTTGTTACCAATGCCTTTGGCAGCGGCGCCCATATGGACTTCAAGTACCTGACCAATGTTCATACGTGATGGAACACCTAGCGGGTTCAATACGATGTCTACTGGGTTACCTTGTTCGTCATATGGCATGTCTTCGATTGGGCAAATCTTAGAGATAACACCCTTGTTACCGTGACGACCCGCCATCTTGTCACCAGGTTGGATAGTACGCTTAACCGCTAAGTAAACCTTAACGATCTTGAGTACGCCTGGCGCCAAGTCATCACCTTGGGTGATCTTGCGACGTTTGATTTCAAACTTCTTATCGAAGTCAGCTTTCAGCTCTTCATGCTGTTCAGCTAATTGCTCAAGTTCAGTTTGTTTTGCTTCATCGTCAATGACTTGAACCAATACATCTTTACGTGGCAACGCAGCAATTTGCGCTTCAGTGAAACCAGCACCGATTAACAGGTTACGCGCACGGCTCAATACACCTTCTTCAAGGATCTTGAACTCTTCGCCTAAGTCTTTACGAGCTTGGGCAATGTGCATCTCTTCGATTTCAACTGCACGCTTGTCTTTTTCAACGCCGTCACGGGTAAATACCTGAACGTCGATGATAGTGCCCTTAACAGAGTTAGGAACACGCAGTGAACTGTCTTTAACGTCAGACGCTTTCTCACCGAAGATAGCACGGAGTAACTTCTCTTCTGGCGTTAGCTGTGTTTCGCCTTTTGGCGTCACTTTACCAACCAGAATATCGCCGCCCTTCACTTCTGCACCAATGTAAACGATACCTGACTCGTCGAGTTTCGACAGAGCAGATTCACCTACGTTTGGAATATCAGCCGTGATTTCTTCGCTACCCAGTTTGGTATCACGAGCAATACAAGACAGCTCCTGAATGTGGATAGTGGTGAAACGGTCTTCTTGCGCTACGCGCTCAGAAATTAAGATCGAGTCTTCGAAGTTGTAACCGTTCCAAGGCATGAATGCGATACGCATGTTCTGGCCAAGGGCTAAGTCACCTAAGTCAGTAGACGGACCGTCTGCTAACACGTCACCACGAACGACTGGCTCACCAACAGCACAACAAGGGCGTTGGTTGATACAAGTGTTTTGGTTAGAACGGGTGTATTTAGTCAGGTTATAAATGTCGATACCGGCTTCGCCTGGGCGCAGCTCATCTTCATTTACTTTAACAACGATGCGGCTCGCATCAACGTAGTCTACAAAACCACCACGTTTAGCAACAACCACAACACCAGAGTCAACAGCCAAAGTACGTTCAATACCAGTACCTACTAGCGGCTTTTCAGAGCGCAGTGTGGGTACGGCTTGACGTTGCATGTTCGCACCCATCAAGGCACGGTTAGCATCGTCGTGTTCTAAGAACGGGATCAGTGACGCAGCAACAGAAATAATCTGTTGTGGCGAAACGTCCATATACTGGATGTCAGCAGCGCGCATAAAGGTCGATTCACCTTTATGACGACAAGCAATTTGCTCTTCTGCCATACGACCGCTAGCGTCAACTTCGATGTTCGCCTGTGCAATCACATAACGACCTTCTTCGATTGCTGACAAGTATTCCACTTCGTCAGTAATCACGCCATCGATAACCTTGCGGTATGGCGTTTCTAGGAAGCCGTAAGAGTTAGTACGGGCAAAACTTGCTAATGAGTTGATTAGACCAATGTTTGGACCTTCAGGGGTCTCAATTGGACATAAACGACCATAATGCGTTGGATGTACGTCGCGGACTTCGAAGCCTGCACGTTCACGAGTCAAACCACCAGGGCCAAGAGCAGAAATACGACGCTTATGCGTTACTTCTGACAGCGGGTTGTTTTGGTCCATGAATTGTGACAGCTGAGAAGAACCGAAGAACTCTTTCACTGCAGCAGAAATTGGCTTAGCGTTGATCAAGTCTTGTGGCATCAGCTCGTTCAGATCGCCTAAAGACAGACGTTCACGCACGGCGCGCTCAACACGGACTAAACCAACACGGAATTGGTTTTCAGCCATTTCACCGACGCTACGAATACGACGGTTACCTAAGTGATCGATGTCATCGACTTCGTCGAAACCGTTACGGATATGAATGATGTTCTTCATTACCGCGACGATGTCTTCTTTTGACAATACACCGCTACCTTCGTCATCAGGAATGCTGAGACGACGGTTGAACTTCATACGACCTACTTTAGACAGGTCATAACGCTCTTCACTGAAGAACAAGTTCTGGAATAGTGCTTCGGCAGCATCTTTGGTTGGTGGCTCGCCAGGACGCATCATACGATAGATCTCAACCAGCGCTTCTAAGCGGTTAGTGGTTGAATCGATACGCAGCGTATCTGAAATATAAGCACCATGATCTAACTCGTTGATATACAACGTGCTGATATCTTTAATACCGGCCAATGATAGTTTAGCCAGATCTTCTAAGCTAATTTCACTGTTGGCAGAGACTAAAACTTCACCTGTGTCCGGATCGATATAATCTTGAGCAGCATATTTGCCCACGATATATTCAACTGGCACTTCAAGCTCAGTGGTATTGGTCTTTTCTAACTGACGAATGTGACGCGCAGTAATACGACGTCCCGCTTCAACCAGTACAGAACCTTCAGCATCCTTGATGTCATAGCTGGCAGTTTCACCACGCAGACGTTCAGGCACCAAAGACATGACCAGAGTATCTTTCTTGATCTTGAACTCAACGCGTTCGAAGAACAGATCGAGGATCTCTTGAGTAGAATATTCTAATGCACGTAACATGATGGTCGCAGGCAGTTTGCGGCGACGGTCAATACGCACAAATAGTGCATCTTTAGGATCGAATTCAAAGTCAAGCCATGAACCACGGTAAGGAATAATACGTGCGTTATACAGCACCTTACCTGATGAGTGGGTTTTACCACGGTCATGATCAAAGAACACGCCTGGAGAACGGTGTAATTGAGATACGATTACACGCTCAGTACCGTTGATAACAAAAGTACCGTTATCCGTCATCAATGGGATATCACCCATGTAGACTTCTTGTTCTTTAATATCTTTTACTGTGCCCGCCGCTGCTTCACGGTCATACAACACCATGCGTAATTTAACGCGTAGTGGAGCTGAATACGTAACACCACGGATCTGACACTCTTTCACATCAAAAACAGGCTCGCCAAGCTTATAGCTGACGTATTGCAGTTCTGAGTTACCAGAAAAGCTCTTGATGGGAAAAACGCTACGGAAGGCGGCTTCTAAACCGCGCTCACCGGTAGGATCTTGATCGGTGAACTTCTTAAAAGAGTCTAGCTGGATAGACAATAAATAAGGGATATCCAAAACTTTTGGACGCTTACCAAAGTCTTTGCGAATACGCTTCTTTTCAGAATAGGAGTAAACCATGGGTTTCCTCTGCTTACGAGATGTGACCAAGACTGAATAAATAACTTAAGTTATTAAAATTCAGCACGTTTGCCCATCACCGTTGATGGCAAGAACCTAACCAGTAATCTCTGCTAGGGACTGCAAAATTTGGCGACAAACGGTGAAAAAAAATCGCCAGCGCATATAGCGCAAAAAAGGCCGACGGTTAAAAAACCGCCAGCCTCCACCCAAGTGGCTTGGGTGAGCAAGCTAAATAATAGCTTACTTAATTTCTACAGAAGCACCAGCTTCAGTAAGTTCTTTCTTCAGAGCTTCAGCTTCTTCTTTAGAAACGCCTTCTTTAACTGCTACTGGAGCAGCTTCAGACATAGCTTTAGCTTCTTTCAGGCCTAAACCAGTTGCGCCACGGATGGCTTTAATAACTGCAACTTTGTTGTCGCCGTGAGCAGTCAGAACTACGTTGAATTCTGTTTGTTCTTCAACAACAACTGCTTCTGCACCGCCAGAAACAACAGCAGCAGCGGCAGAAACGCCGAACTTCTCTTCCATAGCTTCGATCAGTTCAACAACTTCCATTACAGACATAGCTGCAAAGGCTTCTAAGATTTGGTCTTTAGTGATAGACATAACAAATGTTTCCTATTGTTCTGAATTCAATTTTATTAAGCAGCCAGCTTGAAATTAAGCGGCTTCTTGTTTTTGATCGCGCAGGGCGGCCAGTGTACGAACGAACTTGCCAGCAGATGCTTCTTTCATAGTCATCATTAACTGAGCTAGTGCTTCTTCGTATGTTGGCAGTTTCGCCAAACGATCAATTTCAGCTGCAGGGATGAAATTCCCTTCAAAGGCTGCGCCTTTAACTTCGAAGTTAGCTTGTTCTTTAGCAAAGTCTTTTAACAGACGTGCTGCAGCACCTGGGTGCTCTAAAGAAAAAGCAATCAAAGTTGGGCCAGTGAACGTTTCTGCTAGGCACTCAAAAGCAGTACCTTCAACAGCACGACGAGCTAGCGTGTTACGTACTACACGTACATATACACCAGCTTCGCGAGCTTTTTTACGCAGACCGGTCATAGCACCTACAGTCACACCGCGAGAATCAGCGGCAACTGCAGATAGCGCACCTTTGGCAGCTTCGTTGACTTCAGCAACAATCGCTTTTTTGTCTTCGAGTCTTAATGCCATTGGCTTTACTCCTGGATTCTACCTAGGGTATTCCCTAGTATTTACCATACTAAATACTTATGTATTTAGTGACTTACGGTGCAGATTATCCAGTAAAAAATTTTAGCTGGGGCCTGACACCGTCTACGCAGGAAATTAAGTTATTTTTACAAAAAACACCTGCGGTCTTGGACGGAAACCTGAGTTAAACTCCGCCTAACGAGAGATAAAACAGGCTTCAACCCACAAAGTGCGCGCATTATAGACTAATGCACCCGCTTTGTAAAATTATAGAGTTGTTTCAAGCGTAGCTTGATCAACTGCAACACCTGCACCCATAGTGGTAGAGATGCTGATCTTTTTCACGAAAATGCCTTTAGCAACTGCAGGCTTAGCCTTTTTCAGTGCTGACACTAACGCTTCCAAGTTTTCTTTCAATTGAACTGGTGTGAAATCCACTTTACCGATAGTAGTGTGGATAATACCGTTCTTGTCGTTACGGTAACGAACTTGACCCGCTTTGGCGTTCTTAACAGCTTCAGCAACGTTTGGCGTTACTGTACCTGTTTTAGGGTTAGGCATTAAACCACGTGGGCCTAAGATTTGACCTAACATACCAACAACGCGCATTGCATCTGGAGATGCGATAACTACGTCAAAGTTCATTTCACCGGCTTTGATTTTCTCAGCCAGATCATCCATACCAACTAGCTCTGCGCCAGCGGCTTTAGCAGCTTCAGCATTTGCACCTTGTGTAAATACTGCAACGCGAACGTCACGACCAGTACCGTGTGGCAACACTGTTGCACCACGAACGTTTTGGTCAGATTTACGTGGGTCAATACCCAGGTTAACTGCTACGTCTACACTTTCAACGAATTTTGCAGTTGCTAATTCTTTTAACAGAGCAACAGCTTCGTTGATATCGTAGCTTTTAGTACCATCAACTTTTTCGCGAATTACGCGCATGCGTTTAGTTAGCTTTGCCATTATATTAATCCTCTACAACCAAACCCATTGAACGCGCAGTACCTTCGATTGAGCGAGTCATCGCTTCAATGTCAGCACCAGTCATATCGGCAGCTTTCAGTTCAGCAATTTCTTGAACTTTAGCGCGAGCGATAGTACCCACTTTCTGAGTGTTTGGACGTGGAGAACCTGATTTCAGGCCTGCAGCAGTCTTCAGTAAGTAAGACGCTGGAGAAGTCTTAGTTTCAAAAGTGAATGAACGGTCACTGTAAACAGTGATCACGACTGGAATAGGCATGCCTTTTTCCATTTTTTCTGTACGGGCGTTAAACGCTTTACAGAATTCCATGATGTTCACACCTTTTTGACCCAAAGCTGGACCAACTGGTGGTGATGGGTTCGCAGAACCGGATTTTACTTGTAGCTTAATATAAGCATCAATCTTCTTTGCCATCTGACATTTCCTCAGTTTGGGTTCAAACGCGCATCAGCGACATGCTGACATGCTCCCCCGAAAACAACGGGTGCGAATTATATAGAAATTCGCACCCGTTGCCAAACGGATTTTGTAGTTTATTTAATCAGCCTTTTTCAACTTGACTAAAATCAAGTTCAACAGGCGTAGAACGACCAAAGATCATCACTGATACTTTCACGCGGCTCTTGTCATAATCCACTTCTTCAACGGTGCCGTTAAAGTCAGCAAATGGACCATCACACACACGTACCACTTCACCAGGCTCAAATATAGTTCTATGAGTCGGTGACGCTGTCGTTTCTTGTAAGCGACGCAGAATTGCATCAGCTTCTTTATCTGAAATTGGGGCAGGACGATCAGACGTTCCGCCAATAAAGCCTAAAACACGCGGGATGCTTTTGACTAAATGCCAGCTGTCATCGTTCATTTCCATCTGGACTAACACATAGCCAGGGAAAAACTTACGTTCGCTCTTGCGACGCTGACCTGCACGCATTTCGATGACTTCTTCAGTCGGAACCAATACTTCACCGAAGTATGCTTCCATGCCATGCATTTTAATATATTCAATCAGTGACTTACAAACTCGGCCTTCATAGCCTGAGAATGCCTGCACTACATACCATCTTTTTTTAGCTTCTTTAGCTTCAGTCATTCGAGGTGCCTATACGCCAGTGATAAAATTGACAATTCGCATTAACACAGCATCCATACCCCAAAGGATAAGAGCTAAGATACCTGTTGCTGCAAGGACAATAAAAGTGGTGTTTAGCGCTTCTTGACGCGTCGGCCATACAACCTTGCGCACTTCGATATGCGCTTCACGGGCAAAAGCTAACGCTTTTTTACCTTTTACAGTCTGAAGCGCAATAAAACCAGCAATAGCGAATGCAACGATAACACTAAGCGCACGTATGACGGCACTGGCTTCGCTATACATTTGATTGCCAATAACAGCAGCGGCTAGCAATACAATCACTAAACCCCACTTCACGATATCCAGAGAATTGTTCTGGTTTTCAGTATTTGTTGTCATCGGTTTTTCCGTTACTCAATACGGCCTGAGCTTAGAGCACATTAATTGACGGGCATAATCCCACATCACTCTGCATTTCCGAACACCCTTAGAAACGCAAAATAGCATAAGCTCAGGGTCAAAAATCGGCCATAGATTGTATTCTTATTCGACTTTGTAAGCAAGGATGCGAATCCCATGCAAACCACAAAACCTATGAAATAATCCACTTAAACAAAAAAGGAAGCCGAAGCTTCCTTTTCAAACTAATTTCTATCGCAATTAAGCGATGATTTTAGCTACTACACCAGCACCAACTGTACGACCACCTTCACGAATTGCGAAGCGTAAACCTTCGTCCATCGCGATTGGGCAAATCAGAGTCACTACCATTTTGATGTTGTCGCCAGGCATTACCATCTCTACGCCTTCTGGCAGTTCGATAGTACCGGTTACGTCAGTTGTACGGAAGTAGAACTGTGGAC
>NZ_JAKKRZ010000051.1:0-16717 GCF_025653725.1 Shewanella sp. SM74 | reverse complement strand
CAAATACCTGTTCAGTTTCCCAGTGTTTAATCGGCGCCAGCTTATACATTTTGGAGCCAGCGGCTTCTACCTGTGCCATATCAGCCAGAATTGAGCCTGCCGTAATCAAGCTAAGCCCCTGCTTCTTCATGTTGCCTGCGCGGTGATGACTTTCGGCAATGCGACTGCCTACACAGCTAACCAGTTTGTAGCAGCTGCATTCACTGTACTTTTTAATCGCTTGCTTAATGTAGCGCTCGGACGGGTCTATTTTGAGAATAATGCTGCAATCTTGGTGACGTGTAACCGAAGGCACCAGTTTTTGCCCCCCAGTATACTTGATAAAATACTGGTCATTGATTGGCGGCTGAATAATGTCGTAGCAGAGATTAATCCCAATTTGCTTTCCAAACTCCAGTAATCGCTTACGGACATAATGGACGTACATTTTAAGCGCGATGGCTTCAGCCCCCGTATCCACGGTGACGACGAGTAAWGGTCTCGATGGCTCGACTAAGCCAGCCTGAATGGATTGGCGATAGGMTTCGACTGCCATTAACACCACGACTGAACTGTCTTTCCCTGAGAGCCCACAATGCAACACCACCGGCTCACTTTCAATGAGTGTGCGAAGCGCAGAAACACCTTGGTTGAATTGCTCATAGACTACTTTTAAATTTTCTTGGTCTTGTGCATCGAACTGGAAAATGTCTACGAGCTGTTGRGGGTTGTTCATTGTGAATGTCGCCTTGATCAGAGATGACTAGATGATCTCGCACATCGCAATTCACGCAAATTTCCGCTTTAAAGCCCCAGAAATAACCCATTCAATCAGCAAAATTTGCCAGATCTCGGGTTCGTGAAATCATGTCTCTATCAATTTCGATGGAGCTAAACCGATGGCCACAACAGAACATCAATCAACACTTTTGCCACTGACACTTTTCAAGGCTAAAGAAGGCCTAAGCAATAAAGCCGGAGTCACGATATACGAAGGCGTGATTACTTTCGAAGAGCTCGCCAAGCACTTTCCCGTAGAGGCCAACAGTGACGTTTTAAGCGAGCAACTGAAACGCCAGCGCGATGTGGACTCAGGTCGTGTTAACGCCCTAAAGCGGTACTGGCAGGAAACCGACGCGGCAGTATTCCCGAATATGACTTTCTTCTGTAATGAGTTGACCGTCTTAGAAGAAATGAAGATAGGTAATCGGTCCGTGGTCACTGCGGAGCTTCCTGCAACGGCTGACAGATTTATTGCTGACGGCCAAGGCCGAACCACTTTTATTAAATGGCTGTTAGCACAATACAAAGATCATTTTAATGATTTCACCGTCAGCTTTAAGCTCATTCATATCGATGACATCTCACTATCAACACCGTTTGCGTCGAAGTTAATTAGACAGTTATTCAGTGATTACCATGTATCCCTCAAGAAACCAAACCAATCGATTTCGAATCACTTTAACAATCGCACTCCGTTTGCCAGTCTTTTGAATGAACTGCTTGAATTGAATATTGGTAACGGCAAAATTCTTAAAGACCGTATTGGTCTTCACGGTAAAATAAATCGCGGAACAATGTGGAAATTTGACCAACTAAAATCGATGATTCTAAAGTTTATCGGTGTTACTGCTTCGACGGCAGACAAATATCTAATAGATCAGGAGCAATACGAACTGTCGCTGAATCTGTGCCAAGAATTTCTCCGGGAGGCAATTTCGCAAATCCCAACCGACATGCTCGATGGCCAGGACTTTAAGACACAACACGATGCAGCAATGTTTACCAAAGTGGTGTTCACAAACGGCTTAGGATTACTTGGAAGGTCTATTTTCGACTCAATTGTAAGCGGTTCAACTGTATCATTTGAGGCCCTTAAAAATATTAACTTACCGATTGACGACAAGGGTGATAAGTTTTGGCTTAAAAACAACGTCACGACAGCTGATCACAAGATTGTCCGAGGAAGCGATAAGCGCATTGGGTCTCTCATGTGTCAACACCTTAAGGTTTTCCCTACTTTAGAGCTAATGGCATGATCATCGACCTGAAAGATTATCGCTGTCCAAATGCGCAAGTGGCACTAACAAGAGTGCTTGAAGCATTTGAAATCTGCAGCACCAACGAGCTAACAATCATTACAATTGAGCCATCTCTAGAGCGAGCACTGGTTCATAGGATTGAACACATGAGCTATTCGATGTTGATAACCCAGGCAACATCGCGAGATATCACAGATGAGATTGTGACCTCTTGGGGTGTGGATGTTGACGAAGATGATATTTCAGATGTTGATCAACAACATACACTTGTTGTTACTAAGCAAAGAACGGTTTAGATGTATTTTAGGGTATAAATTTTTTCAATTGGTTGCTAATCAATAATCAGCGCGGTATATAAATAATGGCTAATCCTGAGTGGGTATCTGATTGCTTTGGTATCGTCCCGCACTTCCGTGGTGGTCGCTGGGTCGTTGTATACGGCGATAATGATTTGTGGGCTTATAACGGCATTTATCGCAACCGTAGGCGTGCCAAAAAAGAGATCACCCATTACATCAACAAAGGCTTGTTCAGGATGCGCCGAAGCGCACTGGCCAAACGATAACGGGAAATTGTAGGCTATTAGTGATGCGTTTATCCACTTCGACAACTTAAGCGGAAACATTAATGAAAAAAACACTGTTTCTATTGATTTCAGCCACTTTTATGTATGGTTGCGACTCTGCTACAGAGTTAGGAAGTAGCCTATCAGAATATTATCAATTACCTAAACCTACGGTATGGGCGATACCCGATGGCCGTACTCTTAATCTAGGTGATAGGTCGGCGGTAATAGTTGGCACAGATCGTTGTAACAATGGATTTGGCTATTACTCATGTTGGATGTTTTCTCTTGAACCAGATGCCCAAACATTAGTCATCCTAGCGGATGGCACTAAAGAACTTTGGAAAACTGTTGATGCGGGTGATGGCCGTATCTATCTTGAACGCCCTAACGGTTTAAGAGTAAGTGATACCCCTAATTAATAGAACGGAAAATAAAGAGTAATTCGTATGGGATATATAGGTACATTTGGTACTGCTACAACAGCGCCAGAACATCATTGTAATACGTTTGGCACTCCATCTTGGTCAGGTAAGCATGAAGATGATTTTACCTCTGTCCTTGAACAAGAATTACGTGAATTTATCAAACGTGAGGCTAAACGATACGGAAATAATGATCTTGACATGCTCCCCGCCATGACGGGGATTCCTGAATACAGGCGATATTAAATTACTTTATCATCTGCTTTCTGCTGCTGATCGCTAATGCAATTCACTTCACAGACGCTACGGCTCTGCCCGAGCCTGATAATTATTTATGCCGCTTGTTCTAACTCGTGCAAATAGCGATTTAGAATCACTTTAGCCGCATTTTTATCCGCATTTTCTGAATGACCGCAGGACTGGCAAATAAACTCAGCCTGAGTTTTGCGATTATCCTTTTCAATATGACCACAGCAAGCACATTCACGGCTGGTATTTCTAGGGTTTACTTCACCGTAAACTCCACCTTTCCAGCGCATTTTATACTCAAGTTGGCGGCGTAATTCGTGCCAACCTTGATCTAAAATTGATTTGTTAAGCCCTGATTTAGCCGCGACATTCTTGCCGAGATTTTCGCTGTCACCTTTCGCTGATTTACTCATATTCGCAACTTTCAAAGCTTCACAGATAACCATTGCGTGATTCTTGCAGATCTCAGATGTAGCTTTATGTTGATAGTCATTGCGAATATTAGCTATGCGTTGATGTAGCTTACTTACTTTGAGTTTTTGCTTCTTCCAGTTCTCTGAGCCTAAAACCTTTCGAGATAATTTGCGTTGCTCAATGGCTAACTTATCCTGATAAACCCTGAAAGAATGGATACCATCAAAAACACCCTTATTACCACAAAAATCCGTGGATAAGGTCATGTTTTTGGCGATGCCCATATCAATGCCTGTTATTTCCCCTTGTACGTTAGTTGGTAGCTCAATCTCAACCAAACACATAATAGAGATGTGCCATTCACCTACAGCGTTAAGAGATACAGTAGCGTTGCGCAATTCACCAATAACAGGTTGACTGTTTCGGTAACGAACCAAGCCAAGACCGTTAGGTAATTTAATGTGCTTATTTTGAATGCTGATCTGTTTTTTAGGTGCAGGAAACCGCATTGTTGAGTGATGAGCAATTTTTCGTGTCCTAAATACGGGAAATCCGCGCTTCCCTTTCGACCATTCATCCAACGCTTTGACAAAATCACGCTGGCGCTGCTGCAAACAATCCGTAAACGCATTATCTAACCATAACCGATGATTGAGCTTTTTCCATGACGTTAATTGTTTGTTTAAAAAAGCAGAATTAGGAAAAGACTTTTTAAGCAACTTGCGATCTTTGAAAGCTAAATCATTGAGGTGCTTATAAAGTACCTTTTTGTCCGTGATTGCCACTGATTTTTTAATGATGTTAAGAACATACTCAAGGCTATCATTGAAAACCACACGTCCACACCCCGCCATTTGAGCCAGTTTTTCAGCTTGCTCTGACGTTGGTTCTAATTTGAACTTGTAGGCTTTTTCAATTTTCACTTAACTTCAACCTTAGTTGGGCGCTCTAATTTGTAATCTGTTTTCACAGGCGCATCATAAACATCCTCACGATAGCCTTTATAGCCTTTCTCATACATGGTTACTCTGGCATCAAACTCAACTTTGATACTGAAATGGCAGTGACCACATCGGTGTACTGCCTTTTCAAAAAACTTCTGCGCAATCCGTATTTCAGTATTTTAAGTCAATCAAAGTTTTAGATACTGCTCTTCACTTCTAATATTTCAAATAAAAACTGCGCCTTTCCTTTTTGACCACTCACAGCGGGATACACCGAAAATTTAACCACTCCCGATTTGGCAACAGGGTTTAGCGTTACCGTTTGACCAGGCTTTACTACTTGACCAAGTACTTGAACACTTATTTCAGCATCAGTGCGTAACGTAAATAAAGCATCTTGCGGTCCCGAAGCGAGCTGGCTTTCAACTGTTCTCAGATCATTAATGACGACTTCACTGACAGGATTGTCTACAGAGCTAGCTAAATCCTTAGATACTGCAAGAGTTGTTAATGAGCCTACATTTACTATGTTAGGCGGCTGATAAGTAAAGCTCTTGCTACTAACGCCTTGGTTGCCAAAAACGTCGGTAGCTTTCACCGTTAAAGTATAAATCTCACCGGATGTAAGTGATGGGAAAAGCCTTGGATATTGCAATGAATACACGTTATTGCCTTTACTTACAGTGGCCAAATAAACCGTGTCGTTAGCTGAGCCGCCGGAGATAATAACACTATCGATGGTGTAGCTTGATTCATCTGCAATGGACACTACCAAGTCATCTAGCCCGACAATGTCATTGAATACTGCACTACCGGAATTGGTAATGCTTATTGTTGGTGCGGCGTTTTCTATTTTGAATGTTTGAAGCGGGGACACAGTGGTAGGCCCGTGATTCTCGACCATCTCTAATTCTAGTGAATGGTTTCCAGTCGGCAGAGAGTTTAAGTTAAAGACGTATTCCCAATTAACACCGTTGCGAATTGAACTAATAGGGTTTAAATATTTTGTACCATATTTAATTCTAGCGGCCTTCATGACTAACCTTTCAAACCAACTGCCTGCACCCGGTAGATAAACAAATGCAGTAAGAGTGTTAGTTGTCGTATCAACTTTATAACTGGTCATTTGCGGGTATTGAGCATCGTTATAGGTTGATTCGCCGTAGCTGTAATTCGCGTAAAGTGTTCCCATCGGCAGGCCCACTGACACAACACCGATAGCATCGTGCAAATAGCCATATCCACCTTTGGTCATCTCATATGTTAAACCCGTTAAGCTACAAATTGACTCACCTGCTGGAATGTCGCAAGAATATCCACGAAAACTTGCGCGTTGCACGTAATCCCGCGGCTGCACCCGAAGCTCAAAATCAGTCATTGTAGCTGGCAAAATCGAATTATGATGCTTGATCCCTGTCGTAATAGGCATTCGAACGTCATTTAACAAAAATGTTGCTGACGTCAACACTGGGGATTTTGAAGCAGTTTCAGACAATGACAAATTGTATTGGATAGTGCCTGCCATCCATCGACCAAAGTCAACCCACTTAATTTGGTTTGCGCTGTTATATCCAAATGGCGCTGTCATATCAAAATAACCGTATTCACCATTAATTATAACATTTGTCGCTCCCACTGAGTTCGCGAGAGCAAGCCCCCCTTTCACTCCAGCGTCTCGAACGTTATCTACTGGTACTCTATATAACAATCGAACGGGGTTGGTTTTGACTGTCATGCCTGGCGTATAAGCTACAAAACCTACAAATGAACTAGATACACTTTCAGCCAAGTTTGCATCCGGGTCGAAGACTGCAAAAGGAGAAGATGGAGCCCCACCATAGTTGTCGTAATAGAATGTTTTGACAGTTGAACGAGTGATGTTACCTGCGGCATCATATAGCTGAGCCTGCATTGAATATGGTTCAGAAGCGTTATTTGACGGTAATATATTTGATAAGTCTGTTTGTGCATTTATCACAGCTTTGAATGCTGCTTGGTCTATGACCATGGGTCTTGTTAATACGATGGAATCGGAATTTAGTTTTTGTACAATGACAGAACCTGAAACCGCACCTTTTACATCCGTTATCCAAATTTTCGATTCTTCGCCGGAGTTTTGTGTATTTAGCCACCAAATTTCATTCGACCCTGTTTCGGCACCATAATTGCCTGTACCATTTCCATACCAGTCTCCAATGATAGGTCCCTCAGTATCAACTTCAACAACCTTTGTATACTGATCAATTGTTGTACCAGAACTGTTAATCGTTTCGATTTTAAGGCTATACAAACCATCCATCAATTTGGGGATAGTTATTGATTTTCCGTAAAATTCTCGTCCAGAAAAGCTTAACCTGTCAGAAACTCGAATAAAATCTGTGGTGTTGTTGAACACCGTCACTCCACTGGTGTTGATGACTGATAGCTTAAGTTTGTTATCAAGCCCTCCAGAGAGGTAAACCATCGCATCAGTTTGAGGGTTAATGAGCGAGCCCTCAGTGGTTTTCACTGTAGCGTTGGTGTCTGTATACGAAAAGCCTTCTACTGCCGCGTTAGCCATGCCAGAGCAGATGACGCTACACAGCCCTAAAAGTAGTGATTTATTAATTTGCATGGCCTGCCCTTTAATTGGTAGAAGTGATTTGCGGAATGTCGATCATGAAGCTTGCCTGCCCTTTCACACCAGGAGAAGCAGAGTAAACAGGAATAACAACTTCACCTGTGATGCTGGGGATGATCGTGATTTGTTTAGTTTCCCCAGGTTGCAACACGCTACCAAGGATATTGACGTTGATTTTGGCGTCACTGCGTAACGTGATAAATGCCGTTTGAGCACCGGACGCGAGTTGTCCTTCAGCCGTTCTGAGCACACCAGTTTTAATTGATGTAATTGGGTCGTTTTGCGTGTTCTGCAGTTGTTTATTAACAGCCAAAGTCGTCATTTGCCCAACTTGCAATAAGTTGGCAGGCAAATACAAGAAGGTTGAAGTTAACGTCGATGCGTTCCCTGCTGTATCTTGAGCGGTAATATTGATAGTGTAAGTTTCATTCGCTTCCAAACTAGGGAATAAACGAGGGTAATTCAGGTCGTAAACACCATCACCTAAATTATTTGTAGAAACATAAACTGAATCCTTAGCAGCCCCTCCAGATAGCACAACCGAATTGATATTGGCTTCACTATCATCAGTAATGCTGATACGTAAACTCTCTAAACCATTAATGGTGCTTCCGTTTGAGATTTGCGCTCCAGAAGGCGATTGCAATCGCAAAACTGGAGGCGTAGTGTCGTTTAGATAATTGGATAGAATCGACTGTGTTACCCGATTACCATAGGTGTCATCTGCGTAAAACGAAATATTTTGACGACCACTTGGTAATCGATTGAGTTTAAAAGTAACTCGATGACGGCCGGTGCCGGTGATCACCCAAGAATCGGGAGATATTGCGAAGCCTAAACTAGATTGCAATCGGAAAACCTCTGTCTTCCACATTCCAGAACGCCAATCGCTAGTAGTGTTCGTGTCGTACACGTTTACAGTTATTGAATCATCAGTAACATTGACCGATTCGATTGTGGGAGCAATAAAATCCCAATATGTATACCAATAATTAAATTGAGCACTAAAACGTCCATCACTGACACCGTTCACACTTGAGTAGACCACATAGCTGTAGGGTGTATAGCCAAAACCAGACTCAAATACTCTGTTGATTGTAACATCGCAATAGGTTTCACCAATTGGGATAACACAGGAGCCTAAACCTGAAACAACGGCTAATTGTTCATAACCCATTTTTTCACTGTTTAGACGAAGCCTTACCACTTTTGTGTATTTGCCAACACTGATTCTTTCGCCCCCACTGCCACCTTCCTCACTAAACCATTGTACAGTGTCAGGTTGCTTAGTAGGCGAACGATCAACACCTGGGCCTAGGGTGAACTTGAAATCAGAAAGGTAATTGACTGAGTGAATGCCACTTTTCGTCAGCGCAACCCAATATGGGTTTACTGTAGGATATGAGACAGTAAATTCGTTATAGACAAAATCACCATCTCGATAACCATAACTACTCCAACCATAATCCCCGTTTGCTTCCAACGTTTCAGAATAGGGCCGTCTATAGCGGACTTTTATCGGATTGTTGTAGATGGTCATCCAAGATGTGTACGGCTTCCACGTAGCACTTGAAGCATCATAAATGTCGCTACGAACTGGTAAGGGATATGAGGCTTTTTCGATAAACGAGCGAGCAGTAAAATCTGAATAATTACCTGCTGCATCAAAGACCCTAAAACCAGCCTGATACCAACCTCTATCACTGGGTAAAACCTCAGATGGTAGGGACGAAAGGCTCGCAGTGGAAGTATCTAAATCCAATTGAGCATTAATCGAATTTATTAATGAAAGGCTCACATCATCTTTCACAATGTAGAGAACATTTTTGAGCCCAGCACCTGTATCTTGAATACCTGTGAGTTTTAATTGGCCGAAATCCATAGGGCTATATGAAGCTAAAGTTCCACCGAAGGATCTATAGTTAAAAGCTAAATCAGAACTATTAGCTGTTGGTGCTTGAGTATCTATTGTCACCGGAATAGACCAAGAGCCAATCACATTCCCATCAACGGATAACAAGTCAGCCTGTAAGGTATAATTTCCCTGTAAATTAGGCGCAACTATAGAGATCTGTTTTCCGTAAAAGTCTTTTCCTTGAAATGTAATTCTGTCGGAAACACCAACCACACCCGTATTGACTTCGTTAAGCTTGACCCCACTAGAAAGCCAATATAGTTTTAGCTTTCGGTCAAGACCGGCAGACACATAAACATTCATTGAATGTGCAAGAACCGGGTTGATGGCCATAGCGGAAGCAGGTGTCAAAGTCGTCTGTTCTTGCATAACAGACGTAAAGGTCATACCTTCAATTTCCGCAAATGCAAAATGTGGCAAGGCTAATAACGCAGCCGCTAAAAGTTTGTAGCGATGCTGACTGAAATTCATAAGTGGCTCCTTCATCGAGAGCGATTATTTTAACACAGATAATTAAGTTTGCATGTTATTTAATCTAAGTTAAGATCTAACATAAACCATAGTTCTAGGTAGGAAATTCATGAAACTTATCAGACTGATTAAAGCCGTATCCATTTGTGCGATTGCTTCAGCTACGCTAAATGTCTACGCCAAAGATGATGGCAAGAAACGGCCAACCCTAAACGAATTGATGGCTGAAAATGCTTACATCGAACTTGCTGAACGTAATGAGCTCAGCAAGCCAGTTGTCTCTTCATGGGAACAAAAAACGATGAAATCAGAAGGTGGGAAAACCACGGAGGTTGTTGAGTCTTGGAAAGTCGAAACACGTATATACAGTAAGCCTAAGAGTGACAAACCTTAATCAGTTTTGCTAACTGCCCATGAACCTGCTCAGCTAATCCCCGCGAATTGGTAAGCACGATACTTTTGTCACTGAGAACCACGCGATAAGCGTTCATTGTACTTTCAATTTTAAGTTCATCATTGGCTAAGTTGAATTCTCGACTCCAAATGCGCCCCCCCCACAGTGTCAACTCGAGCAGGCAATCAGACTCGTAAAGATAAGACATATAGACCTTTTTCTTTAATCCAAGCGCCACCAACGCCCCCCCCCCAAGTACAACCATCCCAGCCCAAGGAGTTAATGAGTTATGGAGGTTGACGATCACAGACAACGTGCTGAAACCCACAATTGAGATCAACGAATAAAAAACTGAGCGAGGGTAAGGTGTGAATGAAGTACCAAACCATACTCGGATTTTAGGGTTGTTGTGACAAATTCTTATCGCATTCACAAAATTACATCTCCATATTTGAATTAGGATGGATTATAGTAGCGTCAATAACACAAATCTATAATGCTAAGGCATATGTAAATTGTTTATTTCATATTCAGAATTAGTGGACGAATGCGGTAAACTACTAGAGTCAGAAATGCCAGTAGTGCTAGTTCAAATTATTCATGCCCGAGGTCACAGCGCGGCCTACCATTTAAAACTGGGAGTTATCCCAGAATCAAATGACAAGATCATTGTTAAGTACCAACTTCCAAGCATGACCGATAATCCATCGGTTGCGCAGACGTGGATAGAGACTCTTCTGTCGCATTATCCTCAACTGGCTATCCACACCTACGGCGCTTTCAAAACTCATTCCTTGCCGATTGAAAACGCCTAGCACTACTGCTGGACAGGATAGTACGGCAGCTGTGTAAAGGTTTGAACGGTATTTAACAGGCAATGTGAGTCAATGTTAGGGTAATTTCGTGCAAATACATCCAATGCGTAGACCCCGAGTAAGTAAGCATCATCAAAGCTCACAGGAACAGCTTTTGGCTTCTTGCCACCCTCATTGATTGAGAAGAAAAACCCATTCTGTTGTCGCTTGACCGAGATGCTTTTGTTTTTCTGTGGGCCATGTGACTTAAACTCAATGAATGGAATGAATCCGAATAGCACGGCTAGCAAATGCCGATATTCAGTCGCGGTGATTTGAATTATTGTCTTATCCTGCCAATCAAACTTTTTAGTGCCATCCCCCATTCCGTTTGCGCCTTCAATGTTCAAGGTGTGAAAACCTTTCTTAGTGACAGATGCGACGATGGTCAGCGCAGCGGCCTTACCGTGGATTTTTACCGATTTTTCAAATTCTGGAGCAGCTGCAGGCTGAACATTATGAGCGCTTTGTGCGGATTGCTCTTCAAATCCGCGGCGATTGTCATGCTGGGGTTGGTACTGCTGATATTCATCATAATTTGCGGCCTCGTGGTGAGGCTCAATATTCATAGGGTTACCTTGGCGCGGTTGATAATAAAGCGTCTGCTGTTGCATTGGAGCAGATTGAGATTGGGCTTGTGGGGTTGCGTTGTAAGCGGGTTGGCTGTAATAGCTGTTATTCATTTTTAAATCTCCACTAATCATCATGACTATGATTAGACCAGACATTTCAAATGACGCAAAAATTGGCCTTTCGACTCAATAATACAACTCGACTTTACGCCACAACTTCAAATTGTCAGTATGACCGCTCATAAGTGGTGGCGAATACGAAGCCCCATAGCTAACGACGCTAATCAGTTCACTAGGCACCCCTTTGGTGACCAATTCGTTTTTTACTCGCTCCGCACGTTTGCGTCCAAGAGCAAGATTGTAATCAGCTGAGCCACTAATATCAGCATAACCAACAACCAGCACTCTACCGTGGGTTTTTAAAAGATAATCACGGTGCTTAGCCAAAACATATTGAGCCTCGGCAATATCGGAATAGCCGACAGCATCATACTCAAAATAAAGCGTTCTATCGGTGGGTTGGTGAATAATGATTTGGGCATCATCATTGAATTGTTGCTGATAACTCTTTTCATCATTTGCAGCTGGCACTTGTGTTGGCAGATAGCTATCACTGTAAGCAGATGAAACTGCGGCACGATAAACGTCACGATAGTACTTCATCATGGAGCTACGGCCATCATTAACAGCCGCATCTCTCGCCTTTTCCAATTCGAAAGCGAGATCGCCTATTTTTCGCCCAGCATCAGCTGAAAGGTTCCGAACGTCGTTTCTTTGTTGATGCCTTACATTGATATTTTGATCATAAATTGTTTTACTACAGCAATCAGTAATTTCTGGTATTTCAGTTGATACTGATACAGCGCACGCTGAAAGCATCATGGCGAACAGTGATACTGTTGCTAGTTTGTTGATTTTCATCATATGGCCTACACAGTTTTCTAAACGCAAAGTTTTTAATATATAATAACATTTTTTTAGAAGAGTTCTAAGTTTTCAAATGAATCAGAAGAAAGGGAATTTCGGAATTTTACGAGGTAGACGGTGACTAACGCCGAATTCGACATTAACTCTTTTGATGTTTTGTACAACAAACTGACTCTTGAATTAATTGAACTAGCCAGTCATCTTCCTGATGCAGCTAGCAATCAGTCATTTTTTTATAAAATAACTCCTTCACCCCAAACATTTGATAAATTCAAAGTAGAACTATTTTCTGACATCAAAGCGCGAGGGTGGATAGCATCTTCCTTAACTCAAATGACGCTTTCTGAAGATTCAATCGGCAGAACCAGTATAACACCAGGTGTTATCATTTTCCCTCATTCAGAATATAACCATATAAATCAACTGATTGAAAAAATAAATAATACGAAAGATAACATTCAAGCGTTACTATCAACGCATGACCTACACAAGTTAAGAGCAACGTTAGCCCGGCAAAATACATTGTGCTCACTCGTTATGCTCACAAGAAAAATCCACGTTTTAAAATGCGAAGAAAAATCTACCATTTCAGTCTCTTGGTACATGAGAAGTGGAATGCGCGTTTTGAAAGAAAAGGATTTTTCAACAAGAATACAAAAAGCAGTGCAAAACAACATTCTGGAATTTTCAAAAGGAAATGAATATCTAGAAATTTTTCAAAAAAACCAAAAATCACATAGTTTTCGAATAAAAAGAAACATAATACCAACAACGATTTACAACATTTGGAAAGCTGGTAGTAGTAAAGAAAAACTGCAATACAACGGCCAAACACCTCTTTTCGTTTTCTCCGATTACGACATAAAGGTCAAACACTTAGAAAGTAATTACGGTACTAAGACGCGTTCAAAACGCAATGATGCAACGCCTGACACGGATCTTCTCATTCCAGAATTACACATTTACATGTCAAAGATTAACAAGGAATGATTAACCTATAGAATATTTGAATTGTGTTTGTGAGAGATTTCGCACATACTCATAGATGAAAATCGTACTGAGTAGACAGCTACCCTCTCAGGAATTTTACGAGCCTAGCCAGCGCGAAGCCGTCAAAAAATCGAGAAAACATCATGAATAGCAACAACGTACTTAAATTTCCGGTTACTGCACCACTAACGCACGTACCCAAGGATAACATCAAAAAACCAGAGCAAGTTGCTTCGGAGAAGATGATAACCTCACGGAAAGGGGTGCAGTTTTTATCTTATGAAGATTGGGTGGAGTATATAAAAGATCTCGGAGTTACCAGTCGTGCAGAATGGCTTAGATACGTCGAGGCTAATGAAATCCCTCCATATCTACCAGTGTCGCCATCATTATTCTATGGCCGTAGAGGATTATGGCAAGGTTGGGGGGTGTTGAACCCTAACGCACCTGTAATACCGCAATCGGAAGAAGATGACATTCATAGTCGCGGCGGCGTATTTGCTAGTTATGAGACATCTTCCGAATATGCCAAAGCATCTGGCATTAAAACAATGGCCGAATGGGTGGAGTATCACCAGAAGAATGAAAAACCTAAAAACATTCCTTCTGATCCTCGTTCTTTCTATACAAGAAAAGGTATGTGGCAATCTTGGAACCATTTCCTAGGAAATGAAGAACCTTATGATTACCACCAAAAAGGTACTCTTGAGAAAGTGAAAAGATGGTTTAAAGAAAATAACATCACCACTTCAACTCAATTTTTAGAAATGGCTGCAAATAAACAACTGCCTGACTTTGTGCCAGCAGCACCGACCATGTTATTCGGTGTCAAGTTCAAAGACCTTCTTGCTAAAAGACAAAAGTACGTCACTTTTAACCAAGCTAGTAAAGAAGTTAAGAAGTGGAATTGCAGCAGTATGTTGGAATTTAGAGCTAAACATCGCGAATTGAAAGCCAGTGGCAACAAACTAGCGACTCAAATTCCGTCTGCACCAGATCGCGTTTATAAAGACCTTTGGAAAGGCTGGACAAACTTCCTTCAAGGTTAATTTCCTAAAAAAAGCTGGGACATCAATAACTTGAAAGTGTGTAGTCAAGATAAATTCCCAGCTTATCAAGCGCCTCAAAGCTCATAAAGATCCTTGACATCTCTCCCGCATTTTTTTGATTCATCGCTTTAGAATACTGTTCAAAAGCCTTTTGAAATTCCTGATTTTGCTCCAACCTCAAAACATTTTTATAAGCACGATCAATCACATCACCTCTCACTGTAATTGTTTTGCTCGCAACAATTCTAAATATCGGCTCCGACTGGCCTTCTATCTCTCCTTGTTCAAAGGCTAAATCGCTCCCGGTAACTTCATACGGGGACAAATTCAAAACCATCACCACTTCCCAAGGCTTTTCAATCTTGCGGCCTGACTGCATCAAAGCATCGTAAAGCGCATATTGAATCGATTTGATACTTCCTGTGTGCGCAAGAGAATCGGCGTCGTCGAATCCATGAACAATTAACCTGGACACACCATTACCACGATAATCATACTCACCCGCAATGACATCTGTGTGAGTTAACAACATAGTAATTATTAGCAGCGCGGCACTAATTTTTTGCATATAAAATCCTCCCCTACTTCGACGGCAACGCTTGAATCGTAGCGTTCATACCGATGGGTACTTGGGTATTTTTCAAATTGTTGACAGATACGACCTTTTTACCGACTGAGATAAATGCGCCATCCATCCTTTTAATCATCTGTTGGTCAGGATATTTAATCTGCTGTTGAGGCTTATGTGACAGAACGGCTTCAAAGACCATATCAGGCCTTGAGCTAACATCATCTACCGTGCCTAAAGTGGGCCCCTTTACCCCACGACGCCCGTAAGCGTCAGCGAGCATGACTTTGTAGCGCATAACCCAATAATCCAAAAAGGTTTCAGTAGAGACAAACTGATAGTCGGATGGCATCGTGTTCTCATGATTGCCGGTGATCACAAACAAACTATTAGGAGTGCCATAAATTCTATCTTCTTTTTCTTTCAAATAGCGTCCATCAATCGGTGTCCAATGGCGCCGATTCTGCGAAGATAGATGCACATCCGTTTCCAACTGTTTTAATAACGCGGACTCGTCGTAAGGACGAATGCTAACGGTGATATCTGCTTTAATCTCAATACCAGCAGACAACACGTTATAGCAAAATTCAACACTATTTACAGAATACATATAGGAACTTGCAGTAACGACCTCATGTAATACCGATTCGTCATTAGATGATGACCTGATCAATACGCCCTGTTGTGCTGTAGGGTTCAATTTGGAATAAATTGCTTTTCTCGCCGCTCGGTCAATTAGATCTGCTTTGAAATTGTTGAGTGACATCTTGCGGCCCACTGGTTTGCCACTTAAATAACTCACACCCCATAAATCGGTTGCTGACTCTGTAACAGTCAGTTCTTCAGCATTGACAATACAGGTTGAGCTAAACCAAGCTGCCACTAATAGGCTAATTATCTTCAAAATTTTCCCCCTACCATTACATTTCCATCCATGCTACACCACTAATCAAATCCAGCAAATTCCCAAAAAAACGGCGGTAGAAACCGCCGAATTTCAAACCAAAATCTATCAACGCTCCATCGTTGGCACGTTGCTATTGGAAGTGTCCATAGATGGGCCACCGCTGCTATTGGAACCTGCGACAGAGTGACCGCTGGCCGCACCACCACCCACTAAATCAACACTGTTATAACTCACGTTTGAGGGTTGGACGTTGTTCCCGAATCCGCCCATTACAGAGAAATTGAATCCAGCTTGATTACCATCGAATGCGTAAGGATTGTTCTCTACAACGGTACTTCCCGATTGCGTAGAATTTTCGGCCGGAGTTTCGACATAACGAACCTCTGGCTCACTTCTTTCAGGACTAGCGGTGTTTACCGCATCACCTTGAACCGTTGCCGCAGGGGATGCGCCTTGTTGGCTCACCGTGTCACCCTGAGCCATGGCCGCTGGCGCTGCGCCTTGCTGGCTCACAGTGTCACCTTGAACCGTTGCTGCAGGGGATGCGCCTTGTTGGCTCACTGTGTCACCCTGAGCCATGGTTGCTGGAGCTGCGCCATGTTGGCTCACCGCATCACCTTGAGTTGCGGCCGCTGGGGCTGCGCCTTGTTGGCTCACCGTGTCACCCTGAGCCATGGCCGCTGGGGCTGCGCCTTGTTGGCTCACTGTGTCACCCTGAGCCATGGTTGCTGGAGCTGCGCCATGTTGGCTCACCGCATCACCTTGAGTTGCGGCCGCTGGGGATGCGCCATGTTGGCTCAGCGCATCACCTTGAGTTGCGGCCGCTGGAGCT
>NZ_JAKKRZ010000006.1:0-208937 GCF_025653725.1 Shewanella sp. SM74 | reverse complement strand
GATTGCCCTTGGCATCGTTTAACTTCCCTATAGACACTAGAGCGATGACAATCAATGCATTTAGCTATGTGTGCTATCGAAAAGCCCTGTTCTAACAGCACGGAAATCTGGTATCGTCTTGCTTCGGTCAACTGTTGATAATTCATGGTGATACTCTTTTACTTTGGCGAGATAAAGCGTACCACTTTTCAGCAGTTGGCTTCTTCTACACCTCGATTAGAGTGTCGCAGTTATTATCTGAATTCTGGTTCCGCCGATATCGCACTCACTAAAAAAGTATTGACCGATATTTTAGATAACAACCAGTATGTGTTAAAAGATCCAGCATATACAGTTGGACTTTCTGAATTGGCTAGCTCTTCAATCAATTTCGTGGTTCGTCCTTGGGTAAAAACATCTGATTATTGGACTGCACGTTTCCAACTGCTTGAGCAAATAAAAAATGCATTAGACGCTGCAGATATAGGTATTCCATTCCCACAAATGGATATCCATGTCAAAGAATTACCGCTAAGCAAATAACAATTAGTGGATAAAAAAGGTCGGTAATTACCGGCCTTTTTTTATGGTTCTACGCATCATTTTAGCGTACCTTAATGGACAGATATTAGCGAAGGCACAGATATTCATGTGTGAGGAAATCCAATGCAAAAATATGTTTCATTTTTAGCCGCAAGCTGTATTTATAGCCTAGTTCTGATGAGTCCCAATACACTCGCCAGTGAGAAAACACAGGTTTTAATGGGTGAAAAAACAGTCACATTAGAAGGGAAAAGACCAAAATTGTCGCAAATGGCGCCGGGGTTTAAAGTCGTTGATGAGCATTTCACGCCAGTGATGCTAAGTGATTTTAAGGGTAAAACTGTACTGATAAGTGCCGTGCCAAGCCTAGATACAGGTGTTTGCGCACTGCAGACGAAGCGCTTCAACAGCGAAGTTGGCCATTTTTCCGATGACGTCATCATGCTAACGATCAGTACCGATTTACCCTTCGCACAGAAGCGTTTCTGTAAAGTGGAAAACGTAGATAAAATCAAAGTGCTATCAGATAGCGTGTGGCGCGATTTTGGTGAAAAGTATGGTTTGTTAATTCAAGATTACGGCTTGCTGGCTAGAGCCATTTTCATCATAGATGCAGAAGGTAAGCTCCACTACCAAGAGTTAGTACCAAACATCACAGAGCATCCTAACTATGATGCTGCCCTTGAAGCCTTGAAAACCCTGCAAGCCCAGCAGTAATTCACCGCTAAAAAACAGGGCAGCCTTAGCTGCCCTTTTGTTTAACGGTTCTATTTCTACGATTTGGTTTTACGATTTAATGTGTATGCTGATCGCCACTGGATTGGTAGTCAAAGGTCGGCATAGACCAATGATATCGCAGCGCCAACATCCGTAAGCTAAAACCAACGCTTAAACAAATAACCAGATTAATCCATTCCGTTAACTGATAGGCTTTTAAGACGATATACAAACCTGCCGTCAGTAATGAAATCACCGCATAGAGTTCTTTTTTAAAAATCAAAGGCACTTGGTTACACAGAATATCGCGGATAACGCCACCAAAGACACCAGTGACCAATCCCATGACTACGGCAATTGTTGGGCTAAATCCCAGCATTAACGTCTTTTGTGCGCCCACTATGGAGAATACGGCTAAACCTAAGGCATCAATAGCCAAAAATAACTTAGACAGATAACGCATCACAGGGGCGATAGCGACAGTGAGCAAAGAAGCGAATGCAATCGCAATAAGGTAATGCACATGCTCAACCCAAATTAAGGGGTAATTTCCGAGCATCATATCCCTTAGTGTGCCGCCACCAATTGCCGTTGCGCAGCCAATGATCACCACACCAAACAAATCCATCTGCTTGCGGCCAGCCGCCAGAGCGCCCGTCATCGCCTCGGCAATAATCCCAATCAGCCAAAGTAATCCAATAATCTGCGTCTCATGCATCTTTGCTACTACCAACAACTCAAAGAATTGATTCTGCCTGATAACCTCTCAGTTCTATAATGATTTTATTTTGAATTCATCATTAGAAAAATTAATTCATCATCTTATTAACAATCTGATGCAGACTCCTATTACATTATTAAGTTATAGGATAAATATTATACAAAATAGTCAGTTATAAAAATGTTACTTTCACATTGTCATCTATGAAAATAGAATTTTTAATAAGTATTAATAACGTAAATCCAATCAGATGATAAATAACTGCAGATCATCTAATACCGTAGACAAATGCATAAAAATCAACCACAAAAAAGCGGCCCTTAGGCCGCTTAATGTTCATTCAAACTGAATCAGAACTACTTAGTGTCAGGCTTAGGTGGATAATTTGCCATTACACTGCCCACTGCTTGATTGATGATCTGTACTCTTTCTTCTGGGGTATTTTTGTCGCGAATGGTATCGGCAACAGAACCACGCCAGATCAGTTTAGTGGTTTTATTATCAACCAAATCAATAATCAGGGTGCCAACTTCATATTCTCTTACTGTGGTTTGGGTCTGCATATTGCCGCCCCAACCCCATCCTGGACCATAGTATGGGTTGTAGCCAAAATTACTATTGAAGGTATCAACATTAATCTTCTTATCAACTTTGGTCAGATAATTAACAAGTACATCAGCATCTTTTGCATCAACTAATGTCATCCCCTTACTCGCTAACTGGCTATTCACCGCTTCTCTGACCCGTTGGTCCATCAAGCCATCTAGATGATATCCAGCAGAATCCGTTTTCTGAGCAACCCAAGCATAGGTTTTATATTGGGTAAAATTGGCGCTAGGATCAAAATCCCAACCTGACTTCATCGAACTACAGGCACTGAGTGCCAACACAGCTAATGCTACAAAAATATTTTTCATCTTAATTTCCTCAGATGTTCGACCCGAACAAAGACAAGTATCAGAGATATGAATTTAGCTTACAGAGCAATAGCCTAATCTACAACTCAATTGATTAAAAAGCGGCATCTCATTCAGCTTGACTTCAGCAAAATCAAAGATGATAATGATTATCAATTGAGATTTAGAGGGGTGTTGAAATGTACTGGTTTATTAGCGCGTTTATGGTTGCATCTGCCATTTTTTTCCTTGCACCAGAAAAAATTTCTCTCGAGGCCAATAACGCCAAAATTAAACGTCATTTGCCTACCAGTTTACTGATATTACCCCTCCTAGTGCTTGGCTGGTTGGTTATTGATACCATTGCTAATGGTACTAACTATGCGACAGTCGCCGCATTTGGTTTTGTTACAACAGCCTGCTTAATTGCGTTACCTAAGTTACATAAATTTATTATGCCCAGTGCATTACTCACCGCTGTGGCGCTGATAGCCATGGTATTCATGCGAATGAATTAATCCCGAGCTTTAAGCTTACTTTTCAAAAATATGCTTACTTCCCTGCAAAGAGTTAGCATTTTGTATTGGCCACTTAAGGAGAATCCTCAAGTGGTCTTTTTTTACCTCCCAGAACCTCTGCAAATTTGATAAACTGAGTCGGTATAAGTCACCTTCTAATATCAATGAATGAAACCGATGAAAGCAGATCCTAATGTATCCTTAGTGTACAGTACCGACAAAGGCCGTATAAATGCAGAGCCCGTCACTAAAGCGATTCCTGAATCCGATGGCATAGTCAGGATCCATAGAGACAGTAAAGGCCGCAAAGGTAAAGGCGTTTCGATTATCTCTGGGTTAGGTCTCGATGAAGCAGCGTTAAAAGCAATGGCACAAACCCTTAAGAAACAATGTGGTTGTGGTGGTACGGTTAAAGATTTCACTATTGAAGTCCAAACGGACAACCGCGAGCAATTAAAGATATTACTTGAGAAACAAAACTACAAAGTTAAATTAGCTGGCGGTTAATCTCGCCCGACTTAGCAATATAGCAGCAAGCTAGATCAACTTAGCCACATCAAACGGAGTAGTTTAATGGAGAGTTTGCAGAACCATTTCTTAATTGCTATGCCCTCACTACACGGTACGTTTTTTGAACGCTCAGTCATTTATATCTGTGAACATGATGCCAAAGGCGCCATGGGGCTGGTGATCAATAAACCGCTCGGTATCGAAGTTAATTCGCTATTAGAACAAATGGATTTGCTGGCAGAGCAAGTCTCCGCGGATTTAGTGCTCAATACCAATGTCATGATGGGCGGCCCCGTCTCCCAAGATCGCGGCTTTGTGCTGCATACCTCTCAGCCCTATTGGGCCAATAGCACAGATCTGGGTTGTGGTTTAATGCTAACCACTTCCCGTGATGTGTTAACCGCGATTGGAAGCAACAGATCGCCCGAGAAGTTCCTCGTCGCCTTAGGTTATGCAGGGTGGAGTAAAGATCAGCTCGAACAAGAGCTTGCCGATAATTCTTGGCTCACAATTCCAGCAACGAATGCGCTCTTGTTTGACATTAAACACGAAGACCGTTGGCCACAGGCCAGTCGTGCTCTCGGATTTGATGCTTGGCAAGTTTCAGCTCAAGCGGGTCACGCTTAAGTCTATTTATTAATATAAGTCAGCACACTATGAATTCGAAAACCGTATTAGGCTTTGATTTTGGCACTAAGAGCATTGGTGTGGCTATAGGCCAAGAAATCACCGCTAGCGCCACGCCATTGTTGTCAATTAAAGCCGTCGATGGGATCCCAAATTGGGATCAGATAGGCGACTTAATCAAGGAGTGGCAACCCGACTTAGTCGTCGTTGGCCTGCCCTTAAACATGGATGGCACAGAGCAAGATATGACCCACAGGGCGCGTAAATTTGCTAATCGCATCAATGCTAAGTTCAAAGTCAAAATAGCCACTCAAGATGAGCGATTAACTACCACTGATGCTAAGGCCAGATTATTCGAATTGGGCGGGTTTAAGGCACTGACCAAAGGTCAAGTCGATGCGGTGTCTGCCGTCCTTATCATCGAAAGCTACTTCGAAAATAACTTCAGCAAGTAATGCCACAATAAATAAAACTACAATAAAAAGAAAAGGATAAGTTGCCTTATCCTTTTAGTTTGATATTTAACCCGATAAATTACCAGATCAAAAATGTGGCTTCACTAAGTTTGCCATCATAGTAATGTGCGCATCATCATCATTTAATGCAGCAATGTAGCGGAACTTCTCACCACCCGCCTCGGCAAAGAGATGACCATTTTCCCCAACAATTTCTTCCAGCGTTTCTAAACAATCGGCGCTAAAAGCTGGGCAGACGATAGCAATATCACGCACGCCTTGTTGCGGCAACGCTTTCAAAGTCGCATCGGTATAAGGTTGTAGCCATTTGGCTTTACCGAAACGCGATTGAAATGTCATCACAAACTCATCTTTACCTAACCCAAGCTTCTCGGTAACCAGTCGAGTCGTTTTCATGCAGAAGCAGTAATACGGATCGCCTAAATGCAAATTACGTTCAGGCATACCATGGTATGACAACACCAATTTTTGCGGTTTACCATGGGCTTCAAAATCAGCCGAGATCGAATTGGCTAAAGCATTAATAAAGTCAGCATTGTCATGATAAGTATTAATAAAATGCAGTGCTGGAATATAGCGCCACTTGGACAACTCAGCCGCAATCGCATCAAATGCAGAACCTGTGGTTGGCGCCGCATATTGGGGATACAGAGGTAACACCACGATTTTATCTATGCCATTTTGATGCATATTCTGCAAGGTGCTAGCAACCGACGGATTACCGTAACGCATGGCTAAATGGACAGAGACATCATAGTTATCGGCTTTAAGCTTATCCGCTAACTTTGCCGTTTGACGCAAACTAATGTCCATTAACGGTGAACCTGCCGCAGTCCATACCTTTTGGTATAATGCTGCCGATTTTGCTGGCCGTACCCGCAAAATAATCCCGTGTAAAATCAACATCCACACTAACTTAGGGATCTCGACGACTCGGGGATCTGCTAAAAACTCTGCAAGATAACGTCTAACAGCAGATGCTGTGGGTTCATCTGGAGTACCTAAATTCAACAACAACACGCCTACTTTGCCGCGCTGCCCGTGTCCAACTTCTTTGGATAAGCCTGAAAATTTAGCCAAAACAGCCTCTTAATTAATAAATATTCGTAAGATTAAAGTACAGATTCTATCGCGTGCTTAAGCTCTTCACTATCTGGCTTCACTTTAGAATTGAACTGTTGCACAACCGCACCATCACCGCTGACGACATACTTATAAAAATTCCACTTAGGCGCACCAGTTTTTTCAGCTAAGTATTTGAAGACACTATTAGCGTCACTACCACGTACTGGCGATGTTGACAGCATAGTAAAGGTGACACCGTAATTGATGTAACACACCTTAGCCGTATCTTTCTCATCATTTTCTTCTTGGAAAAAATCATCCGATGGGAAACCAATGACCACTAAGCCTTTATCTTTGTAGTTTTCATGCAATGTTTCGAGCGCTTTAAACTGCGGGGTGTAACCACAGTTACTGGCCGTGTTAACAATCAACACTGGTTTTCCCTGAGTCAATTCACACAGATTAACCGTCTCTTCAGAATGTAATTTTCGTACTTCAAGGTTCAGATACTCGGGACAAGTGGCCGCCATAGCGCCAACACTCGTCAAGCTCGCTGTCATAGCGAATATCATAGGTAATTTTTTCATTGCTTTCTCCTTTACCAGTACATTACGTAAACGCACTAGGTAAAGATCATATTGAATTAAAAAATAAAAGCTATGGATAATGGCAACATAGCGATAAAGTAGAACCGATTGAGCTGAACGAAAATCTAATACACAAACAAAAAGCAGCCCATAAAGAGCTGCCTAACCCAGAACCGGACTATCACGCTAGTCCATGTCTAAGGTGACACCTTCCATAAAACCTGAGCCCGTGGATTCTTTATTCTGCAATTTAATCATCAAACGTAAATCGTTTGGTGAATCAGCATGGTGCAGCGCATCGGCGTAACTAATCTCGCCATCGACATAAAGTTTCAGCAAGGCCTGATCGAACGTCTGCATGCCCTGCTCGTTGGATTTTGCCATGGTTTCTTTGAGCAAATGCAGCTCGTTCTTCGCAATTAAACTCGCCACCCTTGGGGTGTTAATCAATACTTCAATCGCGGCGCGACGCCCTGTGCCATCGACTTTCGGTATCAATTGCTGCGCCACAATACCGCGTAAATTCAATGATAAATCGAACAATAACTGTTGATGCTTACTCTCAGGCACGAGATGCATAATCCGGTCTAACGCTTGGTTGGCGTTGTTGGCATGCAAGGTTGCCATACAAAGGTGACCCGTTTCTGCAAATGACAGCGCAAACTCCATCGTCTCTTGGGTACGAATTTCACCAATCAAGATCACATCGGGAGCTTGGCGAAGGGAGCTTTTTAGCGCCGCATCAAAAGACTCAGTATCTATACCCACTTCTCGCTGAGTGATTATGCTTTTTCTGTGGTCATGAACGAATTCAACCGGATCTTCAATAGTCAAAATATGCCCACGAGCATGACCATTGCGATAACCCACCAAGGCCGCCAAAGACGTTGACTTACCCGTTCCCGTTCCGCCTACCATAATGATGAGGCCACGTTTACTCATCACCAGATCTTTTAGAATTGGCGGCAATTTTAAATCATCGACATCCGGGATTTTAGTCTCGATACGGCGCATCACACAGCCAGGCGATTCACGCTGCCAAAAAGCGCTCACCCGAAAACGACCTAAATCCTTTGCCGCAAAAGCGAAGTTACACTCACGAGTGGAATGAAACTCTTGCTTCTGCGCCTCTGTCATTAACGACTCAACAAAATCCAGTGATTGTGCTGGTGTAAACGCACTTTCTGCCAAGGGACGCAATTCACCGTCAATCTTGGCACTCGGCGGAAAACCCGCTGTGATGAACAAGTCGGAGGCTTTGCGTTCCACTATCACTTTTAAAAACGGACGAACATCCATCATAAATCCTTAAAATGTCGCTTGTTTATTCGAACTTTTCGCCATTGCATCTTCACGAGTGATAAGACCGCGATTGACTAAGTTCTGTAAACATTGCTCTAAGGTCTGCATTCCATGGGCCATACCTGTTTGAATTGCCGAATACATCTGCGCCACTTTGTCTTCACGAATTAAGTTGCGGATAGCGGGCGTGCCCATCATGATTTCATGGGCGGCGACACGGCCTCCTCCCACCTTTTTAATCAGGGTTTGCGAAATAACCGCTTGCAGCGATTCAGACAACATAGTGCGCACCATGTCTTTTTCACCAGCAGGGAATACGTCGACCACACGGTCAATCGTTTTCGCGGCAGAAGTAGTATGCAAGGTACCAAACACTAAGTGGCCTGTTTCAGCGGCGGTCATCGCCAAACGAATGGTCTCAAGGTCACGCATCTCACCGACTAAAATCACGTCTGGGTCTTCACGTAGTGCGCTTCTAAGCGCCGCATTAAAGCTGTGGGTATGGCGGTGAACTTCACGTTGGTTAATCAAACATTGCTTATTTTGGTGAACGAATTCGATAGGATCTTCAATGGTTAAGATATGATCATGTCGATTTTCATTCACGTAATCCACCATGGCGGCAAGTGTGGTACTCTTACCCGACCCCGTAGGTCCAGTCACTAGGACTAATCCGCGAGGGAAACTGGCAATTTTTTTAAAAATTTCCGGCGCACCTAATTGCTCAAGTGACAAAATGTCACTTGGAATGGTACGAAACACAGCCGCTGCACCACGGGATTGATTGAATGCGTTAACACGAAAGCGTGCAAGATTAGGGACTTCGAACGAGAAATCGATTTCTAAATGTTCTTCGTAGTCCTTGCGCTGCTTATCATTCATTATGTCGTACACTAAGCTGTGTACACCTTGATGATCGAGCGCGGGCAGGTTAATTTTTCTCACTTCACCGTCAACACGGATCATGGGAGATATCCCTGCAGAAAGGTGTAGATCCGAGGCTTTGTGTTTTACACTAAATGCCAATAACTCAGTGATTTCCATCGTTTGGGATATCCTTGCAACTAGATAATTACATCATGACAACAATAGCAGACAGACTCGCAATCGCCCAGCGCAGGATCACACAAGCAGCGCAAAAATGTGCCCGCCACCCCAGCAGTATTCGCTTACTTGCCGTCAGCAAGACTAAACCTATTGAAGACATTATAGCAGCCTACCAAGCGGGTCAGCGTTGCTTTGGCGAAAACTATGTCCAAGAAGGCGCTGAAAAAATTACTGCGCTCAAGGGGGATTTCCCAGACATAGAATGGCATTTTATCGGCCCACTCCAATCCAATAAAACCAGCATAGTCGCCCAGCATTTCGATTGGATGCATACCGTTTCACGCGACAAAATTGCCCTACGTCTCAATGAGCAACGTCCGGCCGAATTGGCGCCATTAAACGTCTGTATTCAAATTAATATCAGTGCTGAAGACACAAAATCTGGCATAGATGCGGCTCAAATGCTGCCACTGGCCGAACTGATAGCTCAGCTACCTAACTTAGCACTGAGGGGCCTAATGGCAATTCCAACGGCTACCGCAGATACAGAGTTACAGCTTAAAGAGTTTTCCATGTTAAACAATCTATTTCAAGAACTTAAAACGCATTATCCCGCTGTAGATACGCTTTCAATGGGGATGAGTAATGACCTAGATACAGCGATTAGCTGCGGTTCAACTATGGTGCGTATTGGCAGTGCCATTTTTGGTGAGCGCAATTACGCTGCGTAAAATCCACGTTCGGCATTTAGTTAGAGGTCAGTTTAACCTTGTTTTTAGCACTTTATGCCCAAATACTGTATTTAAGAACACCGAACATTAACGATTTAAGAGCAATTAGCGAGAGTCGATAATCAGGCTCAGTCATTCAAATGACTAACCGTTTTATCATCTTAATTTAAGGTGAAGATGTTACAAGTTAACGGTTAACACACTGAAGAGAATCAAATGGATCAACAGAAAATCTGCTTTATCGGTGCCGGCAATATGACGCGCAGCATCATCAGTGGCTTAATCAATAGCGGCTATCCAGCTCAACTCATCCAAGCGACTAATCCCAGCCAAGGTAAACTTGATGCACTAAAAGACGATTTTGGGATTTTGGTTTCTCAGGATAATTTGGCAGCGGCGCAAGCTGCCGATGTAATAGTACTTTCAGTAAAACCACAATTGATGCAACAAGTTTGTGAAGCATTACAGACAGTCGAGCTGTCGAATAAGTTAGTCATCACTATCGCTGCGGGCATTAAAGCAAAGCGATATACCGACTATCTGGCACAAGACATCAAGCTTATCCGCGCCATGCCAAATACGCCGATGCAAATTAGTGTTGGTATGACTGGCCTCTATGCGCCTCAAAGCATTACTACCGAGCAGAAAGCCATTTGCGATCGTTTGATGTCAAGCGGCGGCGAAATAGTGTGGGTAAATGAAGAGTCAGATTTAGATCAAGTGATTGCACTATCGGGCAGTTCACCGGCTTATTTCTTTTTGCTAATGGAGTCTATGATAGATGCAGGCAAAGAAATGGGAATGGATGAAACAAAAGCCAGAAGTTTAGTGCAGCAAGCTGCGCTTGGCGCTGCTATGATGGCAAAGCAAAACCCACAACTGACCTTAGGTAATTTAAGGGAGAATGTTACTTCAAAGGGCGGCACCACCGCACAAGCGCTGGCGACATTTGAAGCTGCGGATATGCGCGGCTTAGTAAAAAAAGCCATGGAAAACTGTATTAATCGTGCAGAAGAAATGGCTAAAACATTTTGATCCACTAACACGTTTTTATATCGAACTTTAATAGGTAGAAATCTCGATGAATGCATTTACCTTTTTAATCACCACTCTATTCGATCTCTATTTGATGGTGGTGATTTTGCGGATTTGGTTACAACTGGCAAGGGCTGATTTTTACAATCCTTTTAGCCAATTTATTGTTAAAGCAACTCACCCGCTCATCGCACCAATGCGCCGTATTTTGCCTTCCTTAGGGCGATTTGATACCGCATCTTTCGTCCTCGCATTATTGGTTGTGATAGCCAAGCTGCTACTAATTAGCCTCATTGCGGGCGGTGGCATAGACATACTGTTATTTTTGCTGTTTGCCGTTGTATCTGTGGTCAAAAAAGCAGGGGTACTGCTATTTTGGATGCTATTAATACGCGCAATCTTAAGCTGGTTTAACCAAGGCTATAATCCAATTGTAATGATCATGGGTCAGTTAACTGAACCCGTATTAGCACCAATACGTCGTATCATACCGCCAATTGGTGGTTTAGATTTATCCGTAATGCTGGTCATTATTGGTATGAATTTCCTCAATATGTTACTTGCTCAATATATCCCTTATTGGGCTGTGATCTAATGAGTGCAGTGACTTTGCAGCAAGGTGACTTGCTGCTTAATCTCTACATTCAGCCTAAGGCTAGCCGAGATCAAATTGTAGGATTGCACGGTGATGAGCTAAAAGTAGCCATCACTGCGCCGCCTATTGATGGCAAAGCGAATGCCCATTTAAGCAAGTACTTAGCAAAAGCTTTTAAAGTGCCAAAGAGCGACATTCACATAATAAAAGGTGAACTTGGCCGACATAAACAAATCCGCATTATTGACCCTAAGATCATCCCAAGTGTCATTACTGAACTGATGGGGCAAGATAGTGAAAAGTAATTCAGTTGAAAGATCAATCAGTTAAATAATCGTACAACTGAAAACGAATTAATCCTTTGAATGCTATTAATTTATTGAAAAAAATAGTCACAGCGGCCCTATAATCCAACATTCCCTAATATGAGGTATCCATCATGTTCCGTAATCTTCTCGCTGTATTAGCCCTCACGGCCAGCCTTTGCGGTGTTGCAAATGCCGAGCAAAAAGAAACTGTCGGCAATTTTGATATTCATTACATGGCACTTGGCAGTACATTTTTAACGCCTAGCATAGCCAAATCCTATGGAATTAAGCGCAGTAGCTACACTGGCATCATCAATATTGCCGTATTAGATATTAGCGAAGCGAATAAGCCCGCAGTACCAGTTGAAATTACTGGAGTTGCTAATAATTTGTTAGATGCGCGAATCAATCTAACGTTTAAAGAGATCCGCGAAGGTGATGCGATTTATTACATTGCCGAAGTGCCCTACCGCGATGATCAGGAAATCAACTTCAATATCGCAATTAAATATGGCAATCAACTGAACACTAACTTACAGTTTAAGCAAAAATTCTACGTTGAATAAATCTATTTTATACCTTTGTTGGCGTTGCTTTCCTGTAGCGCCCCCCCTTTCCCTGTCCTTTACTATTGAGCTTGGGTATCATAGTGCCAACGCACGTCGCCCCATTTATGATAGGTATTCCATGCAACAAATCGTCCTCGCCAGCGGTAATAAAGGCAAACTCGCCGAATTCGATCAAATGCTCGCAAGCTACGGTGTCACTGTACTGCCGCAGAGCCAGTTTAATGTCAGCGAAGTAGCAGAAACGGGTACCACTTTTGTAGAGAATGCCATTATCAAAGCAAGGCATGCCGCCGAAATCACCGGACTTGCGGCCATTGCCGATGATTCGGGTTTAGAAGTGGATTTACTCCAAGGCGCTCCAGGCATTTATTCAGCACGTTACGCAGGCGAAAATGCCAAAGATCAAGACAACGTATTGAAACTACTTGAGACGTTAAAAGACCAGCCAGCACCTCGCGGGGCAAGATTCCAATGCGTACTGGTATATATGCGCCATGCGAAAGACCCTACCCCGATTATTTGCCAAGCCTCATGGGAAGGCCAAATCAACTTTAGCCAACGCGGCGCTAATGGCCATGGTTACGATCCGATTTTTATCCCTGAAAATTATCAATGTAGCGCGGCAGAGCTGAGCAGCAACGAGAAAAATGCCTTAAGTCATCGCGGTAAAGCCCTAGTGCAACTCATCGCCGCCATGCAAGCCCAAGGCGTATTAACAGGCGGGAATGCACAATAATGTCGTCAACTGCCATGACTACTACGATGAAGCTCGAACTGCCACCACTCAGTCTGTATATCCATATTCCCTGGTGCGTACAAAAGTGTCCCTATTGTGACTTTAATTCCCATGGCCAAAATGGCGAACTGCCACAAGAGGCTTATGTTGATGCGCTATTGGAAGACTTACGCCAAGATTTACATCTCGTCCAAGGGCGGCAGATCCATACCATCTTTATCGGTGGCGGCACGCCATCCTTATTCGATGCTTTGCAAATCAAACGCATACTCGATGGTACCAATGCGCTAATCCCCTTTAGTGACAATATCGAAATCACTATGGAAGCTAACCCTGGCACTTTAGAACACGATGACTTTAGTGCTTATCGTGCAGCGGGCGTCACTCGTTTATCTATTGGTGTGCAGAGCTTTTCTAAGGATAAACTCAACTTACTTGGACGTATTCACGATCAAAACGAGGCACAAGTCGCCGCTCAAAAAGCCAGCCAAGCGGGATACTTGAGTTTTAACCTCGATTTAATGCATGGATTACCCAATCAAAGCTTTGCTGAAGCTATGGCCGATATCGACACGGCAGCGGCGCTGAATCCGCCACACCTATCTTGGTACCAGTTAACGATTGAGCCCAATACCCTATTCCACTCAAAACCGCCACAGCTGCCCGATGACGAAGCGCTCTGGCATATCTATGAGCAAGGTCAACAAAAGCTGGCCGCATTAGGGTATGAGCAATACGAAATATCCGCCTATGCAAAACCAGGTTACCAATGTAGGCACAATCTCAACTACTGGCAGTTTGGTGATTATCTAGGCATAGGCTGTGGCGCCCACGGCAAAGTGACGCTGCCAGAAGAAAACCGCATCATACGCACAGTAAAAATTAAACATCCCAAGGGATATCTGAGTGCCCACAACTACACCTTCGAATCGATTGAAGTTGCAGAGGAAGACCGCGCGCTCGAATATTTAATGAATCGCCTGCGTCTGATGACACCTATTCCTAAGCAAGAATTTGAACTGCGTACCGGACAACACAGAGACACATTGACCGAAGGAATGGAAAAGGCCAAACAACGCGGTTTACTCACAGAATCCGCTGAACATTGGCAATTAACCAGTAAAGGTCATATGTTTGTTAATGATTTACTGACACAATTTTGCTGAGTTAGCCGTTAAAACATCTATATAAATAATGTGTTAGTAACAAATAGTGCCGTTTAACACTATTACTGCTAACACATTTTCTAACACTAATATCCATACATTCTTGTTCCGCTTCTTTAGTATTGATGCAAATCAATCTAGGAAGCCTGATCATGCCAATAAAAACTAAAATCAGCTTAGTCGCACTGACCCTTTCAGCTCTACTGACCATTCCCGCGTATGCAGCATCAACTGCGCCAGCCTTACACAGTGCAAGCGAACCTGTGAATGCAGTAGCGCAAACCGAATCAGAAAAAGCCAATGCTCTGTTCGAAACCATCTTCATGGAAAACATCATGGCGAGCCCCATTTCGCAGACCTATATGGGGATCAAGCAAGACTATGATAAATGGGATGAACTGGGTGATGCCGCCGATGATAAAACCCTAGCGCGCACAAAAAAACAACTGGAGCGGGTCAATCAGATTGATGCGGCCAAGCTCGATCCACAAACAAACCTCAGCCTTACCTTACTAAAACAAAATCTGCAAAATGACATCGAAGATGACCAATGGCGCTATCATAATTATCCTGTAAATCAAATGTATGGCGGCCACTCTATGATCGCCTCCTTCTTGATTAACCAACATCAAATCACAGATGTCAGCGATGCTATGGCCTATATCAGCCGCTTGAATGGCGTTCCCAAACGCTTAAATCAACTACAGACAGTATTAGCCGTTCGCGCAGATAAAGGCATTATCGCGCCTAAGTTCGTATTCGCTTATGTGATTTCAGACAGCCAAAACATCATCAAAGGCGCGCCTTTTGATAAGGGCGACGACAGCGCGTTACTCGCAGATTTTCGCCGTAAAGTTAACGCATTAGCGATTAAAGAAACGGAAAAGCAAGCACTGCTTCAACAGGCTGAGCAAGCACTCGTTACTCAAGTCGAGCCCGCCTATAACAAACTCATTAGTTACGTAAAAACCTTAGCTGCCAAAGCTGATGACCGCGATGGTGCGTGGAAACTCCCTAACGGAGCCGCCTATTACAATAATGCCTTGGCCCGTACTACCACGACAAACATGAGCGCCGATCAAATCCATGACTTAGGACTTTCTGAGGTGGAGCGTATCCACAATGAAATGCGCGCCATTATGAAGAAGGTCAACTTTAAAGGCAATTTGCAGCAATTTTTTAGCTTTATGCGTGATGATCCCCAGTTCTACTACCCCAATACCGCCGAAGGCAAAGCCGCCTATTTAGCTGAGGCGACTAAGTTCATCGACAATATGAAGTCGCGCTTGGATGAAGTGTTCAAAGTAAAACCTAAGGCCTCCATGGTAGTGAAGCAGGTTGAAGCCTTTAGAGAAAAATCTGCTGGTAAAGCCTTCTATGAACAACCGGCACCGGATGGTTCGCGTCCAGGTAGCTACTATGCAAACCTATATGACATGAAAGCCATGCCAAAATACCAAATGGAGGCGCTGGCCTACCACGAAGGTATTCCGGGTCACCATATGCAGATAGCCATTTCCCAAGAGCTGCAAAATATTCCTAAGTTCCGTAAGTTTGGGGGCTATACCGCGTATATTGAGGGCTGGGGTTTATATAGCGAATCTTTCCCAAAAGAAATGGGACTCTACGCCGATCCCTATTCTGACTTTGGTCGCCTAGCAATGGAGTTGTGGCGTGCCTGTCGCTTAGTCGTTGATACTGGTATCCACGCTAAAAAGTGGACCCGCGAGCAAGGCATTGCCTATTACGTGGACAATACGCCAAATGCTAAATCAGATGCGGTGAAAATGGTTGAACGCCATATCGTTATGCCATCGCAAGCGACAGCTTATAAAGTAGGTATGATTAAACTACTAGAGCTAAGACATAAAGCAGAGCAACAGCTTGGCAGTCAATTTGATATCCGCGACTTCCATACGCTAGTACTTGCTAACGGCGCATTACCACTGGATGTACTAGAACAACAAGTCGATCTCTGGATAGCCAGTAAGAAGCAGGCCTAATGCCTTAATGCTGAGCCGTGAAGCATTGTTAACTTGCTTCACGACTAAAGCGACATAAGTGAAAGTCTTAAGCTGCGCCCAATAAAAAAGCCACTAGAAAGTGGCTTTTTTATTGGTACCATTATCCCGTTAGATAACAGAACCCTTCTCACTGTGGGTCACTATATTTGTTGCATTAATATATGCTTTAGCACTCGCCTTCACATCATTTAACACACAGTTGCGACTTTAGGGTACAGGGAGACAAAACTTGTGCTCAAGGCTACAAACCATCAATAAAAAAATTACCTCAGCGATAAGGCTGAGGTAAACCAAAAACTAGGATGATGGTTTAAAGAGCCAACATTGTTTTAGTTCTCAAACTTCTGTTGGCTGTGATCCAAAACTGCATTAACGCCGACCTGTATACAAAAATTGAAAGGGGTCATTTCCAATAAACGTATAGGACTCAGATCATTCCGAATCAACTGTTACCATTGTATTCAATTAAGAACAGAGTTCAAGGATGTTATAAAAAAGTGCTTTAGTAACCCCTAAAAAACCATCAACAAATGTACTCATCAACTCGATCTAAAGTATTGATTTTAAATGACCAGAAAAGTATCTGCCCAATTTAAAACCACATAAGACTGCTTTTGAGAACAATGTTTCCTATTTTACTGACGTTTACTGAATAATTCGACATAGGGAGCATCCCAATACGGTGGCGTTCCTATGTGATCTTTGATGAATTCGATAAAAGAACTGACCTTAGGTGCTAAGTGCTTACGACGGGGATAAACCGCCTGCAATGGCAGATGGTGGGTCAATTGCCAATCCTTCAGTAAAGGCACTAATGTCCCTTTAGCAATTTCATCTTCCATCAGATAACTCGCAAGATACACAACGCCAAGACCACTGATTGCAGCAGATTTTAATGCAGGCGCATTATCCACCCTGAAATTACCCGATACGCCAATTTCACAGTAGTCATCACCCTTCTTAAATTGCCACATGCTGTGCTCGTGCCACTCGCCTTGATAGACCAAACAGTTGTGGTCAACTAGCTGCTCAGGTCGAGTTGGCTCGCCATGTTGAGCAATATAGCCAGGCGAAGCAACTAACAGGAATTGGCACTTCATCAGAGGTCTAGCAACCATGCCAAGCGGTAATTGCTCAGACATAGTTAATAGTAAGTCTAAGCCTTCGCTCACGACATCCACTTTATGGTCCAGTAAGCTCACTTGTAGCTCAAGCTCAGGATGTTTTGCCATAAAAGATGGCAACGCAGGAATGATATGCATCACCCCAAAGGATTGGGAAATTCCAACCTTAAGCACGCCGCGGGTCGCATCATTTAAGTTATGCACGCTGGCTATCGCTTGTTCAGCGTCACGCAGCAGTTCTTCACCTTGCAGATACAGCAAATGCCCTGCTTCAGTCAGGCTTAAGCTGCGGGTGGTACGTTGAATTAATTGAACACCAAGTCTATGTTCAAGATCGGCGACTTGTGTACTGACCTTAGACTTAGAGATCCCAAGCCTTCTTGCGGCGGCACTAAAACTACCTGCTCTGGCCACATGAGTAAAAATCGCAATAGGTTCTAACAGTTCTAACATGGAAGTCGCCTTAAGCTGTTTACGACAATGATATTAACTTTCGGTGAATAGCAGTGGTTAGCGTAATCATCGCTTAAAAATAACCATAGCATTGATATCTCGCATCAAAATGACATAACGCAGAGATTTAGACCGAAAAAGTCCACTAAAGTAGGGGGTTATATCTGACTGATATGCCAGCTTTTAATTATATTTTAAGAGTATACCAAATATTCGTCTCTAGACTGTAACATTCCGAACTAAATCCCTGCAAGCCTAGCCTATTAAGCCACATCAACTTAGCCATAAGGGTTGTAGCCACGATTAAACCGTAGCCAATAAAAAAGCCCCTAGTCGATAAATTGACTAGGGGCGTAGCATTCAAGTTTGACTCATGCACAAGGAGATAGAAGTTATTGCAGTTAAAACTAAGGGCGATTCGCAAGAACTATTTACAAGAACTATTCACGCAGTTCCTTGGTTGAGTTTTGTGTCAACACATAAGGTGCTAGTTCTGGCACTTCTTGGCGCAATTGATTTTCAAGCACTAACAAATTTTCAAATCGGTCGCACAAACGGTCAGCCTTAGCTTCTAATCCCTTAGATTGGCTCTCAACTTGTTGCTCAATATCTTGGCCTAAATTGTCCATTTTTTTGGAGAAGGTATCCATCTTGGCTTCAAAATTCTCACCGCCACCAGACATGATTTGGCCACCTAGGTTCATCATAATTGCGCCAATTGAATTCTGGACAATTTGTTCCATTTCCAGCTCAAATTCATCGTTAAATGTACTTTGCATCGAGTCTTCAGTCGCCCCTAAATAGAAGCTATCACCATTCTTGTAAGCCACTGAGTCAACCCGTTTTTGAACGCCAGCCATCATTTCATCAAATTTTGCACCAGCGGCATCACCCATTAAAGGTGTTAAGGCCATACCAACAGCTTTGGAAGCAAGAGATACTGCCTCATTCACCAGTTCAATCACTTCTGGCACTTGAGTCGAAACTTCATCGGCATATTGAGTAACCAATTTTTTCTGCTTGTCGGTTAAGTTAACTTGCTTACCTTCCACGAATAACTTGTCAACTTCGATACGATACTTTTCTGTGCCCTTCTCGCTCATGACTAATTTTTTAGGCTCAACCATAACGTCATAATTTAAGGAAACTTCACAGCGTTCATCTATTTCTGGCTCTGTTTGTGCTTGCGCCAGCTGCACACTAGATGTTCCTAAAATCACGCCAGATAATGCAAATCCAGTTAATAACTTATTTAATTTCATTTTTGTTCGTCCTTTAATCTGAATAATTCGATAAACCTAAACTACTGAATAGCTTATAGCATGAGACGTGCCAATTTTATAACAATATGATTATGTTGAATTTTGAAAGTTAGCACTAAAAGGTCATTAGCGAAATTCGCTAACATTTAGTCTGATAGTGCTAATAAAACGTGAGGTAAAGCTAGAAAATAGAACGGCCGAGACGCTGACTTAGATGCTCAAGCATCGCAGTGCCCGCAAGTGAGTTGCCATTATTATCGAGTTCTGGCGACCATACACAAATCGACAGTTCTCCAGGGATCACGGCAATAATACCGCCGCCGACGCCACTTTTACCTGGCATACCAACACGATAAGCAAACTCACCCGCACCATCGTATAAGCCCGAGGTTGCCAACAGAGCGTTAAGTTGTCGAGTTTGCACTTGAGAGATAAGCTCAGACCCTGTGATACTTTTGCCGCGATTAGCCAAATACAACATGGCCTTAGACAAGTCAGCACAATTCATCTTCAAGGCGCAATAATGAAAATAGGTGCGCAGCACAGTATCAACATCGCCTTGAAAATTACCAAACGACTTCATCAAATAAGCGATAGCCGCATTGCGCGCACTATGCTGATATTCTGAATCTGCTACTTGTTTATCGAAACACACTTTATCGTTTTGGCTTAGTTGCCTGACTAACTCAAGCATTCTGTGTTTAGGTGCGCCTAAACGACTCTGCAATAAGTCAGCAATCACTAACGCGCCAGCATTGATAAATGGGTTGCGCGGCTTGCCACGTTCTAACTCGACTTGTACTAAAGAGTTGAATGAATGACCCGAAGGTTCTTTGCCAACACGGCTCCAGATTTCGGCTTCTTCATATAAAGTTAACGCTAAGGTTAAGCTGAAAACTTTGGAGATACTTTGAATCGAAAACTGCTCAAGGTAATCGCCCGCACCTAAAGTTTCACCGTCAACAGTCGTGACGGCAATGCCTAATTTGCCAGCATCAACGCTGGCCAGTGCGGGGATATAATTTGCAACCCTTCCTTGGCCGAGCAAGGGTCGAACTTTCTCGACCACTTCCTCAAGTAATGCCAACTCGGGCATTAACCCCACCAAATGTCGTACAGTTCGCTAACTTCAACCTGAGACACTTTTTGGGTCGCCCAGAATGCCTTAACTGCAGCAATATCTTCTTCGGTACATTTACCAATCGTTTGGGTGGCGATAATGCCTTCCCATTCGATGTGGCCGCCGCCATGGAAACCTAATTTACGGGTTTCGATCACTTCATCGATGAATTTATCTACAGTTGCATCGATATCGGCTTCAGATACTGATGCATCAAAAGTCCAAGCCATATCGAAACCTAACTCTTGGAATTCATCAACGCGCATTTTCTTACGTAAACGACGGCTACGATTAGTTGCCATAGTGATTTTCCCTTTTGTGTTTAAAATTAGCTAAAATTGAGTTCGTGATTAAGCGATACGCTCAAACATCAGATCCCATACACCGTGACCCAGTCTATGGCCGCGGGCTTCAAACTTTGTCAATGGACGATGATCAGGACGCGGCACCACACTGCCGTCGGCCGACTGGTTTTGATAACCCGGTGCGGCTTGCATCACCTCTAACATATGCTCGCTGTACTCTTCCCAGTCAGTGGCCATATGGAACACACCGCCAATTTTTAGCTTGCGACGAATAAGTTCGGCAAATTCAGCTTGTACGATGCGGCGTTTATGGTGACGTTTTTTATGCCAAGGATCTGGGAAGAACAATTGCACTCGGGCTAATGAACCGTCAGCAATCGCATGTTCTAATACTTCCATGGCATCGTGATGATACACACGTAAATTAGTCACACCAGCAATGGCGGCATCACTGAGGCAAGAGCCTACACCCGGTTTATGTACTTCAATACCAATGAAATTTTGCTCTGGTGCATCTTTAGCCATTTGTACTAAAGAGGCGCCCATGCCAAAGCCAATTTCCAGCACAGTATCAGCTTCACGACCAAAAACGTCGCTTAGTACCAATGGCACTGGGCTGTAATCTAAACCCATTGTTGGCCACTGGCTTTCAATAGCGTGTGCTTGGCCTTTGGTTAGGCGACCTTCTCTCAGGACAAAGCTTCTGATCTTGCGCAGATACTTGCCTTCTTCATTAAATTCAGCGGTAGTGACTTCGCTCATTTTTGCCTCGTCTAGTGGACAACACCATCATAAAAGAAGGGCATTATCCAAAGTTCAACATACAGTGCAAGCACTAATGGGGCGAAAGTATACCAAGATTATTTAAGAGTGCGAATTTAGCAGCGATTTTTAGCTTTAGATCCCTTGCCAACTTATCTTTGACGCTTGTCTAAGAAGATAACTGCCGCTACACTGCGCCGATGAAATCTACAGCCTCCTTCGCTACACGTATCATCTCTTGGTACGACAATCACGGTCGTAAAACTCTCCCTTGGCAGCAAGATAAAACCCCATATCGCGTATGGGTTTCTGAAATCATGCTGCAACAAACTCAGGTTGCGACTGTTATTCCCTATTATCTTAAATTTATGGCGCGTTTCCCCGATGTGTTAGCACTTGCTAACGCGCCAGACGATGAGGTGTTGCATCATTGGACCGGCCTTGGCTATTACGCTAGGGCGCGTAATCTGCATAAAGCAGCCAAAATAATCCGCGATGATTATCAGGGATTATTTCCAACACATTTTGAACAAGTGCTCGCCCTACCTGGCATCGGCCGCTCGACTGCAGGCGCAGTATTGTCATTGTCACTTGGGCAACATCACCCCATTCTCGATGGCAACGTAAAACGTGTATTAGCAAGACATGGGGCAATCGCAGGTTGGCCAGGGCAAAAGACGGTTGAAGAGCAACTTTGGCAACTGACGGATGCCTTCACACCGCAGCAAGATATTCAGAAATATAATCAAGCCATGATGGATATCGGCGCCAGTATTTGCACTCGTAGCAAACCTAACTGTGCCGCTTGCCCTGTAGCGATTGATTGCAAAGCTCAACTGATTGGCAGACAAACCGATTTCCCTGGCAAAAAGCCTAAAAAAACCATACCAACCAAAGCGGCGTGGATGTTAGTGATGATGCAAGACAACCAAGTCTTTCTAGCTAAACGTCCGCCAGCGGGAATTTGGGGCGGGCTCTGGTGTTTCCCTGAATTCGCTACCCAAGCTGCCCTTGAAACTCATCTTGAAGAGCAAGGGTTTGATGCGCAGCAACTCGAATGGTTAACTGGCTTTAGGCACACATTTAGCCACTTTCATTTAGATATTCAGCCCATGATGCTTAACTTAGATAAAACTCACGGCGATAAAACCCTCGGCAATAAACAGAGCGTGGGTGCTGTCATGGAACAAAACCAGTCTCTCTGGTATAACATAAGTCATCCTTCCAAAGTGGGACTCGCCGCCGCCACCGAGCGCGTGCTAGCCAATTTGGGATCACTCGTTCAATCCGCAGTCAGTAAGGAATAATCATGGCGCGTACAGTCAATTGCGTATATTTAAATAAAGAAGCCGACGGCCTAGACTTTCAACTGTATCCAGGTGATTTAGGTAAGCGCATTTTTGATAACATCAGCAAAGAAGCTTGGGGCCTATGGCAAAAAAAGCAAACCATGCTGATCAACGAGAAAAAACTCAACATGATGAATGTTGATGATCGTAAATTTCTTGAAGAACAAATGACCTCTTTCCTATTTGAAGGTAAAGAAGTAGAAATTGAAGGTTTTGTACCAGAAAAAGACCAAGATTAATTCTGGTCGTTAGTCGGCTCTAAGTATAAAGCTTACAAAAAAGCGCCTTTCGGCGCTTTTTGTTCATCTAAATGACAGAATAAAGAGTTACTTACGAACGCCTTCAACCACTAGATCTAACTCAACATGGCTAGATGCTGGACCTAAATCCATCTTGATACCGAAATCTTTCATCGCAAAGGTGGTTGTGCCCGTAAAACCGGCACGGTAGCCACCCCAAGGATCCTGACCTTCACCCACAGCATGGGCCTTAATCGCTAATGGTTTAGTCACACCATTTAAAGTTAAGTTGCCGTTAATCACTAAATCGCCATTTCCTTTGTCTTCTACCGAAGTAGATGCAAAGGTCGCTTTAGCGAATTTGCCAGTATTAAGGAAATCTTCACCGCGAATATGTTTATCACGCTCAGCATGGTTTGAATCGACACTTAATGTATTCACAGTGACATTCACTTTCATCGCAGCTGGTTTAGCCGCATCGTAGCTAAAATCGCCGCTAAAATCATTAAAACGCCCCACCACATAGCTATAACCTAAGTGATTAACTTTAAATGTAATAGAAGCGTGAGCGCCTTCATGATCAATCACATAGTCAGCCGCTGAAGCCGCCACAGGAGCCAATAGAGATACACCAATCAGTGCGCTTAACAGTTGCTTTTTCATTGTATTATCCTCGTTTAAATTTAATCATTCTAAGTAGGGTGGCATCTTTATCGATAAAGTGATGTTTTAATGCGCCCGCGGCGTGAATAACGACCAGCGCGATCAAACTGTAAGCCGCATATTGGTGAATATCACCCGCGATATCAGCTTGGTTTTCAAACAAAAGTCCCAATCCTGGTAGTTCAAACCAATCAAACACCCAGATACCACGGCCATCTGCGGTTGAGATTAAAATGCCAGCAGTCATGATGACAAAGAGCAAGATATAAATAATAAAATGCGCCAAATGTGCGGCCGTCTTTTCCCACGGTTTATGACTCGCCTCAGGTACTGGCTTGGGATTAACTAAGCGCCATACCAAACGAAATATTGTCGCCGCCAATAACAGAATCCCAATACTTTTATGTAGATGCGGCGCAGTCTTGTACCAAGTACTGTAGTAGGTTAACTCCACCATCCACACACCGACTGCAAATAACCCAATCACGACGAACGCACTCAACCAATGGGTCACAATGGCGGTAATTCCATAAGCAAACTGACTATTTCGAAACATACTGCGACTCCGTACTCGCGTTTTCTTCATGCTATCCATGAAATAATATTCATTATCATAAATCTAAATTTAAAAACTAAAATCAGTAAAAATCGCTTATATCTTTCTAAATTTTAGAAAGTAAGCCAAAAATCATGATCTGTAAGCACAACGCTATAGTAAACATCAGTATCCCTCTGACTTGAAAACTACAGTCAACGAATGAAATTGAGCTGAATTCGCAAAATAAGAGATAAAAAACACTCAAGATGTGCATTAAACAGCCGAACGAGTGATTTATCAGGAAAAAGCACTTGCAGAGGTCAAACACCCTAGCTAATATAGCCCCACTTCGAACGATACGGCTTAGCCAACAAATTCAAAGTAGTTAACTAACGCTTAGTTTAGTTGCCCGAATAGCTCAGTCGGTAGAGCAGAGGATTGAAAATCCTCGTGTCCCTGGTTCGATTCCGGGTTCGGGCACCATTATTCTGTAGTAAAAATTAGCAGTAAAGATTTAAGCCGGCATAGCTCAGTTGGTAGAGCAACTGACTTGTAATCAGTAGGTCCCGAGTTCGACTCTTGGTGCCGGCACCATATAAAACAATGAAACCACTCAATGAGTGGTTTTTTTGTATCTGAAATTTGAATAATAACCAACAAAGTCTGTGGTCAATCGCAACTGACTTACTCTTGATAATACCAGTAGGGCCCGAGTTCGACTCTTGGTGCCGGCACCATATAAAACAATGAAGCCACTCAATGAGTGGCTTTTTTGTATCTGAAATTTGAATAATAACTAATAAAGTCTGTGGTCAATCGCAACTGACTTACTCTTGATAATATCAGTAGGTCCCGAGTTCGACTCTTGGTGCCGCCGGCACTATATAAAACAATGAAGCCACTCGCTTACTCTTAGTTGCTCCGCTTCCATCAATCAAAGCTCAACAATACCCACTGCGCTCCACAGCTCCTTGCTTGCAACAAATGAGCTTAAACCTTAATTTTTCTCTCCAAAATAGAAGATAAATAAATGAGGAAGTTAGGATAAACAGCCAAAAGGAACACCTACTGGCGTTAAAGTGCTGAAACTTTCAGCGGTAAAATAAGGGTAAAACGAAAGAATCAAATAAATAAGCGCATTTTGTTTAATAGTTAATCAGTCACTTAAAAAGGGCTTGCACAGCTAAAGCGAGCACTATATTATACGCGCACTTCGAACGAACAAGGTCTTCACGACTTAGTTCAGAGTAGTTAACTAACGCTTAGTTTAGTTGCCCGAATAGCTCAGTCGGTAGAGCAGAGGATTGAAAATCCTCGTGTCCCTGGTTCGATTCCGGGTTCGGGCACCACCTTTAAGGTAATGAATTCGATTGGGTTTATTACTGTGCTTTACGCCGGCATAGCTCAGTTGGTAGAGCAACTGACTTGTAATCAGTAGGTCCCGAGTTCGACTCTTGGTGCCGGCACCATATCAACAATGAAGCCACTCAGTGAGTGGCTTTTTTGTATCTGTTTTTTGTATCTGAAATTTGAAGTGTTCAGTACAAAGCGCAACTGACTTACTCTCGATAATTTCAGCAGGTCCCGAGTTCGACTCTTGGTGCCGGCACCATATAAACAACGAAGCCACTCAATGAGTGGCTTTTTTGTATATGAAATTTGAATCGTTTCAAAGCAAAACACAACTGACTTTCCTCAATAATAACGATAGCGCCCTCAATACTGGCACAATAAGCGCTCAAATTGAGCGTTAAGATAATTTATTGACTTCACGCAACAGACAATCACTTCATCCTTTACCCCTATAAATGATAGTTTTATATTCGCCACATAAAAAAGCCACTCATTATTGAGTGGCTTTGCGTTCTTATACAAACTATCTAGTTCCAAATGACTCAATCGTGCTTATTTGATGAGCTCGAGTGGCATAGGCCTATCACCTGCTTGAACTTGATGTTGAACATGGCGCCACCCTTGAGTGAGCTCACTTAGATGTGCTTTTCTCTCGGGGAAATGTGTAGCAAGTTTTTCGATAACATCGATTTGCTTCTTACACAATAATGACCAACGATCTGCATTTGATAAGTACATGGCGTTTTCCTTAACTGAGGGGTTACTTTTCCTTAGCCAGTTAAGTCTAGGCTGGAATCATTTTATTGCCAATTCAAAATTGCGCGTTAGCGCACTGTTAAAACAACTAACTCGGGAGTATCTTGGTTCTATAAACATAAGATAGGAGGCGTTATGACAGCCGATATTTTCAAACTCATTTTTGTCGCTATTGGTATATTTCTCGTTTACAAACTGATATTTGGTGGCAAGAAAGGTCTGACTATTTTTGAAATGCATTTTAAAGATGGCCGTATGACTCAGCATAAGGGCAAGATCCCCGAACGATTCGAACGGGAATGTCGCCAAATCGCTAAAACCGAAAAACTGACTTGTACTGTTAGGGCTGAAAAATCAGGAGATGTACGCTTACATATTTCTGCCAACGTGAGTGACAATGTAAAGCAAAGGATTCGTAATCTGTTTCCGTTTGAATATTATGACAAAAAATCGATAGATAACAGTCGTCAAGCGGGTTAGTTCTTCGCCTCTCCCCTAACAACCTTAATACTTGCTATTGATAGTTAAGTATTGAGGTTGAAGTGAGTTCCTAAGGCATTTTCTTATTTAAACTTAACTGGATACCTAGGTTTTAGAAAATCGGATTCTAACTGACCGTCTTTTCTCGCATCTCGAATACGACGTTCATTATCTTGCACCATAGGATCGCTTGCGGGTTGATGAGGATCGACTTGTTTCTCAGAATGATCCTCAAACTTAAAGTCAAAAGATGAACAAGCAGTTAACGACAGACTTAAAAATACTCCCCATAAAACAACGTGTTTTTTCATCGACTACCCCCTATCTATTTAGACTTAGACTTAGACTTAAGCTCAGATTAATTAAATTTAAACAATTGGTTGCAATAACCTTACCCCCATATATCACTTATGCCACTAGCAAAAATGCCTAACTGCAACTTTGGTTTGACTTCAACACTTTAATGCAGAAAAAAGGGGGTTATTAGCCAAGCTATACTGTTTAAGCCAATTTAAGTCTTAATCAACAGAGTTAATCCAAGACAAGCTGGGGTAAGCCAACTTAACTAAAAATTGCTGAGACTATTTTTGAATAACTAAAGTGACTTTAGCAACTGTGATGCCAAACTTAATAATATCGCTCTGATTTATAATGGTATTATCATTCACTAAGAACATCCAATCGTCGAAATGAACTTGATATTCCTCACCATCCACAGGCAATAACATATCGTATTTCCAACGTAGCGCACTGCCGCTAGATTGGCCATCGGCAGTACCGATAATGTCACCTGCAGTTCCTGAGTATCGCCCTTCCCCTAGTGCCTTGATGCGCCACACACGAGTTTGAGTTTCACCATCATCATACACAAACCATTCATTAATGACTCCCTCACTTCCCTGCCAACTGGCTTCCATAATGACATTGAATTTGCGGATTACTTTGCCACTAAAATCTTGTACGACCCCAGAGGCTTTTAATGGCCCATTAAAAAATGACTCCAAAACCAATGTCGGATGAGTATCTTTATAATCAGTCACTTCCACCGATGAACAACTCGACAACAGCCCTATCATTATTAAACCTAAAAATAACTTTCGGCCGACAAGCCGTTTCAACAATCGCATGGTTTTTCTCCGAGTAATTGCGCCCGCAAATCAGGACGACTAGTAGCTTTCGATAACCAAATCGCTAAAAATGCCTCAGCAAAATTAGCATCATGGATAATGTCGAGTGGTTGATGATTAAAGAAAAACTGACTCGTTTGTCCATCTATCACCTTAAAACTTAAATGGTCGCCCTGCTTCACATCGGGCCAAGTCGCATTTAATGAACCCAACCAACGTTGGATATCATTTTCGGCAAACGCTAGATGCTTCCATTGATCTTTTGTCGCTTCGAGCAAATCCTCTGACTCAATATCTCGATAATATTCAATATCTAACAGCAGAGGATATTGCCCCTGTTGATAACGGCCATTTACCGTCATCAGTCTCGCCTTATACAAACTAAACCACAGCCAATCCATTTCCCCGCGGCCCACTTCCTGAAAAGTCTGCGTCACATCGGCGGCATCATTCAGTTCGATAGTAATATTTTCAAAATCAGGCGTTTTCGCCTCTAACGCTTTTAAAGGTGCGGCCAATAAACTAAGGGCCAATAGACTTAAGCAGCTTGAGTTCAAAAATGAAAAACCAAGATTTGGGCTACGATTACGAACTGACGACATGGGATCCCCCTTTTACTGCATAATGTCTTACAACTGGTACTTAACTAAAAACAGCATAATGACTTAACCGCGATCAATTCCTACAACTCAATAATTAACGCCCAAACACAGTAAAAGAACGCGCTTTAGTGCTTCGATTAAATCCATAGGGATTAGCAAGTTGGGTTAAAAATGGCAACAAGACTAGCCAAACCAAAAATAACACCACAGCAGAAATGACATTGCCATAGGGCAAACTCACGGCATTAAATTGTGCGCCAGCCAAATAGCTTAACCCGCCAAAAATGCCCCCGAGTAACGCCTGAAATATCAGCGGTAAAGGTCGCATAAAGGCCAAGCTATGATTCAGGGTCAAAGCAAAATGCAGCCACAGGCAACCAAGCCACCAAGGGAAAAGAGCAAACTCAAACACCCCTAAAACAGAGAGTACGGTATCGACGCCTATTCCTAAGGCTGCAACCTTTAGCATCAATAGCAAATCCACTTTGCGATACTCGGGCTTACCTAAGGAAGCTAGCAGGATAAAGTGAAATAATAACAAAGGGATAGTTAACAACAGTGAGGTGTTAAGCCAAAGTACACTAGACCACCACACAGCCTGAAAACTCAAGGCGTTATAGAGAATAAAGCCCTGATGTTTAAAAGGAACCCGAGAGTTAGCTAACATGGACTTCATCTTTGCCTCACTTTTATCTTGCTGCAAACAAAGCGGCTCATTCCAACGAAAATGGTTATTTCCACTAAAGTGACTGCTTAATCAAAACAGATTACATCGCATTAGGGCTATGGCTTGGGGGATGATGGCTAGCAATGCGATAGTCCGGACGCACAGCCACTAAATGCACAGTGCTTGTGGTACGTTCTAAAAATCCACCTTCACAATAACTTAGGTAAAATTTCCACATCCGAATAAAATCATCGCCATAACCTAAAGCTTGGATTTCGCCTATCGCATGATCAAAATTCTCATGCCAATGTTTTAAGGTTTTAGCGTAATCGAGCCCCATATCATTGAGCGACCAGACCACCATGTCCGTCTGTTTAGCAATGTGACCGACCATTTGGCTCACTGAGGGTAAGCAGCCACCGGGGAAAATATAACGCTGAATAAAATCCACACTTTTGCGATAACTGTCGTAACGTTGATCGGCAATCGTTATCGCCTGTAGCAGCATGCGCCCATTGGGTTTTAACAATGTTTCCAACTTTTTAAAGAAGCCTGGTAAATACTCATGCCCTACCGCTTCAATCATCTCGATAGAAACAACCCTGTCGTATTCTCCAGTGAGATTGCGATAGTCCTCTGTCAACAGCGTCACTTTATCGCTTAGCCCTTCGCGTTCGACACGGGCTTTGGTATAGGCATATTGCGCATCTGAAATCGTTGTTGTTGTAACGTGTACGCCATAATGCTTAGCCGCATAAATAGCCAGCGCGCCCCAGCCTGTACCAATCTCAAGCAAGGTTTGACCTGGCTGTAAATCGAGTCGTTCACAAATAGTCATCAGCTTAAACAACTGCGCTTCCTGCAAACTGGCTTCCTCATGTGGATAAAGCGCGCTGGAATACAACATTTCACGGTCGAGGAATTGCTCATACATAGCATTACCCAAATCATAGTGGGCGAGAATATTCCGCTTTGAGCCCTCTTGAGAATTGCGATTCAGCACATGCTTCACACGGTTTATCGTGCCAGTTAACCAAGAGAATTTGGCTTCAATCTTATCGAGTAAGGCTAAATTACGGGCAAACAGTTGTACGACTTTGGTGAGATCAGGGCTCGTCCAATGGCCTTGAATATAACCTTCACCCGCACCAATGGAGCCTGAAAGCATTATTTGACGATAAAAACTCGGGTGTTTAACCACAAGCGTAGCGTGCAAGTCGGTATGACTCTCACCAAAACGATAACTCTTGTCGCCCTCAACCAAGGTCAAGCAGCCATGTGGGAGACTTTCCAGCGCCTTAAGCAAGACTTTACGCGCAATACTGTCGGGCAGTTTCCCTGTGGTGACTGAGGTTTGCGAAGCCGTATTTTCCATGTTATTTCTCCATCTGAGCTGGATGCGGCACAAAGGGCACACGTTTAAAAAAGAGTTTTAGCGCTTGCCAATAAATCCCGAAGAAGATCTTGAGAGTCATAAAAGGGAAGCGAAACAAAAGCGTCCGTAAATTGGCCGCCGTGATCGGTTGGCGTTTCATCACTAAATTGGCATTAAACAGTTTTTTGCCATTCTCTTGCATCGACTTGTTTTCAATACCAATGTTTAAGTCTTCACTCGGCGCAGACACATGCCAGAGATAACGCATATCGAGAGTCATAAAGGGAGACACGTGAAACACTTTGTCAGAAGGTTTGGGCGCGGCTAAATCGACTAAATAGCAATGGCGCTGATCCCAAGGCGTGTTACTCACCTCGGCCAACATGTATAAAGGCGTTTGATCTTGATAACAAAAGTAGAAATTTACTGGGCTAAAATACACGCCAAAATGACGGATCTGACCCACAAACAAAACTCGATCGCACAGTTTATCTGCGCCTAACGCTGCCACTTGAGTCAATACGCGACTCTTGAGTGCAGCTGCGCTCGGATCGACAACAGCCACTTCACCGCTGTCATTGGATTTAGTCGTAAAAGAAGTTAAATAGTCTTTAGGATTGAATCTCAGTAAAGCGCGGCGCTGGCTGGCAAAAACTCGCCCCATGGCACTGATCTTATCGACTTCATCTAAATCAATCGCCAACAGCGCCATGGCATAACTAAAGCTATGTTTAATCGGTGTAAAACGGCTGTGGGATACAGTACCGTAATAAATACCGCTATTGAGCTCTGTCATATTTAGACCTGTCACATTTAAACCTGTCATAGGCTGACACCAAAATGGGCACACACATCAAGTGCACTGCGAACGCCATCTTCATGGAAACCATTGTGCCAATAGGCGCCAGCAAAATGGGTATGATTTTGCCCAGATATTTCCTCACGGCGGCCCTGAGCCTTAAGACTGGCTTCGTTAAACACTGGGTGGGCATAATTGAAGCGGCGTATCACTTTCGACTCATCAATCAACTCTGACTGATTCAAGGTGACACAAAAGGTCGGCGCATTGGCTGGCAACTGTTGCAGTATGTTCATGTTGTAAGTCACTGACGCTGGACGTTTTAGATTACCATCTAACCTATAATTCCAACTCGCCCAGGCTGCTTTTCGCTTAGGTAAAATACGCGTATCCATGTGCAGCACCACATCGTTATTCTGGTAGCTGAGATCGCCTAAAATGGCGCGTTCTGTTGGCGTAGGATCGTTTAACATCCGCAGTGCTTGGTCGCTGTGACAGGCTAAAATTACCTCATCAAATTCCAACCATTCACCGTGGACTTGTAACTTCACCCCATGGCCATGGCGCTCAATACCTGTCACGGGTGAGTTAAGGCGGATATTGTCTTTAAAGGGCGCAATAAGATCAGGAATATAGCTACGCGAGCCCCCCTTTAGCACATACCACTGGGGTCTATCACTGACATTTAATAAACCATGGTGCTGGAAGAAACGAATAAAAAACTTCAACGAAAACGCGCGCATATCTTCTATGCTCGAAGACCAAATCGCTGCGCCCATGGGCAAAATGTAATGCTCAGCGAAAAATGGTGAGAAGTGTTCATTGTCTAAATAATCACCTAAGTTACCTTCGGGATAAATATCCTGTTGATAGAGTGCCTTACAGCCTTTATTGAAGCGCAAAATTTCTTTTAAAAAGGCCCAAAAGCGTGGATTCAGGAGGTTACGCTTTTGGGCAAACAAACTACCTAAATTGTGGCCGTTGTATTCAAGCCCAGTCAGCGCATTGTGCACGCTAAAACTCATCTCAGTCGGTAATATGGTGACATTAAGGCGAGCCAATAAACGTTCAAATCGTGGATATGTTCTGTCATTAAACACGATGAAACCTGTGTCTATAGCGTAGGTTTGCCCTTGATGCTCCACATCGACTGTCGCCGTGTGGCCGCCGATATAGTCATTGGCCTCAAACACTGTAACCCTGTGCGACTCACTTAATAGATGGCCACAGGTTAATCCAGAAATGCCGGTGCCGATGATGGCGATATTTTTCATAAACTATTGTCCTTTAGCGGCTTGGCTTGAGTATCGTTTGCAATCATTTTTTGCCACACAAAGGCAGGTAAAAACGACATCAACTTCAATAGATAAGTAAAGCGTCGCGGAAAATGGATCTCGCGCTTGCCACCTTTCAGCCCATTACGTATCGCCTTAGAAGCGGTTTGTACACTCACTTGCATTGGCATAGAAAAATCATTTTTTGCGGTCAGTGGTGTCGCCACAAAACCAGGGCAAATCAAGCTCACGCCTATGTCGTTCTTGGCAAGATCGAGCGCAAGACTCGAGGCTAAATACTGCACGCCGGCTTTAGAGGCGCCGTAAGCTTCAGCGCGAGGGAAAGGTAAATAAATAGCGCTGGAACTCATTAAGCCAATACGTGAACCCCTTGGCATTAAAGGTAAAAATGCCCCGAGGCAATATCCCATTGCAATTAGATTGGTATGGATAACGCGCTCGAACAACACATCATCGAAAGCCTTAGCATCATCAATATATTCACAACTGCCCGCATTCAAAATGACCAAATCGAGCTGAGAATCTGTTTTCGCCAATAGCTCAGCTACATTTTGGCCAGCTTGTTGAACTTGGTCGCGCTGGGATATATCGAAGATAAACAACGTAGCACCGACTAGTTCATTCAAGGCTAACGACTCTAACCTTTCTTGCGATCGGCCACAGGCAATGACATGCCAACCTAAGGCTAAATAATCCTGAGCCAGTCGCAGCCCAATGCCTGAGCTTGCACCCGTAATCAGCACGGTATTTATTTTCAATGGCTTAACAGCGCTCATTATTTTGCCGCCCTATCTTTGAGCAAACGGATAAGCCCGCCCATGCAAGGCAAATGCTCGTACAACATTTGCCCTAAGTCGAAGTAATCCCTGTGAAAATAAATCTTGTCGTCGAACTTAAGTTGACTCATGCCGTCAACACGGATAAGTTCGCCTTTATTCAACTTAGGGTGGCAATATTGCATCTGCCAAAACAGCGCGGCTTGGTTCGCATCCTGCTGCACTTCTTTGATCTCAAACTGAATATGCTTAACATTCTTATATAACTTCGCGAAGTACTGAGTTAACGACGCTAGCCCTGTGATTTGATGCATAGGATCGGTAAAACTAATACTGTCGTCGTAAACCCGACCTAACAGATGCAAGTTATCTTTATTCAAAGCTTGATAAAGCTGAATAAAATCATCAACAAGCGTATTAGTCTCAGTCGTCGCTTGGTTTATCATCTTGTTATTGCTCCTGATCCTATTTATTGGGCCGTGGCCTTTTTCAATACGCCTAATACGGTTAATGCCCTTGCTCTTGCTGCACTGTGCTCGACAATCGCACTTGGATAAGCCGTTTTAGTGTTGAATAACGGCGGTTCAAACAAGGACGGTGTCTGCGCTGTACTGGGTTGATGTAATTGCTTAATTCCCCAAGATGCGAGCTCTGGTAAATACTTACGGATAAAGCTGCCATCTGGATCAAACTTTTCACTCTGGCTTATAGGATTAAAAATACGGAAATAAGGCTGAGCATCGCAGCCACAACCCGCAGACCACTGCCAGCCGCCATTATTCGCGGCTAAGTCACCATCAATCAGTTTTTGGCGGAAATAGCGCTCGCCCCAGCGCCAGTCAATCAGCAGATGTTTAGTCAGGAAACTCGCCACCACCATACGCAGCCGATTGTGCATCCAACCCGTTTGATTGAGTTGGCGCATAGCCGCATCCACAATCGGATAGCCAGTACGACCTTCACACCAAGCAGCAAACTCCTGCGGGTTATTACGCCACTGCACATGGTCGGCTTGACGATTGAAATTGTGATTCTTAGATAAATCGGGAAATGCCACCAGCAAATGACGGTAAAACTCACGCCAAGTAAGCTCATTTAACCAAGTACGAGCAGGGCTAGTGTCGTCGACAATCACCTCAGGGAATTGATGCAGTAGCGCGGCAACGCATTGTCTTGGGCTCACCACACCAATGGCAAGATAAGGTGAAATTGAGCTAGTACCATCAATGGCGGGGAAATCCCTATCTTGCTTATAATCCTGCACTTTCTGCTGAATAAATGCCGAGAGCAAACGCTTTGCCTGCCCTTCTCCCGCAGCCCAAAGTTCACTCGACACTTTAGTGACATTGTTAAACAAAAGCGGCTTTGGCTCGGCCAACACAGGTCCAAGTGGCGCCGGAACAGGAAGCGGCAAAATGGCATAGCGGGCGGCAATTTCTCGCCACTTACGGCTAAAAGGAGTGAAAACCTTGTACATGTCGCCGGACAAATTCAGCACAGTGCCCGGCTTAAGCAAACAATGCTCATCGGTTAACACCAGAGGAATCCCCGATTGAATACAGGCTTGGTCGCGCTGTTGCTCGTTAATCTCAGGCTCGCGACCAGCAAACACTCGACCAATCCCCAGTTGCTGGCAATAGTGACCGATAAACTCAGGTACATCAGCAAAGGTATCTAACTGAATTAACTCGAATCCAATACCAAGACTCGCCAGTCCTTGGGCAAGTAAATTGATATGACGTTCGATAAAATCCAACTGAATGGGCGCAACGTCATGGCGCTGCCACTGAGCTGGCGTAGCAATGTAAATGGCCTTAAGTGCCACGCCATTCTCCCGCGCCCAATCGCAAGCGGCGGTTAATGCCTGATTATCGGCAAGGCGTAAATCTTGGCGAAACCACATCAGCGCATTATTGCCCTGCACTTTTATTGGAATTGAATCTATTGGCATTGAATCGTTAGCTAATGTCATTGTTTTTCTCGCTATTTATCTGCTCGCTTTGATTCACGGTATTCATCTTTCCACTGTACTTAAGGCTTCTATTCACCTTCCCCGCTAAACGAGATGACATTTTTCCAATCAAGTCCGTCGTCGAAGACGCCAAAAAAGCAGATAAAGAGCTTAACGTTGGCGCAAAAGGACCCATAAACCAGCATGGGAAAGTCATTTGTTCCAATACAGTCAGCATTTCAGTCTGTTCAGAACCCGAATGATTTGAGTCGGGAATAAGCAAAAGTGCATCGACGTTAAGCCTGCCTCGCAGCAAAGGTAAACTGCCCATGGCTTGCTCGCCAAGATCAATAACCGATACCCGCAGCGACGCTAACTCGAGCGATAGAAGTAGAGAAAACAAAATGTTAGTGCGGGTGGAATTAAGCGAGGTATGTACCCCACGGGATAGACTCACCACAGCGATTCTCGCCGTCACGGCCTGTCCATTAAAGGCATGACGTCCACCCACTCGGTTAAGTAACTCGCTCTTTAACCAAGCAATAATTAACTCGGCATCAAGCCGCTCATTCACTAAGTCCTCGAGTTGATTAAGCCAAGGTTGTAGCAACTTTTCTTTCACCAATTGGAAAGGATATAAGCCAAATGCATCATCTAATATCTGCTGTAATTTGTGCTGATTGAAATCGAATAATGCCGTATTGAGCGCAGTGACTTGCTCGCACCATAAATCAATGGCTTGAGTTTGAACTATTTCTGTAAATGAAGATTTAGCAGCACTCATCAGCAAAGGTTTAACCTTACTGATCGCAACACCTTTAGCTAGCCATGCATTAATCTCATGGATTTCTTGGATATTTTCGCTCGTATATAATCTGTGTCCCTTGGGTGTACGTGCAGGGATCACTAAACCAAAACGGCGCTGCCATGCCCTTAAGGTCACGGCATTCACGCCCGTTAAGGCCGACACTTCACCGATGGGGAGTAATATCTCACCATTGGGTTCTGTGTGGGCCGTGTTCTCTATAGTTTGTTTCATATTTCAGTAATAACTCACTAAATCAAAAGCTAAAATCAACTGAATGCGATTAGATAAACGTTAATAGGCATAGCGCAGCTTTAACGCCTCAGGATGAGGGTTTAAGTACACTTGCTCTTCAATATAAGGTGTTGGAAATTCGCGTAAATAATGGTTAATGAGCGTGATAGGTACTAATAACGGCAATAGACCTTGGCGATATTTCATAATCGCTTCAGACAGTTCTATCTTTTGCTCTTTGCTCAAATGCTTTTTAAAGTAACCCTGAATATGCTGCAGCGTACTGGTATGATTTTTACGGGTCGCATTAATTTTCAGCGCCGTCATAAAGCCTTCAAAGTAGCGGGTCGCGCTTTGCTCAAGATCCTCAATATTGGCCACTATCGGCCCAAGCTCGCGATACCATGTCGGGCTGTGTGCCATTAATAGGTATTTATAGCGGGAATGAAACTTCACTAACTTATGCTTAGTCAGCCCTTCATGTTTCATCAGGTGCCAATCGTGATAGGCATAAACGCGGGTGAAAAAGTTCTCCCGCAGCACCATGTCATGCAAGCGGCCTTCTTCTTCCACGGGCAATAGTGGATACCGTTCCATCAACTTGCGAGCAAATACACCAATGCCAGACTTAGAACCATTGTTAGTGCCAATTTTATACTCTTTTACCCGCTCCATGCCGCAGGTTGGCGACTTAGCGCAAAGTAAGTATCCTCCGAGGAAATCGAGCTCTTCAACCTTGTTTTCGCTGTATTCATTGAGCTTATCGGTCACATCTAAGCTACCGTCACCACTCTGAACTAAGATGGTTTCCCCATCACGGACTAGTCGGATACTTTTACGGGGCGCACCTAAGCCAATCGCTATTTCTGGACAGATAGGCACATAATCGAAAAATTGCTTAATCTCTTGATTACAATAGGTCGAATTTTTATGTCCGCCATCAAAACGAACCTTCTCCCCCAATAGACAAGCGCTGATCCCAATCTGAATTCGCTGCGGGTTAAACTTGTACATAAGTAGACTCCTTGTATCACTATGCCTTTAATTACGGACCATAGTTGTACAAGGATCAAGTTTTTGTATAAATATTTTTTAAAAGTATCGTTTAACAGTGACTCCTGATAAATCAACCACAAATAAACCTAACTTGGCCTATAACTTGCTAATTCAAATTGCAAAGTTGTCATCAGATAATATTGAAACGTCCAGCAACACCCATTAGTTAACCGCTCAACATTTTAAACCGCTGGTGGCCAAGGGACAGATTCATATATAAAGGAGTCGGATATGAGCACAATTAACCCTAATAGTTATACCAATACCTTTGCGAAAAGTTATGCCAATGTGCCACTCAAGCAAGTCGAGCCGAGCACAAATGGCCTAGGAACTCGTGCAAATTCAATGACGGCGACGAATCTAACATCATCAATAAGCCAAGATACTGTAACGCTCTCCTCTGCAGCATCGGTAACGACTGCCGATACCTATAGCCATCTGGCCCCTAACGCTAAACAAGGCTACACGGGTAATCTGCAAGCCATTGCAGGCACGCCTGAACCAGACAAAAGCATCAACAGGTTGGACAAAGCCATGCAGGCTATTTTAGATAACCGTACAGGAGTCGATAGGGATAAAATTAATAAGATAGATGAAGAAATGGCGAAGGTTGCAGCCGATGAAAATCTATCTGAAGAACAAAAAGCCAAGCAACTAGAATTACTGCAAGCGCAAAAATTGGATCTGATTAAAGAATCATCGGAGAAAAATGAAGAGCGGCAACGTCGTATCGAGCCCGAGGTGTATTACAGCTAACGAAGAAATGACCCGCAAAGGAAAAAGTAGGCAGTGAAGGAAGTAACAGGTGGGATACAGAGTGTATTTTCTCGGTGAAATATCAGTCTAATCATTTGAAGCTAGACTGATATTTTATAATGTCGCTCAATCCGTTACTAAAGACACCGACGCTTAGGATTGTTTTTCTACCTTATTAATACTGCCCTTATACCCAGTTTCGTCGACGGCCTTAAGCAAACTATCTAGATTAAAATTCTCTGGCACAGTCACTATTGCTTGCTCCGTTTTTAACGAAGCTTTGGCCTTAATCACCCCATCGGTTTTACGCAGGGCTTTATTCACGACAGTGACACACAGCGGACAAGTCATGCCCTTAACATCTAAGGTGACCAGCACGTTTGCCGCCCAGCTCGACGCTGAACACAGACTTAAGGCGAGAAATAACACTAACTTCATTCAAGCATCTCTAATAACCAAGGTAATACAAAAGGATATGACTGAAATACCAGCACAACAGGTACAGTTAACCAGTACAGCCACAGCATCTGAGTACGACTCAACGTCGCGGTACACAGTGGCTTTTTAGCAAAATAGAGCCGCCAAAATCCCATCAGAATCAGCCCAGTCGACAGTATCAACATGGGCACTTGCAGCCAGCTCAGTTGCTCAATCCCCGACAGACTTGCGGCCGACACCCCGAACACCAGATAAATAAGCGGTGCAATACAGCATAGGCTTGAAACAACCGCAGCAACCACTGCGGCGGCCATAGTCGCGAAGAGGCCCTTAGCGTTGTTCGGTTGACTGGTAGTCATAGGCAAACACTTTAGGCTCATAATAGTTCACGGGATCGCCATCAACTTCGGCATACGGGTAGCCAAAATTATTCAGTGGTGTCTGTTCGGCTGTAGGGAATAAATCAAAGTCGCGGCCATAGTTAAAGCCAACCCAGTTCATTTCCCAATTGCCAAAGAGGTAATCATTCACGGCCTGAACTGCGAGATCGCTGTGTTCTTTTTTCTCCGTCAAACGCATTTTTGTCACATCGGCAGGATCGGCCGGCAACCAACCATAACCCGCTAAATAGAACATAGCGCGACAATGTTGACCACCACTGACATCGGCAACCCCTTTGTCATCGGCACTACCAAAGGCCTTTTTAGAGTATTCGCCCATCTTGATCGCCTGACCTAAGCGAATCCCAAACATCTCACGGGCAGGGATCCCCACTGCGCGCATTAACGCCACAAATACTGAGTTAATATCGGTACACTTACCGCCTAACTTGCCACTTTCGAGGATACTTGCTACATCACCCGTACCACAACCAATCACGCTATTATCGCGGAACATATTAGCGCTAACCCAAAGATAAATCAGTCGTGCTTGCTTCAGTGGTTCAGTCTCGCTGCCAACGATCTTATCTGCTGTTTGCTTCACAATACCATTAATCGGCATGTGTTTAGTCGGCAGCAAATAACGTTCAACATCTGCAGGATAATGTATCTGCTCTGGGGTGCGGTAATGGGTTAAGGCGCCGCTTTTAACGGGTTCCCAATCTATCGTTTCAATATCAAGCTCAACCGTTATTGTCATGTTCGCTTTGGCATCGGGCCAAGTCGCAAACAGGGTTTTGGCACCATAACTGTTGTTTGAGCTGATATAGGCGTCTTTAAAACTGCCCGTAAAATTCAGCTGACTCACCAATTGGAATTGCGTGTCTTCGGGCAAAGGGATCCACAACTTAACCACACCCTCAGACCCTTCTGGGGCAACAAGATGGTAAGTGTTGGTTAAGATAAAACGGCGGCGTCCATCGCTTGAGCTATGTTCAACGACACTCGGTTTAGAGGAAGATGCCAGTACCGGCGTGATAAAACCCGCAGTCGACAAAATAGCCGCACTTTTTAAAAAATTGCGTCTTTGCATTATGACATTCCTTTTATTGGATCATGTTTAGGAAGAAGAGAAACTCAACATAAGAGAGCAAGATTATAGGTGCTATAGCACTGTGCAGCAATCAAGCCGCTAACCATACAGTATAAAACCACTACATCGGAGAAAAAGACTCAGTAAAATATGCTACAGCGCTGGCATACACATGAAAATGGAATAAATATCGACGTTGACTTAACAAGCATAATCAATGATAGATTTAGAGCATTTTTATGTAAAAAAACAATTTTAGTTTAATAAAAAAGTATCAATTACGTTATTTTTATAATCTAAAGGCTAAGTAACAACCATATTTAGCTTTGGCTAATGTTGTTAATAAAGATAATTATCTCACCACTTTTCACTCAAGCTTTGAGTCTCTCATTTAGCAAAATCAGTAATATTCTTTGGCAAATTTTCGAAACAGTTTTCAGGGAGATCACAGTCTCACCTGAACAGTTTAATGGGTATGGCTGAGTAATCATTCCAAATTTAGAATATTGAACTTACAGTTTTGACTTAAGTTAGCTCGAATTACCTAACGCTTTTTACTCATAAAATATCAAACTTATCTTTCAAAATGGGAGCCAGACCACCATGTTGCAAAAATGTTTAATAAAAGTTTGCGTATGTTTGTACCTGTTCTAGGCTTAAAAACGAATATACTCACTTAAAGGGCTTTTTTATGAAACATAAGCTTTCATTAGGTCTTTGCTCACTTTTGCTCAGCTCCACCGCTTATGCAGAAGTCAACATTTCAGGTTTTGCTTCAGTTGTTGCTGGTCAAGTTCTCGAAGGTTCGGGCGTTGCAGAGTTTGATTTAGGACCCACCTTTCTCGCCGACTATCCACTCGTTGGTGCCTATGATGAAGATATTAGTTTCAAACCCGATACCTTATTTGGTATTCAATTCTCAGCGGATTTGCTCGAAGGTTTATCTGCCACTGCACAGGTTGTTTCCCGCGGGGCTGATGACTTTTCGGCAAGTTTTGAATGGGCTTATCTGTCCTATGAGATCAATGATCATTGGACAGTACAAGGAGGTAAGAAACGCTTACCGCTCTACTATTACAGTGACTTTTTTGATGTGGGATATGCTTATCCTTGGATACGTCCACCCGCAGATAATTACACATGGCAAATATTTAACTACACAGGTGTCAGCGCCTTATATAACTATTTAATTGGCGACTGGACTATGTCTGGACAAGTTTATTACGGTAGCGAAGATAGCGAACCTAATAAGCTTTTATCTGATTTTTTCTTCCTCGAAAATACCCGAGAAGTATGGAAGGATATAGGCGGTATTGTTGTTCAATTCAATAAAGATTGGTTAGATATTCGCCTCACGCATATGCAATACACTAACGAACGTTATATTGGTGGTATTCAGCAGGAATGGAATGGTAGCAACCAACGTACGGGTAAGTTTTATGGCCTATCCGTTAATATAGATTATGAGAATTTCCTTTTTTTATCTGAGCTTAACCGCTTAGATCTCGATGGGAGTAATCTAGATACTTATCTTCTCTCGTTCGGCTATCGTATCGATTCAGTGATGCCTTACATTTCCTATTCAGACTTCAATGATGGTGAAGGCGGTGAAGTTCACCATACAAGTTCTGCAGGTATACGTTGGGATTTCCATCCTTCGGCGGCCTTTAAAATTCAGTATGATGACGTTAAAGATGACGGTGGCCCAGGCATGAAAGTCGCAGGGGATTCGAAATCCATCAGTCTTGGCATTGACTTAGTATTTTAGGAGAGAGAAATGAATAAGTTACTTTGCTTAATCCTACTCAGCTTAGTCTCAATGCCACTATTTGCTGGTGTGGTTGTCATCGTTCATCCCAGTAATGCTGACACTGTCGACCAAAAGGTTATTGAAAATATTTTTCTAGGGAAAACAAAGACCTTTCCTGGTGGAGCGCAGGCCGTGCCAGTCAATCTTGACAGTGCTATGCCCTTAAGGGAAACCTTTGATACTAAAGTGCTGGGCAAGTCATCCAGCCAACTTAAGTCATATTGGTCACAAAAAGTATTTACAGGTAAAGGAACGCCACCCAAGGAAGTCACTAGTGGGGCGGAGATGATAAAATTAGTTGCATCGAACCCCAATATTATTGGCTATATTGATAGTAGTGAGGCCAATGATTCGGTAAAAGTTATTGCCGAGTTTTAGATTGGAGTGCCGAGCTCAAGCTCGGCACAACTTGGGGGCAAGGGATGAATTTCTTTAATGATATTTCTATTTTTAAAAAAGTTATCGCGATATTTATTTTAGCTGTCATCATTTTCGCTTTAAACTTAAGCATTAGTGTCATCTCCATAAATAAAAATCGCACCACACTTAATTATATGGAGCAGCAAGTTTACCAAAGAGTTGAACTCGCCAATCAAAACGTGTTTTTTATCCAACGACTCGATGAACTTTACACTCAATCGGTTTCTTTTGCCGACGAAGACCTGTTAACGAATGCAGGTACTATGTATGAATCTCTACGTAAAAACCTACAACAATTAGATAGTGTCGATCCCTCGCAAGCCAATAAACTCAGTAATCTATCCGCTAAATTAACCCGCTATAACGACATGACGATTAAGCTGGCTAAAGGCATGTTGGCGGGTACGATTGATATGGCAAACATTGGCCAGATCAGCCAAGAAAAATCCCAAGCCTATGAAGCTGTACTTAATGAAATACAAGATTACAAACAAAGCAAAGTACTCGAATTTAAACAATCGATAAAAGAAGCTGGCGACAGATCTGCGCAAAGTTTGTGGCTCACCCTCTCCATCGGCATCGCTTTGCTGATCGTGATGTTGATTGTCACTATTGCCATTGCACGTGCTATCAGCTCATCTGCGCGTAATGTCGCCCAGTCACTGAGTGAGCTGGCCGATGGAAAAGGCGATCTTAGTCATCAGCTCAAAGTATCTGGTAGTGATGAACTCGGCCAAGTATCAAGTAACTTCAATCGATTTCTTCGCTTGCTCGGAGATTCTATTCGAAGGGTGGTGAATGTTACCGATCCCTTGCTTGATAGCTCGCGCTCACTGAAACAGCGCATGGAAGATGCGACGCATGCCACCCAGCGGCAAAGCCATGATGCCAGCGCAGTACAAGTCTCAATGGAAGACATGCGTCACTCTGTCATCGAAATCTCACAAAATGCCCGCCAAGCCGCCAGTGCAGCACAGGTCGCGGAGAAAGAAGCGATGCAAGGTATGACAGTCGTTCAGCGCACAATCGATATTTCACAGCAATTAAATACAGGAATTCAGGCGGCTTCTAACTCGATCAACGAGCTCGCCAGAGATACTGAAAATGTCACTTCTATCTTAAATGTGATTACCTCTATTGCCGAGCAAACCAACCTGTTGGCACTTAATGCCGCCATCGAAGCCGCCCGCGCGGGTGAGCAAGGACGAGGCTTTGCCGTAGTCGCTGATGAGGTCCGCGCTCTCGCCTCTAAAACAGCCGATGCAACCACTGAAATTCGTCATGTGTTACAAAACCTTAAAACGGCGGCCATTTCCTCGGTCAATACCATGAATGTGGCGATGTCGAAGTCATCGGAAAATGAAACCAATGCTCAAAATACAGGGAGTGCACTGAAATCAATTCAACAGCAGATTGTCAGTATCAATAGTATGAATACTCACATCGCCTCGGCAACGGAGGAGCAAGCCTCGGTCGCTTCTCAAGTGGTCGATAACGTCGTCAATATGAACGCTTCATTTGAACAGACATTGCAAATTCTGTCGCAGGTTCGCAATGTTTCTGAGGGATTAGTCGATTTTGCCGATGAACTAAAAAACGCCACATCTCAATTCAAACTTTGACCATAGAGCATTATCGAGATAATTGCTCAACACAGAAAGCCAGTATTGAGTTTACACTTAATACCGGTTTTTTAATTCCTTAAAGCTTATCTTTTTGTACCACTTAATCCGTGTTAACTAAACGCTAAGAAGGGGGATACGCACAGCAATAAGCCTGTGATAATAATGATGTACAGCGACACGCCCTTGTACTTATGTAATGCAGGTACTTGGTACACTAAATAAGCGGGGATCAAGCAACCCACTAAACCAAAAATTGGACTACAAATCGACGTAAAGCTCAGCACTGGCGCATTCAACACAATCGCGCCCCAAGATAATAGAATGGTAAAAATCATAATGCCGTAACCAACAAGCTTTTTGTTGATACGATCTTCAGGCATATAACGGCGCAGCATATTCATGGTCAATCCTTGGCAAGCTTCCCTAAAACCGAGATATACGCCAAAGTAAGCCGTCATCACCGCAAAAATATTCAAGGTTAAACTCAGCAATTTCAGTGTTTGTCCCTGCATACCTTGGGCAACCATAGCAAGAGCCGAGATATTTTCTTCCGATGCACGCACGGCCTGATCATGTCCCATTGCTAGGGTGAATGACACGGCATAAAAGAACACCACGACAAACAAGACGCCAAAGGCAATGTTCATGGCGCGCATCGCTTTAAAGCGCGCTACCGCAAGGGATTTTTCCCGCGAACGGTATGAAATCACCATAGGGCTTAAACTTTGAATAAACAGAATCGATGTTAGCGTAAAGGGCAGCATAACGACCGCATCTTTTAACCAATCTCCCGTTGCTGGGATAGCGCCGATATTATTGATATCCCATTTATCCACCATCAATAACCCTAGCACGGCGACAACGCCCAACTTAGTCAGTACCATAAAAGTAGAGATCTTAAACAAAAGATTCTCACCGCGGGAGGCTAAAGCAACAAGACCGCAGATCAAGGCTAAACCATAGAAAGGATTTTCTGACAATAACGCTTTAGTGACCCCAAAACTTTGCAAAAATGAAGCACTGTCGTTTGTAATGGCCGTTGAATAAACGAACACCCAAATGACCAGCATGATGAAATACAAACCACCCAACAACATACCCCAGTTTTTACCTAAATAACCCGAAATCACACTCGGGTAATCCTTACATTCTGGAGATTCCGCTAAGGTATTGATAAACAACCGTTGGAACATATACATGGCAGGATAGCCAATAATGCCAGACAGTAAGAAAACCCATAACCCCATCAAACCGACCTGCACAGGCAAGAATACGATCCCCGCGCCAATCGCCATTCCGATACTCATGATAATCCAGCCCCAATCCGTACTATCGAAGCGGGTATCTGCTTTCCACTGTGCAGCAGTAATTGTTGCATCCATCATTTCACCTTTACCTAGTTGGTATTATTTTGTGCAAATATATTTGAACAAAACAAACTCAGCAATCAAAATACTCAACTTTTGTTGAACAAAGAGTTAAAGCTCACAACTTGATTGAAAACGAGATAAATAGCGCACAAACTGCAGTGACAAATGAAATTCATTAAAAAATAATTGCAATAAAACATAAAAATACAAATAATGTTGCACATACGCCGACCTAGGCATTCAATTTTATTTGCAAGTTGGAGAGACTATGAAAACCATTATTCACGCAGAACGCGCTCCCGCGGCCATTGGCCCTTATTCCCATGGCACAGCCTATGGCAACCTCATTTTTACCTCTGGCCAACTCCCTGTTTGTAAAAAGAAAGGCAGCGTAGTTGACGGTGGGATTACTGAGCAATCGATTCAATCATTAGAGAATCTCAAATACGTACTCGAAGCGGGTGGTGGCAGCTTAGAAACGATTCTTAAAACCACTTGTTATCTTGCAGAGATCAATGACTTTGCCGCCTTTAACGAAGTGTATAAAACCTATTTTAAAACCGACTGCCCAGCTCGTAGCTGTTTTGCAGTGAAGGACCTTCCGCTGGGCGTTAAAGTAGAAGTTGAAGCGATAGCACACGTTAAAATCTAAGCATTAACATAAGGTTGTAAGCTCATGAAACCCCAATGGCAGCAGTATATTCAAATCATTAAACAAGTGGTTAAGCCCGCATTAGGCTGCACAGAGCCCATCGCCGCCGCTTACGCCGCCGCCGTCGCCCGCGCCTTGCTGGGTGTTGAACCCGATTCAATTGCAGTACAAGTGTCTGACAATCTTTATAAAAACTCTATGGGCGTGTTTGTGCCTGGCACAGGCAAAATCGGTCTGGCAATTGCCGCTGCAGCAGGCGCCATTGCGGGTAATCCTGATGCGGGCTTAGAAGTATTGGCTGTGATCAAGCCAGAACAAGTCGCCAGAGCACAGGCCCTTATCGATGCGGGCAAGGTGACGGTCGAGCGCACCGAAACAGCAGAATTTATCTATTGTTGTGTCATCGCGAAAAAAGGCGACCGCGAAGCCCTAGTGAAAATCTGCGGCGGCCATACACTGATCGCCGAGAAGCGCCTCAACGGCGAATCCGTCTTCAGTGTCGATAGCACGCAAGCTAAAGCCACTGGTTCCATCTGTGAAGGCGTGGATATCACTATCGAGTCCATTTATCGCTTCGCCGAAGAAGTCCCCTTCGAAGAGATCAAATTCATTCTCGAAGCCTCTGAGCTAAACGGCAAATTATCCGATGAAGGCATGGCGAATCCCTATGGGCTTGAAGTCGGCCGCACCATGAAAAGCGGCATAGCCGCCGGCATTATCGGTGAAGACTTACTGAATAAAATCGTCATGTTAACTGCTGCAGCATCCGATGCTCGCATGGGCGGGGCAAACTTGCCCGCCATGAGTAATCTTGGCAGTGGTAATCAAGGCATAGCGGCAACTATTCCTGTGGTATTGACGGCACAATGTTATAAGGTTTCGGAAGAAAAACTCGCCCGCGCCTTGATTATGAGCCATCTAGGGGCGATTTATATCAAGTCCCATTATCCACCACTGTCGGCATTTTGTGGCAATACCGTCACCAGCGCAGCCGCTTCTATGGCCATGGTGTATTTAGCCGGTGGCTCGTTCGAACAATCCTGTTTCGCGATTCAAAACGTGATCAGCGACAGCTCTGGAATGGTGTGTGACGGCGCTAAAGCGTCCTGCGCCATGAAGGTTAGCACTTCATCCAGTGCGGCCGTGCGCTCATTTTTGATGGCGCTCAGTAGTCACAATGTCTCAGGCCAAGGTATTATTGCTACCGATGTAGAGAAAACCATTAAAAACATTGGCAAAATGATCCTCAATGGCATGTCATCCACAGATGTCACTATTATCGATATTATGTCGGCATGATGATTTTAACCCGCTGAATATTTGCGGGTTAATAACTAAAGGTTGAAATTGTGAAACTGCAAGATTTAACGCAAAGTGATCTGGATATTCTGAAATCCATCGAAAATATCGTCGATGGCATCGCTGCCATGTATGGTCAACACACAGAAGTGGTATTGCACAGCCTAGATGCGAAACATCCGTCTGTGGTCAAAATTGCCAATGGCCATGTCACAGGCCGTGAAGTGGGTGCTCCAATAACCAACCTTGCCTTGCTCAAGCTCAAAACCGGTCAGGATATTTCCAACTCTTACCTGACTAAATGTGCCAATGGTAAAACGCTAAGATCAATTACGACGGTGATCCGTAACAGTAAAAATCAACCCATAGGGTTACTGTGTATTAACAGCGACATGGATGCACCACTGCAATCAGTACTGCGCACTATGATGCCAGAGCAACTCCTTGGCAGCGAACTGACCAGCTCGCCCGAAGTGTTTGCCCGCAATATTGATGAAGCGCTCCATAGCACTATCGACAGTGTGAACCATGAGGTTCGCGCGAATCCCGCGATTTCAACTTCACAAAAGAGTCGCGAAATCGTCAATCAATTGCATGAGTTAGGGATTTTCGAACTCAAGGACAGTGCCCAAGTCGCAGCAACTCGATTGGGGATTTCGGTGCATTCGATTTATCGCTATCTGCGGGAAATCAAAGCCAATCAAGCTTAAAGCGAGAAAAAACTCGCCTAAATAGAAAGGGCTAAGGTGTAAATAACCTTAGCCCTTTGGTTTTATTGTTTTGCGCTTGTTATTGCGTAGCTTGTCCGCTAAAGCCCATCATATTCCATGCCTGCACTGTTCCATCGGCCATTAAGGCAATGGCATCGAGCAAATTGCTGCGAATGTCGCGCATTTGGCTCAAATCAACGGCTTGTTTATCTAATGTTAACGCAGCCTCGCCTCCCATCCACACCGCAATCGAACCATCTTGGCGTTTAACCGTAAACCCTAAACCTGTCGGGAAAATATCCGTTGCTTGGGTAATTTCAGTTTTGGGTCCAGAGTGGCCATCAACCACAGTGCCATCCTGTTTTAAAAAGGCAAACTCCCGCTCATAGGTCACCACTTTGCTCACCTGAGTGACTTCTTGATAACGTGGCTGCTTGTCTACCAAGTCCCAACCTTCCCAAGCAATGGCCGTATTATCCCTGCGTAACGCGACAAAACCCTCCTCAAAGGGATAAACCTTGTGCACTTTTTGCAACTTATCCTGTAGGACTGATGTATCGGCACCATTGAATTTACTGCCCCATACGTGCAGTTGACGACTGATGGTTAGTGCGGCAAACGCGCCACGATTTGCATAAATATCAATCACTTTATTGGCGCGTTTTGTAGTAGATAAACGCGCTGGAAACGCGACATGATACTCAGTCAATTCGCCCTCACCCCAGGTATATACGCTGCCATCCGCCAGCAGCGCCGCAAACCCATGATCCGTGTTGACAACTTTCACGGCAGGCGCTAATTGGCTGAGTTTTGCCAGTTGTTCGCGGCCTTTTTGATCATCGCTGACCCCGCCCCAAGACACTAATTTTCCCGTCGCCGTCCTCGCGGTAAAAGCATTATTGTTGGCATAGAGCAGATCGACATGGTTAAGCTCAGAGGCCACGTGGCGACTATCGCCACCATAAGCGGCATCGCCCCAAGTCACTACTGCTCCCCCCTGCTTTAAGGCAGCAAAGGCACCTTTATTAATCAACACAAAATCAATATTGGTCATCGCAGGCGCAGCATATTGACCCGAGAGCAGTTCGGCTGGTGTTGAATCCAGATTAGACCAACTGACTACACTACCATCTTGTTTGATGGCCGCATAAAGCCCTTCTGCCAACACAAAAGAACGAACGCCTGTCAGCACTTGCTTCATCCCCATCCCCCAAGGGATAAGTTTGTCATCACGGGTTAAGGCCGCAAAACCACAGGTATTCTCCGCCGCGTATAACTCTTTTACATTGACCAGAGGCTCTGCGGCATTATTGATATCGCCACCACATTCAGCATCGCCCCATGCCACCACAGTACCGTCTTGCTTGAGTGCCGCAAATGCACTGAGATTACTGTAGATTTGACTCACTTGGGCTAACTGGGCAGGCATAGGGATTTTGGTAGAATCGTCGGCCACCTCAAGATTGCTCGGGATGGACGTTAATGAATTATTCGTGGTGGATGGTGATCTGTGAGCCAAGATCGTGTCAGAAATTTGCTGTTTTAATTCGGGCGATATATCAGAATCCTGTTTATCTATAAGTAAGTTAACCACATGACCCAAAGCAAAAATCGCCAGCGCTACACCGCCCCACGAGACCTGTTTTTTATCCACAAGTATATCCTTATCGTAACTGCAAACTCTCACTGAGTTTAAACTGGAACATAACGTCGACTGAGTACGCTAAATGTGAACTGTGATTGTAACCAAAACAGGGCTAAAATGACATTGCCCTAAAGTCGAAAGCTGACCTGATTCAAGTAAGATGAACATATGAGCAAAAAAATAAAAGCAGCGTATCTCGCTGCTTTTATTGAATATGATGTTGAGGTAACAAAGGGTTAATCTCTTTTGCCCACTTTCTCTAACCCCCAAACCAGTGCAATCGCCGCTAACATACACACAATGGCGAACAGCAGTTGTGAAGGCTGACCCGTTACTTGCTCAAAATTAAGCGGGGAAATATTTTGCTCCAGTAAAGGTACTTGTTCGCCGTGGGAGTTGGTCCGCCAAGTTAAGATTTCTTTCCATGGCCAAATTTTACCTAAGGTACCTAACATTAATCCGGTTAGAAACACGATAGTGGCATCATGGTATTTACGCAGCAGCGCCGACAATAAATGGCTGAACGTCAGTAATCCCATCACGGCACCAGCAGCAAAACAGGCCAAAATATCCAGCTGAATATTTTTAGCGGCTGCGAGAACCACAGGATATAACCCTAACAATAATAAGATGAAACTGCCTGAAATTCCCGGCAATACCATAGCGCAAATCGCAATCGCGCCGCCGAAAAAGATATTCATGTAACTGGCTTCTACCGCGACCGGATTCAGTACAGTAATCGCCCATGCCGCCAGCACACCAAGCGCAAATAACCCTAAACGTGCCACAGTGAAACCACTCACTTGCTTAAGCATATGCACGACAGAGATAAGAATAAGCCCAAAAAAGAACGACCATATCGGGATGGGATGTACCGCCAACAACCAAGAAATCAGCTTCGCAAAGGTAAAAATACTGGTCAGGATCCCCGCCAGCAGACTCACTAAAAAGCCACCATTAATATGGGCAAATGCCCCTTTTATGCCCTGCGACTTGATTACGCCCCAAAGGGAAGGATTAATGCGTTTTACACTATCGAGCAAAGTATCGAGAATACCCGTAATAAACGCTATGGTGCCGCCCGAAACGCCAGGCACAACATCAGCAGCGCCCATGGCCATTCCCTTAAAATACGTCAGCAAATATTTCACTGTGAGTCCTTGTAGTTAAATCAACATGCCATTGCCGCTACACGACAAATTGGCCGCAATTATACGGTGTTACACTTAAAACCGCGAAATGAAGTTTACTTAATTAAGCCGACTGGTATTTGTTGTTATCCTAATGTTACACTCGTCCGACCAGAGCAACCCAAGCTCAACTTGGAACAGGCTCAAGCTAACCATACCCCTTTGCACCATTATTAAGGATGACCATGAGCCAGACAGACTCTTCTAGCACTGCAGAACAAAAACCTAATAAAGTGCTCGCGCTCTACCATAAGACTCGCCGTTATCCCTTCGGCCAAAAACTGTTTTCAATGATGGTTTCACGCATGGCGCCCTATTTCGGCACCATCAAACCACTGATCACTGAATTACGCCTTAATCATTGCGCCTGTTTAATTAAAAAACGCCATGCCGTTCATAATCATATAAAAACTGTGCATGTGATTGCGATTTGTAATGGTCTAGAAATGGCCATGGGCGTGATGGCCGAAGCCTCTATTCCAAAACATTTACGTTGGATCCCTAAGGGCATGAGTTTGGATTATACGGCTAAAGCAGGCAGCGATATTTTATGTATCGCCGAAGTGACACCAGAGCAATGGACTCCTGGCGATATGCTGGTCCCCGTTACCGCCTACGACACCCAAGGAGTGGTTGTGGTGAAAGGACATATCAAATTGTGGATTTCAGAAAAACCGCAAAAATAAACGATTTGAATCAAGACTTATAATGTCAGCATTTAAAAAGGGAGCTTTGCTCCCTTTACTTTTTAACCTTCAGCCGTATTTCGCAAAAACATTCGGTGAACTGAATTGCGCGGCGCCTTGCTCGCTCACGTTTAAGTACGACTGTTAGATACGAGCTCTTAAAATCCCAGCCATATCGCAATATAGCTGCACAGTTATGCAAAATATTAAGCGAAATGGCTTGCGGTAAATTGCTCAATTAAAAGGATAAAGTCGGCTTCAGCAAGCTTGGCACATTTTAAGGTTTGTTCATGGGATAACTGCACGTCCCCCAACCCTTCTGCCATATTGGTAATGGCGCACACAGCCAACACGGGCAAACCACAATGCGCCGCCGAAATCACCTCTGGCACCACGGACATTCCCACTACATCGCCACCGATGATTTGCATCATGCGGATTTCAGCCGCGGTTTCAAAACACGGGCCAGAGTAAGACACAAAGACCCCTTGATTCACTTCAATGCCTGCGGCTTTTGCAACACTTAAGGCTTCTGCTCTCAGGTCTTTATCATAAGCATTGGCTAGGCTAAAAAAGCGTGGGCCGTAGCTATCATCATTTGCGCCCGTCATGGGCGTACCCGGCATAGTGTTGATGTGATCGCTGAAAATCACTAATGATCCCACGCCGATCCGCTCTGGCCGTAATGACCCCGCAGCGTTAGTCACGAGTAACAATTCACACCCTAAACGTTTGAAAGTACGCACAGGCGTCGTCATCACCTTCATGCTTTGGTGCTCGTAAAAATGCCCGCGGCCTTTCATGCACACTATATCGATGCCATGTAAGCTGCCGAGCACAAGCTCTCCCGAGTGGCCAACGACGGTACTCACAGGAAAGCCGTCTAACTCTTCATAGGGGATCACTACTTTGTTATCTAAATTATCAGCAAACGCGCCAAGCCCTGAGCCCAAAATCATAGCAGCGCGGGGAGAGAAATTCGGTTTACGGGCACGAATCGTCGCAAGGGCATTAATAACAGGATCATTGCTCATACAAGGTACCTCATAGCAAAGGAATGAAAGAGTAAACGACCCTCAGTATAAGCGGGCTTAGGGTTGCAAATAATCGCGATTAACCGCACTATTGTGCTGATAAAAAGGACAATATCTGAAAATAGTGAGCCTAAAATGAGCACGATAAACGCATCAGAACTCGTCACCTTGAAGATGCTGCGGTATTTTCATCGAGTGGCTGAAGTGAAAAACTTTACCGCTGCCGCCGAACAACTGCATCTATCGAAATCTCCGCTGAGCGCACAAATCAAAGAGTTAGAATCGCTCCTTGGCGTTGAGCTATTCACCCGCAGCACTCGTCAGGTCGAGCTCACTCCCTATGGCCAATTGTTAAGAGAGAAGTGCGAGCAAATATTCGAACTGGTGAATACCTCATTGGAACAAGTGGCTCAGCTTGGGCGACTCGATAGAAACCATATTCGGATTGGCATCATGAGCTCGCTGTTTTGGATGGGATTTGGTGACATACTGAAAAGCTTTCGTAAGCAATGCCCTGATAATGAGCTGATATTTCAAGAGTTATCACCTGAAACTCAAAAAGTCGCCTTAGCACATCAAGAAATCGATTTTGGCCTAGTGCGCTACGCCGACACCTTAAATTTGCCGCACCTTCTCGCCGAAACTATCACCAGCGAACCTATGGTGTTAGCACTGGCAAGTAAGCATCCCTTAGCCAGACGCAAAAGCATCGACTTGAGTGAACTCAAAGATGAGCCTTTTACCTTACTCAGCCGTGCCAATTCTGCCTCTAGCGATTTAATTATCGCCAGCTGTCAGGCCGCAGAATTTATGCCGCAATTAGTACAGGAAATGGTCGAGCCCAATAGCTTGATGGCCATCATCGCTGCCGATAACAGGGTATCCATAGTGCCGCAAAGTTATGCTTCACAACCTTGGCCTAGGGTAAAGTTTATTAAGTTAAAACAAACCATCCCCGCCGATATCTGCCTGATTTATCGGCCAGAAATAGCTTCGCTGCCGATTATCGATAGCCTGAGGAACTTATTGAAGCAACAAATCAAAACCATTTAGATTGTCTCCCAAACGAGTGCTATGCTGAGTGCAATACTCAGGGTTCATATTTTAAGGATATCAAGATGGATGAATTTTTAGCGGCAGCCATTGAAGAAGCCAAACAAGGACTCGCCGAGGGCGGCATCCCCATTGGTTCGGTATTAGTGATCGATGGTAAAATCGTCGGGCGCGGCCACAATAAACGGGTACAAAAAGGCAGTTCAGTACTGCATGCCGAAATGGATTGTCTCGAAAATGCCGGCCGATTTAGCGCCGCCGAGTACCAAAGGGCGACCTTGTATTCCACCCTATCGCCCTGCGATATGTGCAGCGGCGCAGTATTACTTTATGGCATACCAAAAGTCATCGTCGGTGAAAACGCTACCTTCCAAGGGCCTGAAGCCTATGTTAAATCCCGCGGTGTGGATGTCACTGTGGTCGATAATGCCGAGTGCAAACAATTGATGCAGGACTTTATCGCCAGTAATCCCACACTCTGGAACGAAGATATCGGCGAGTAATGGTTCGACAGTCTTCTCAATCCGTTTCTGCATTTTTGTATTTCACTTTTTACGTTGGCGCTAGTTCACTTTCTACCTTTCCTGTATTTTACTTTTTGTGTTGACTGTATTTCATTGGGGGCTAGCGCCTGCTAGGCTAGCCCTCCCAAATTCCAGTGAAAAGTGGAACATGTCTACTAGCGAAAGGAACTCAGCTAACGTGTCAGCCAACTTACCTAAAGACCCTTGGTCAAGATCAGACTCCACGCAGCCTGTTGTAATGACTATACCCGCACAGCGTAATGCCAACCTCGATGCTATTCGCGGCTTAGCTGTGTTGGGGATATTTTTTATGAATATCTATTTTATGGGCATTACTTTTTTTGGCTATGCGCCCCATGAAACACAGCCGCTGTCGGATCACATTATCAAAGTGTTCAGTAACTTTTTCATCGAGGCACGCTTTATCAGTCTATTTTCCATCCTGTTTGGTGTCGGGCTTTTTATTCAATATCAGCGATTTAGCGCCAAAGGCCTAGAAGCTTATCCCCTACTGCGAACACGTTTAAAATGGTTAATTGTATTTGGCCTACTCCACGGCATTTTTATTTGGTCAGGTGATATTTTGTTCACCTATGGCATCAGCGGATTTTTAGCTTTGTGTTACAAAGATTTAAGTATTGAAGCCCTTAAGCGCAAAGCGAATATTTTTATTTTAAGCGCCTTAGTTATCATTACGCTGGTTAGCCTTACGGGCAGCGATGAACCTTTCACTCGAGAATCGAGTCTATTTGCAGAGCAATACAGTGCATGGACCTCTGGCTATGCCGACCAACTGTTACTGCAATTGATGCAAGTTGGCTATATGGCACTGGTGATCCCTTTTACCATAATGTGGTTTACGGCTGGCTTGATGTTGCTCGGAATGGCTTTGTATCAACAAGGGACTTTTGAGCAAGGTTTTAGTAAATCGGTACTGGTAAAGTTAGTGCTAGCAAGCGTAACGCTATCACTGCTTGATACCATCTTAGGTTTAACGAAAAATACTATTCTCGTTGCGTTTTCAGATGTGTTAATCATGCTAAGTGCTATTCCTATGGCGCTGATTTACATCCACATTATAGTTAAGGTTTGCCAGAATAATCCTAATATACTGACTTCGTTGCAAAATGTAGGCAAACTCGCGTTTAGTCTCTATATTCTGCAATCCATCATTGGCGTGTTAGTGTTTAGACACTTAGCTCCCGAATTGCTATTGAGCTTAGATAGATGGGGATACATGGCCATGGCGCTGGTTTATTCAGTAGTGCAACTACTGTTAGCCAGCCTGTACTTACGCTATTTCAAGCAAGGGCCGCTAGAGAAACTGTGGCGCCACCTCGTGTTTAAAAAATACACGGCATCACAAGAACACAAGCAAGCTTAAAAACACTGACACGAGATTGATACCAAATAATGACGAACAAAAAAACTACTAAAACGGGCAACAGCGCTTCACCTCAAACCAATCGCCCGCAAAAGAGTCGAGCACAAAGCGGTCGCGCTCAGAACAGTCGCACACAAAGTAGTCGCGCTCAGAACAGTCGCACACAAAGTAGTCGCGCTCAAAAATCCAATACAGCCGCTTCAGGCTCAAGCCTTATGCCGCTGTTATTGGTGGTGATTTTTCTTGCTAGCTTAATCGGCGCAGCGCAGCAACATATGCTGCCAGTCGGGATTGCGGGCATATACCTCACACTAAGCCTGCTCACCTTTATCGCCTATGCCATCGATAAATCCGCCGCTAAACGTAACAAATGGCGCACTAAAGAAAGCACATTACATCTGCTCGCCCTCATGGGCGGTTGGCCAGGCGCTCTATTTGCCCAAAACCTGTTAAGACACAAGTCCGTTAAAGCCTCATTTAGAAACGTCTTTTGGCTCACCGTTGTCGCTAACTTAGCCGTGCTGGGTTATGGCATAAAAACCGGCGCCGTAGATATGTTTATCTAATGCTCTTATTTAAGGGCTTTTATACAAAGGCCTTTATATGAGGCGCCTTATCTAAGAATCGCTATCTAAGGGTGGCACTCTAAGCAGCATGAGTCGCGGTATCGATCAACTGATCAACCACAGACAACGCCAACAGTGCAGACTGAGTGTCACCTTTTAATTGTGCCGACACTATCGCCCCCTCTTTGAGTAAACCTATTGCTGCAACGAGAAATTGGGTCTTAGCTTTAGGCAAGCCCAATGCAGAGACTTGCTGCTCAATTAAACTCGCCACTCGCTGTTTATGCAGGGCGCAGAGTTGGTGCACAGGATGGCTCGGCTCAGTAAATTCGGCGCTGACATTGATAAAAAAACAGCCGCGAAACTCACACAGTTGCGGCACTCTTTGATTAAACCAATCATCGAGCGCGATAAATAACCCACCAATGCCCTCTCGTCCCGCTGGCGATGCGTTCACTCGCTCGCTAAGCCATTGATAAAAAACCTCATCACGATAGCGAACCACGGCTTCAACTAACTCATCTTTACTGGCAAAGTGGTGGTACAGGGTTTTTTTGGCGATCGCCGATTCCTGCAAAATCTGGTTAATCCCCACCCCATGCACACTTTGAAAATAAAACAGTTTAAATGCGGTAGTGACCAATTGCTGCCGTTTATCCGATGGCGTACCTGCCTGAATCTCAGTGCCCTGCATCAACTCATTCCTCTTCTTTGGCAAACATTCGTTAGCAAATCTTAGCTAACAAATATGAGTCCTATCGTCTCACGAGTAGACAAGTCAGTCTACTCGTGAGAACATTCACAGCGGTAGACAAATCTGTCTACCTCGGTAACGAAATTAAGTTAATAGTGAAATCAAGAGTGAACACGGAACACCACAGCATGTTAGCGGCGATGGTTTGCTGAACATTCACGTCCACAATTCATTATCAAAATAAGGGCTTAACACAAGCCATTAATAGGAGAGAAGATGCAAAGAATCAATCCACAGAATCTAAAGATGGCCTTGCTCGCAGGGTGTGGAGCCATGTTATGTATCAGTAGTTTAGCAACGCTTGAACAGCTAACACCGCAAACCATTTGGTTGATGGCCCCCTTTGGTGCCACTATGGTGTTGTTGTTTGCCTTGCCAGAAAGTCCACTCGCTCAACCGAGAAACATTCTCTGCGGCCACTTACTCACGAGTTTGGTTGGACTGATCATTCTAAATACTTTAGGAGTATCCCCGCTAGCCTTAGGGCTTGCGGTCGGATTAGGCATAGCGGTTATGATGTTAACTCATACAGTGCATCCACCCGCGGGAGCGAATCCTCTGGTCGTTATGCTCACGGCGCAGCACTGGGATTTTCTGTATATGCCCGTCGCCAGTGGTGTTGCACTCATTCTGGCTTTTGGTTGGCTGTATCACAACTTACTTTGCCGCCGGCAATACCCACAAAAGTGGTTTTAATCATTCATCGCCAATAAAAAAGGGCAATTTTAAATTGCCCTACACTTTACTCTAAAATGCAAAATTGGCTGTCATTTTGCCTTTAAAACCAGCTCAATGCGATACTGATAATCACGCCAGTGATCATCAATTGCATTAAACAAAAGCCCATAATATCCCGCGCTTTTAAGCCTGCAATCGCCAGCACGGGCAGTGCCCAGAAAGGTTGAATCAAATTAGTCCACGCATCTCCCCAAGCAACGGCCATTGCGACCCGAGCGACATCTGCACCTAAAGCTTGTGCGGCGGGTAACATAATCGGCGCCTGCACGGCCCATTGGCCACCTCCCGATGGCACAAAAATATTCACAATTCCTGCACTGATAAAGCTCCAAAATGGCAGGCTCTCGGCGCTAGCGATGGCCACAAAACCTTCCGAAATACTTTGAGCTAAACCCGATTGCACCATCACAGCCATAATGCCCGCATAAAAGGGAAATTGGATAACAATACCTGCGCCGCCCTTAATGGCCTCATTCAAACTGGTTAATAAACTGCGTGGTGTTTGATGTAACAGTATGGCGAGGAATAAAAATAAGAAGTTCACTAAATTGAGGTTTAAGCTACCGCCCTGCACCCAAAAGTAATAACCTAAATATACAAGCCCAGCGCCACCGACGCTCCAGCCGAGTAAACGACTATTTTCTAACTTATCCGCAGGACGGCTTTCAGGCTGACGCTCGCTCATATTTGCAAAGTTAAGCTCTAACGCCGAAGAATCAAGTTCAGCGTCTTTGTCATCAAGGGCGCTTGGGTCGACATAAACACTGTCTTTTTCTTCTGGCAACATAAAGCGATTTACTAAGGGCATGACCACAAACAGAATTGCCACTAACAATAAATTATAACTCGCGAAAATGGTGTCACTGGTGGGGATGATACCGATTTGCGATTCAGAGAAATGCCCCACCGTCGCTATGGTTAATGGGATCGAACCCGCAAGCCCACCATGCCAAACCACAAAGCCGGAATAGGCGCTGGCGACCAGCAATCGATAATCCACTTTCACTTTGCGAGCTAAGGCTTTGGCAAATAACGCGCCCACCACTAGCCCAAAACCCCAGTTAATCCAACTGGCGGCCAGTGACACCAAAGTCACTAAAATAATGGCTTGTGGTGCCGACTTAGCCAATCCAGCAATGGCATCGAGCAGCTTTTTAATCGGCGGCGAGCTTGCCAACATAAATCCTGCCACCAGCACTAACAGCATCTGCATCGAAAAACTTAACAGCGTCCAAAAGCCATCGCCCCAATAATTGATGACTTCCAGCGGGGTTTTATGTTCGGCAACCACAGCAGCAATTAATACGACTAAGGTAAGTAAAAGCACGAAAATATAAGGATCGGGTAGATATCGGTCGACGAGTTTGACCAGAGGTTTTGCCGCTTTGTTTAACATAGACTTTCCTTGTTTATTATCTGAACTAAAACGTCAACACGCCCTAGTTCTTATTTGTTTTTATTGAATTTTTATTGAGTCTTAAGCCCACAGATTAAGCGATCTCTAAAGCAGGATAAAGTCTTGAGGGAGTTTTTAACGGTTTGAACTGGTAGCACCAGATATCCAGCTCAACGCACACGCGAGTGCCGATAGCATCTGATGCTAAAAAACTGATAATATGGCAAAAATTAACTAAGGTGCTCTTTATATGAAAATGTTACTTGCCGTTGTGGTGATTGCTGGGGTGATTTTTTACTTCTTTACCTCGATGAACGGCCAAAAAGCCGCCCAAGAAAATATCCGTTTAGGCAATGAGTTTTTAACACAAAACAAAACCAAAGAAGGTGTGATCACCACAGCTTCAGGTTTGCAATATCAAGTATTAACTCAGGGCGATGGCACAGTTCATCCTAAAGCCAGCGATACAGTGACAGTCCATTACCATGGCACTTTGATTGACGGTACTGTGTTTGACAGTTCGGTTGATCGCGGCGAACCCATCGCATTTCCGCTTAATCGGGTGATTAAAGGTTGGACTGAGGGCGTACAGCTTATGGTTGTTGGCGATAAAATGCGGTTTTTTATTCCCAGTGAACTCGCCTACGGTAACCGTAGCACGGGCAAGATTGGTGGTGGTTCTGTGTTAATTTTTGATGTGGAACTGCTTAAGATTGATTAAATCAGTCTTCAATGAGTCTGTCTTAACGCATTCGGCTGTATTCATAAAAAAACCTAACGCTTAATAAAGAAAAAAGCCCTGAAACTTCGCAGGGCTTTATTTTTTAACCAATAATATCAAAATTTGGGATAATTACTGGCAGGTTGCCGCGCCAATATCAACCCATACTGCTGCAACACCCGGTACATCACCTTTAGTCCAGTAACTCGCCTTCCACACACGACCGTTATAGCTAGTAGTTTGACCGCCGTTATACACCACACCCGCATCCCAACCGAGATCAACTTGGCTGAGTAGCTGCCATTGGTCTGCGGTGCGAGATGGCGTATTACCCTGCGTCCAATACTTTGCTTTCCATACCAACTGACTATGACTCACAGTATCGCCCGTGTTATACACCACACTGGTTTGCCAAGCAGGATAGTTACCGGCATTGGGATCGGTTGCATCGCACCCACCACCAACCACTTTTGGCGTCACAGTCAGATTAGTCGATGCGCTTGCATCTAAGGCACCATCGGAAACCAGCACGCTCAAACCATAGAGGGTCGCTTCGGTAACATTGGGGCCAGTAACCACTAACGTGGCACTATTTTGCCCGGTTGCCGACACGCCTGCGGGCACAGTCCAAGCGTAGGTTAAGGCATCACCATCTGCATCGGAGGCACTCGCTACTATACTGACGGTTTTACCCGCTTCAACTGTCGCAGTCGGAGCCAGAGTCACTACAGGTGCTTGATTAGGCGTATCAGCCTTGTTGGTTACTGTCACTGAATCTGTGGCAGATAACCCTTCAGGATCGGTGGCTTTAAGGCTAAAACCATAGGCGACATCGGTTTGGGTTGCTCCCAGTTGAATAGTCGCATTCGCCATATCCGCATTCGCGATGGCAACACTTGGCCCAGAGACTTGAGTCCAGAGATAGCTTAAGGCAGCGTTTTCAGGATCGCGCGAACCGCTACCATTGAGCGTAACATCGGCGGGACCGGTGACATTCACATCCGCGCCCGCATTGGCAATGGGCGCTTTATTCACTGGCGGAGTGGTGCCTTCACCATGACCTAAACCTTCGTGCATGGCATTCAGAATGTCACCATTATCGGCATCAAGTTCCCACGCAAAAAGCCCACCAAGTTGATTAGAAAGCACATATTGCCCCTTGGCTTTAACTGAACGAGCATCATCGAAAGTGATTAAATCGCCAGTAGATGCCTTGAACAAAGATGGCGCCTCGGCCGTTTCGTCATAGCTGTAAGTCCAACCACTTCCCATGTAATCGTTCGCTATCTGACGATAATCCACCACACCAGCTTCCCAAGTACCTTTTACTTTGCCCGTTGCCGTCCCCGTGAAAGGATTATTACCACTGTAGCCATTGACACCTGTCCAACCGCGGCCATACATAGCGGCACCGACCACAATTTTCCCTGGGGTCACACCTTGGCCTAACAGCGCATTAACGCCATTAGCTGTGGTGTAACGGGTATTGGGATCCCAACTCGCTTCATACAGATTGGTTTGATGGCCGAGTTCAGTATTAGTCCAACCACCATTAAAGTCGTAACTCATCAAGAAGATGTAATCCATGTACTGCTGAGCAGCCTGATAATCGACTTTTTGAATTTTATCGTCACCAGCGCTAATAGCTGAGGTCAGCTCATAGGTACGACCCGTTTCGGCGCTTAGTTCATCAAGCATAGCCCGCAGTTCACGCATCAGAGTCACATAGGTTTCACCGTCATTGGCATTACCTAAATTTGGGTTAGCGCCATTTCCCCCTGGAAATTCCCAGTCGATATCCACGCCATCGAAGAATTTCCATGTCTGTAGAAACTCTTTCACCGAAGCGACAAAGATATCGCGCTTGGTTTTATCACCGAAGAAAAAGAAGGGATCCGAGAGGGTCCAACCACCGACCGAAGGTAAAATCTTCAAATCTGGATGTGCTTGCTTAAGTGCCATCAATTGACCGAAGTTACCTTTGTAAGGATCTGAATGCTCACTCACTCCCGCCTGCGGTATTTGAATCGCTGCCCAAGGATCGTGAATCGCAACTTTAAAATCACCACGACCACTACAGGCACGTTGCAACGCTTCGAAACTACCTTCGATTTCTTTCAAGCTATCATTGATGCCATCACCACCACAAATTGGGGTAAAGCCATATAAAATATGGGTTAAGTTTTGTGCAGGTATCTTATCGACCGGGAATTTACGACCGTATACGCCCCATTCGACAAAGTAACCGCCCACCACTTTGCCTGATTTATTAGCATAGGGACGGTTGTTTTCTTTTAGGGGAGCATTGAGTGGCACTAAATGGCTGCCGTCGGTATCAGCCACGAGGATTTGTTTAGCATCGCTCGCCGTACAGCCATCGCTGTTACACAGTTGTACTTGTATCTGATAACGGCCGCCCTTGTTCACCTTAAAGTTAGCGGTTCCCGACGCGCCAGATGGGCCTTCCCAAACTACATTGCCGTTGAGTAACACTTGGGCTCTATTGCCCACATCGCCACTCCAAAGGTTCCAACTGACGGAGACATCGGCGGCATCTTTCACCGTAACTAATTGATTGTAAGCGGTAGCCGCTTGATTCACTTCAATAATAGCGAACTTAGTTTCGCCCCAACCTAAAGTCGGTTTACCGGGCGCCGCTGCAAAAACACTGGCACTGATGGTAGATGCCAGCGCTGATGCCACTAGCAAGGCTGATGTTGAAATTTGAGTCTTGAACATGAGATATCCCTATTGAATTTTTATATGAATCAATAAGGCAAACAAAGCGTAGACAGGAAACAGCACTCTCTTAAAACCATGCAAAACGACTGACAACTGCACGAAGAAAAACCTGTGGTATCCCCGCTATCATAGGTACAGACGAACCCTTAGACCGGAGGCTTTGCGTCCCAGTTTTTCAACTGGTTTGCCTTTTACACACAATGACAACGTTGTCATTGTAAATATCAGCATAAGCGTAAGCGCAATAAAATTGCAACAAAATATTATCAACTGCGTTATTGGCTAAAATCGTAAATAGAACTAGTCATCTGATAAGAAAGGAATTATGCAAATTAAACTATCGCTAATATTTACTTTGGGTAATGAGGATTATCTGAATACTTTAAGAATAAAAAACAGGACTCGATATGCCAAAGGCATCACAAGTCCTGCTTTATATTTCACAATTTACGTCACTTATGCAGCTAAAACCCAATCACTAAACATTCATGGCGCAAACCATTGTCGAGCAACATGATGATCCTTATGCGCGGGGCATTTATGATCCTTATACACGGGGTTATTTATGATCCTTATGCACGAGGATAGTCCCTTGCGAGCATCACAGATAAACCGCGGCAAACCAAGGTTTCCATATCATCGACACGATTGATTTTCATCTCAGCTAAGGGCGCGCTCAATGCCATTTGCTTTAAGCTTTCGAGGCAGCCTTTGTAGTAAGGAGCGCTATTCATCATACCGCCAGCAAGCCAAATTCGATTGGGATTAAATAAATTAACCGCCCACGCTAATCCCATGCCGAGATAACTGCCCGCGCGATATAAATCATCCTGAGTGGAGATTTTGCGGCTGCGCACTGAATCGCCACTGGCCAGTTGCTCTAAACTAAACTCACCAGATTCTGTCATCACGCGACAAGGCCCCAACTCCCCCGCCACGCCCGTCGCTCCCGTAAAGACTTGTCCATTAAAAGCAATAGACATACCGATCCCAGTGCCGCACATGACCAATAACTCACAGGCATATTTGGCATCACAAGTCGCTTGCATACCCGCATCGATATCGTTGCAGATAAACTTAAGCTCACCCTGGGTTTTGACTGTATCGAAGCTCAATCCATTGAGTCCGGGTAAAGATTTACAAGAAACCAAACGATTATTTTGTACCAGTCCAGGTACGGCAATCGCTAGTTGGTAATGCTGTAAATCATAATCACGTTCAAACGCCGCAATTTGATTATTTAACTCTTCAATTTTAAAACCTTCACCTGTGGGGATTTTATATTGTTCTGTATGCCCCGCGAGCTGAAGTTCGAACAGGGCTTTGGTACCGCCCACATCTATTGTTAGTATTTGCATCGCTTACTCCACTGATACATGTGCCCCACTCTGACCCCGAGTAGAGATGGCAAATGTTAGCATAGGGTCCAAATGTTAGCGATTGAATAAAACTTAAGTTGCTAATTTTTAAGGAACAAGTCCTAATTAAAACATGACCAACCTTTTATTTAATTCACTTTTCATGCTCAAAATCACATAAATAAATTAACAACAAACCCCATAATCTCAAGCGTCTTACCTGCACAAATTCACGATTGTATACAAAATCCTTTATTCGCTACCCTTGCATCTAGCGCGCTAGACTTGCGATAATCCGAGCCGGTTAAAACTCAAATCAACATATACCCAAGCTACCTGAAGATACGAGTTTCAGAGCGCCTAGGGTGCTTCAATTCAAGGCGTATCAATGACAGAATGTCGGCTACCTTTTGAATTGATGCAACACGGAAGTGAAGTGCCCTAGACGCTCCGTCCCGGCGGTTTTTAACGCACTTTATACTGCGTTGGTTATTTTTAACTTAGCCCACTAGGTCTGCAAATAACCGCCTTGCCTAAAGTGCGTTAAATTACCGCTGAATCCTGCATCTTCAGGTTGTTTGGGTATAAACCATTCATCCTTAGGTGATCTTCGCCTACCGACTCGCATAGCATGCCAGTCTCAATTGGAGCCCTTATGTCACAATCAATCGCTAACCGTCTCGGTGCTATTCGTAACGAATTAACATCTGCTAATCTCGATGCTTTTATTATTCCCCGTGCCGACGAATATCTGGGCGAATATGTGCCAGCACATAACGAACGTTTGCACTGGGCAACCAACTTTACCGGTTCGGCGGGTATGGCTATCGTATTGAAAGATAAAGCCGCAATATTTACCGATGGCCGCTATACGGTTCAAGTTCGTTTGCAAGTCGATGCCACACTTTTCAGTTATGAAAGCCTAACCGATACACCACAAATTGAGTGGTTATGTGACACGCTACCAGCGGGGTCACGCGTCGGCTTCGATGCGCGCTTACACACCTTAGCTTGGTATGAAAATGCCAAAGCAACTTTAAATAAATCCCAAATCGAATTAGTTGCAGTTGAGCAAAACCCTATCGATTTGCATTGGCAGAATCGCCCAGCACAGTCGAATGCGCCTATCACTTTGTTTAGCAACGAGAGTGCAGGTAAAACCAGCCTGCAAAAACGCATTGAAATTGGTGCATTAGTAAAAAAAGCCGGTGGTGATGTCGCCTTAATCGCCGCGTTAGATTCTTTCTGCTGGCTACTCAACATTCGCGGCAATGATGTACCGCGCCTGCCCGTTGTACTCGGCAGTGCCCTGCTCCACGCCAATGGCGATATGCAGCTTTTCACCGATTTAAGCAAACTCCCAGAGGGCATTGAGGAGCATGTTGGTGCTGGCGTAAGCTTTAAGGGCGAGGCATCTCTTGCCGATACACTCGCCAGCATGCAGGACGTAAAACTACTTGCCGATCCGAATTCTGCAAACGCTTGGGCACAAAACATTGCCCGTGAGGCAGGAGCAAAATTGATAGCTGGAATCGATCCTGTCGCTTTACCTAAAGCGCAGAAAAACGCCGCAGAACTGGCCGGCATGCGTGCCTGCCATATCCGCGATGGCGTCGCCGTGAGTCGATTCCTTGCATGGCTCGATGCCGAAGTGGCAGCCAATCGCATGCACAATGAAGGCACCCTTGCGGATAAATTGGAAAGCTTTCGCCTAGAAGATGAGCGTTACCGCGAGCCAAGTTTCGACACGATTTCAGCTGCCGGTCCTAATGCCGCTATGTGCCATTACAATCACAACAATGGCACACCAGCCATGATGACAATGGACAGCATCTACTTAGTGGATTCTGGCGCTCAGTATATTGACGGCACCACAGATGTGACCCGTACTATTGCGATTGGTGAAGTGACCGATGAGCATAAAAAAATGGTCACGCTGGTGCTAAAAGGTCATATCGCGCTAGACCAAGCTCGCTTCCCAAAAGGTACTTCAGGCCAGCAGCTCGACGCCTTCGCCCGCCAATATTTATGGCAACATGGTTTTGATTACGATCACGGTACAGGCCATGGTGTGGGTCATTTTTTAAGTGTGCACGAAGGTCCGCAGCGCATAGGCAAGAATGTTAACGCTATTGCCCTGATGCCAGGCATGGTGCTTTCCAACGAGCCGGGTTACTACCGCGCCGACGATTTCGGTATTCGCCTAGAAAACCTCGTCGTAGTGCAACACTGTGAAGCACTTAAAGGGGCTGAGCGTGAGATATATGAGTTCGATGCACTGACTATGATCCCTATGGATGCACGCCTTATTGATAAGAGCCTGTTAACGCAAGGGGAAATAGACTGGTTTAATGCTTATCATCAGCAAGTATTCAATACACTTTCTCCGTTGATGTCAGGGGATGAATTGGCTTGGTTAACTCAAGTGACTAAAGCAATTTAGCACTCCGCTGATAAGTAGCAATTTAAGTCGTTATTTTAGTCACTTACGCGCTATAAAATAGAACGCCCAAGGCAATTAGCATTGGGCGTTTTTTTAGCGCTATCAGTGTGTTTTAAAACCCACGTCTTATTTCAAAACCATGATTTCAAAACACGATTTAAAAACATGAATCGCTAAACCATAGTAGGTTGTGCCATCGGCTGGTAAGCATCATCCAGCGATGCTTTAGACAACACTTCAAAGTCCTGATGAATTGCCATAAAACAATCGACTAATTCAGGGTCGAAATGCTGACCTTTGCCTTCAATAATTAAGTCGATAGCCTCTTGGTGGCTAAAGGGCCGCTTATAACATCGGGGAGAAGTCAGCGCGTCATAAACATCAACTAGGGCCACTATCCTTGCCGAAAGCGGAATATCTTCACCTTTCAAACCAAGGGGATAACCACTACCATCCCACTTTTCATGGTGACCCGAAGCAATATCGCGGCCCATCTGAATAAAAGTACATTGGGGCGCATATTCCAACAAACTGCATAGCACTTGTCCACCGATCACAGGATGAGCTTTAATTTGCTCAAACTCCTGCGGCGTTAATTTACCCGGTTTAAGCAAAATCGCATCGGCAATACCGACTTTACCTATATCGTGCAAAATGGCCGACAAACTAATGTCTTGAATATAATCTTCGTTCAATTCTGCAGGAGGATTGGCGGCCAGTAGTCGCTGCGACGCGAGCATTTTCGAATACTGCCGCATACGTAGCAAATGCGCGCCTGTTTCGTTATCTCTGTATTCGGCGAGTTTAGCTAAGCCTAATACGGTAGCTTGGCGTGATGCTAAGGTTGAATCGAGTGCGTCAGCCAACTTACCTAATAAATAAGTAATAGTTAACGTCAACATGGCATTGGTCACGATAAAATTGACCACCACAACGGCCCAAATACCGATGCTATAACCTTGGGTTTCAGGCCAATTGAGCCAATTAAAATGATAGGCAAAACCAATCAATACCAAACTTAGCCCATTCAAACACTGGGCATATAAGCTGGCTCGATTTCCTAAAAAAATACCGACTAACGGCGGGAAAATAAATAACCAGAAAAAACCAGCTCCCGAAGGGCCAATCGCAATTAAAAAACCGATGCCAATAGCAAAACCTAGCAAGCAGCCACAGCCAAAACGCGTACTATCAGCAAGCTTAGGAAAAAACAGTAAAAGCAGTAAAAATAGATAAGCCAGCGTATCAAATACCACCATAAACCAGAGTTCGGCGATGACGCATAAATACACACTAGTGATGTATACAGGCACGCAGAGAATCGCTAGAAAGCCAAATAAACGTTCAAAAATCAAACGTCGCCAATGTGGCAGTGCCGCCGCTGTTCCCAAGGACACTGTGGCTAATTTAGTTACACCACGCCTAAGTGATATCGCCATGGGAAGTTCCTCTTATGTAGCATTCCCGCTGTGAGCTAATAAACTAAAAGAGCAAAATCAAGATACACCACTGAAGCAAGGAAAAATAAGCCATCTTTTGTTGCCCATTAAAGAATAGACTAAGCCCAATAAAGCGCTCCATGAATACTGCGATATCAAGCCGAATCAAGGACATTAGTCCAATATCATCGAACATAATTTATATTTAAGATGAATGACAAATACCCACTCAAGACATAAAAGAATAACCCTATACAAAATACTAGAATTAACGATTTAACAGGATAAACGCTCGTTTAACTCCACATTCTCGCTACTTAAAAACTTTATATATTGCAATAGCTTATAAATACGACGAACGATTGATTTTCACCAGTCAGCCATGAGAAACCGCTCTCCTATACCCACACAAAAATGATACTCTTATCACATAACAAGCTTACTCCGATGAGAGTCAGCACAAGAAAATTCGCGCCTAACACCGCGTCCTGAACCCTAATGAACCACATCGGCCCTGAATGGACACACTAAATGAGCCAGAGTAACGCCTCAGCGAATAAAATAGTTAATACACAGAGATCAGATCAAGAAATCCGCTTAACACCACAAGATGAACTCATTTCCACCACTGATACTCGCGGTATCATCACTTACGTCAATGCCCGCTTTGCCGAAGTATCAGGCTATAGCGATCAAGAATTGATTGGCAGTGCACACAATATGGTGCGCCATCCGGATATGCCGAGCGCCGCCTTTAAAGAAATGTGGGAAAAACTTAAGTCAGGCCAATCTTGGCGCGGCATAGTCAAGAACCGCTGTAAGAATGGTGGCTTCTATTGGGTTGATGCCTTTGTTTCGCCCTTGTTTGAAAACGGCACTATTATCGGTTACCAATCGGTGCGCATTCAGCCTCAAGCCGCCTACGTCACGAAAGCTAATGAGATTTACCAAAGACTCAAATTAGACAGATCCATTCCTAAACCCTTAAGTTTAATGCAAAAACGTATCGTATCTGCGGTTGTAGCCTCCACAGGTTTACTGATCGCTGGCTACTTTTGGGGCTGGGGCGTAATTATCGCAGGGGCAATTCTGATGAGTTTAAACCTCGCCATTTTCTACGATGAGGCCTTTCGTATTCCCGCTAAACTGATTGAAATGCAAACCAAATATGACTCTATCAGTCGTTACATTTACTCGGGTGCAGATACCTCTTCTATCCTCGATTTCCAGCTCATCATGCTGCAGGCTAAAATGAATGGCGTACTTGGGCGCACCCAAGATCAAGCCAATCAATTACATGCAATTGCCGATCAATTAGTGGTCGCGACCGAGCAAACCTATGTCAGCCTAGATCAAGAGAAAAGTCAGCTAGAACAGCTATCTGGCGCGATGGAAGAAATGAGTTCAACCATCACAGAAGTGGCGCAGAATACCCATCTCACGTCCACCAGCATCAATACCGCCTATGATCTTTGCCTTAAAAGCAGTGCCAACATGAAGGCCAACACTCAAAAAATGGAGCAACTGGCAAAGTCTGTTGCCGATGCAACCAACAATGCCCATCAATTAAATAAAGAAGCCGAGCAAGTCGCTAATGCGATGGGCGAAATTGACTCTATTGCCGAGCAAACTAATCTCCTCGCCCTCAATGCCGCGATTGAAGCTGCCCGTGCGGGTGAACAAGGCCGTGGGTTTGCCGTGGTCGCCGATGAGGTTCGCGCCCTATCGAGCAGAACCCAGCTATCAACCAACAGTATTTCTAAGAGTGTCGATAAGATGTTCACTATGCTCAACGCATGGGCCAAAGAAATGGAACAAAGCCGCCAACACGCGGAGCGTTGTGCCAGCGATATTCAACTGTCCGCCGACAATGTAAACACCATTTACCAAGAAGTGAGTGATATCCACACCTTTGCCCAACAAAATGCAGTGGCAGCCGATCAACAGCGTCAAGTGGTCAATGAGATCGCCAGTAATATTCACTCCATCACCCATGCCAGCGCCGAGAACTTAGCCGCAACCCATCTGATTGGTGATGCAGCCCATCTTCTTAAACACAATGCCGAAAAAGCCCTTGGCCTGAGGCGCACCTTCGGCTGAACAATAAGTAAAAGATCCAAAATACCGCAGCCTAGGTTGCGGTATTCTCTAATATAGCGAGCTTTAATCCTTATTGTTGAGTCCATATTTTACTCAACCCTTGTATAGATCAATAAGACCTTACCCACCTGAACCAGTGCCAAGCCCTTTATCCCCTCCTGATGAAATGATGCAGATAAAATGCCAAAACACTAAAAAGTACAGGTTTTAACCGAAATTTTTGCTATACTCCGCGCCCGCCATTTTTCTTATAAAATCTGTGTGGAAGAATGAGCCAGCCGGTACACCTCTCTCCTTTAGACGAGTGATAAAGAGGCTAGTGGCGCTTGAATGTTTGAATAAGTGAACGATAGGAATCCAAAATGAGATTTGAATCTTTTAGTTTTTCCCCCGAGATTTTGCGCGCTATCTCAGATTGCGGTTATCAACAAATGACGCCTATTCAGCAGCAAGCGATACCTGCTATCCGCCGCGGCCAAGATGTCTTAGCCAGTGCCCAAACCGGTACGGGTAAAACCGCCGCTTTCGCGCTGCCGATCCTGCAAAAGATGGTTGAAAAGCCAAGCGAAACGCTAAAGTCGAATGCCCGCGTATTAATCCTTACGCCAACCCGTGAGCTTGCCGCTCAAGTGGCTGACAACGTTACGGCTTACTGCAAATACTTAAACTTCAGCGTCTTAACCATTTACGGCGGCGTAAAGATTGAGACTCAAGCGCAAAAGCTGAAACGCGGCGCCGATGTGATTGTTGCCACCCCAGGTCGCTTACTTGAGCACCTTACCGCCTGTAACTTAAGCCTGTCGAACGTCGACTTTTTAGTGCTAGACGAAGCCGATCGAATGCTCGACATGGGCTTTAGCGCCGATATCCAAAAAATCCTTCAAGCGGTAAATAAGAAACGTCAAAACTTGTTATTCTCGGCCACTTTCTCAAGTGCGGTGAAAAAACTCGCCAACGACATGATGGTTAAACCGCAAGTAATCAGCGTTGATAAACAAAACACTACAGCCGACACCGTTAGCCAAGTAGTTTATCCGGTTGAACAACGCCGTAAACGCGAACTGCTTTCTGAGCTTATCGGCAAGAAAAACTGGCAACAAGTGTTGGTATTTACTGCGACCCGTGAAGCCGCCGATACGCTAGTCAAAGAATTAAACTTAGATGGTATCCCATCTGAAGTGGTCCACGGTGAAAAAGGCCAAGGCAGTCGTCGCCGAGCACTGCGTGAGTTTGTGGCGGGTGATGTACGGGTGCTAGTTGCCACCGAAGTCGCCGCCCGTGGTCTGGATATTCCAAGCCTTGAATACGTAGTCAACTATGACTTACCTTTCCTCGCAGAAGATTATGTACACCGTATCGGTCGTACAGGCCGTGCAGGAAAAACAGGCGTAGCCATTTCATTTGTGAGCCGCGAAGAAGAGCGCACGTTAGCCGATATCGAAAAATTGATTGGCCAACAGATTCGCCGCGTCACTGTGCCAGGTTATGAAGTTGGCAGCCGCGAATTGCTATTAAAGCAATTGCAAACCCGCCGCAGTTTTGCCAAAAAGCAACAAAGAACCGACAACGTCGGCGCTCAAGTTGCGGCAGAGAAAAACATGCAAGGTCGCCGCGTAAAAGTCAAAGTAGGTCAAGCTCCTAGCAAGGCCAAAAAACTTAAGTAATTATCCGTTGATTGATATTATCAGTGTTTGTCAATATTGATAAAACAGCGATTTTAAAGCGTCCATAACCGGACGCTTTTTTATACTTACTCAATAATAACCTTGGTAACCTTTATCTCACCGTATTATGTTACCCAATAACGCTTGAAGCCTTGTTTCATTTATACTATTTTCGCCTCGCCACCCCGCGAGAGGAAGCATAATATCCGATCGAGTACTTCCAGGGTATTTCACACTACAGATATCGGTAAAATGGGTGAATCCATCATATAAAGGTTTTACATAAGGATTTGGCATAATCCCCAATTCAGCCAATACCAGTAATTGTCCGCGAAAACTATATTTTTCATAGTTAGGAATAATTTTAGCTTTCTTGATGCGCTGTTCTAATTTTCCGGGTGTTTCATCTTGAGGAGCTTGACGGATCATATCGATTAACGATATCAATATACTGATATCCTCTGGTGTAGGAGTACAAGGTGCAATGGCAGTAAATTCTTCTAATTCAAAAAGATTACCACACCACCTTTCATTCCATACACTCCCGGCATAGCAACTGAATATTTTATGTCCTTTTTCTATCCAAACATTTCTTCTTATAGAGCAAACGGGACAAACATCTCCTTCGCTGACCATTTTATGTTCGGGAACCGCTTGAGCGAACAAATAACTTAATATGGGTTGTCTTCCTCTTGGAAAACTTGAAAAGCCACATATATATGCCGAAATCAAATTCTCAATCGATAAGTGAGGATGCTCAAGCAACATTTTATAAGCATTAATACATTCATCATGATTATATTTGATTATCTGATTGACAGGATAACCACTTTGTTCAAGTGTTAGTATTTCTGCATTAGATAAACCGTCATTAGAATAGTGTGTAGTCCCAGACTCACAATCAAACTGGTCCCCATTATCTATTCTTTGCATATATCCATTTTCGTCTTTGATATAAGACTTTTTAAAATAGATTTTCTTTAATATTTTAAATAATCCCTTATCCATTTACAGCTCCCGTGATTGAATATTGAAGTACAATACAATTTATCGATGACCACGTTAAACGCCACCATAGCGCTCCAAATACTTCACCATTTTTTGACTCGTGGCGGTATAACTCCCCATATGAAATTCGCCATGCCAATGGGCCAGTTCAACAGGAAGGTGACCTAAGTTATTGGCATGGTTGACATCGGCTCCAGCTTCAAACAGTAACATGAGAATATCGAGTAATTGAAGTTGGCAGCAATGCAATAAAGCCGTCATATTTTGTGAGTCGACATATTCGACATCAACACCCTGTTTGATCAACTGTTTTACGGTAATAATATCGTGTTTTACCACTGCATCAATTAAGGCTTGCCCCATCAGCTTGTCGTTCACTCGTTTTAACCACTCCAACACTACGCTGTAATCGCGATAAAATCCAAATGGTTACCGTTATAAATACCTCACCAACCAACCCCATCGGTGTCACATTGGTGCAATCATCTGCATTGGCTTGTAAGAATGTTCGGCAATTGCCGCTCTTTTAATGCTCATACCCGTTTAGTGCTAACTCGAACCACTCTTAAGCAAGTAAGACATAAAAAATACAGATTTACGCAATATCTCTTTGTCTAAAACGAGGGAAATATTAACAACAACGACTTAAAAAACGAAGAAAACAAAACCAAATTAAGGACTTTATATGCAAACCGCTTCGATGTTAAACAGGTTTTACTGCACAACCATCTTACTACTAACAAGTCTAACGGCTATGGCGCAACCCATTGCTAAGGATGAGTTTTCCATCAGTCCGCTACTTAATGGTCAGCAAATCCCTAAGGTAAACTTACAAGATATCAATGACAAAACGGTCGATTTAGCAGAATTAACCCAGCAAAAACCGACCATCTTTTTCTTTTACCGCGGTGGCTGGTGCCCATTTTGTAACAATCAAATGGGGCAACTAAAAGCGATTGAGCCTGAGTTATTAAAAATGGGCTTTCAGTTAGTGGGGATTTCACCCGATACGCCTGCTCAACTTAAGGCTTCGGCGGCAAAAAATGAACTTAAATATCTGCTGCTTTCCGATGAAAAAATGCTGGCATCCCAAGCCTTTGGTTTAGCTTTTTACACTAGCGAAAAAGTGACTGAAACCTATACCGCACGCCTTAAGCTCGAGAATCCTTTATGGATCACCCCTGAAGGTGCCAAACGTTTAGTCTTACCTGTACCCGCCATTTATATCAGCGACGACAAAGGATTGATTCATTTTCAATATATCAACCCTAACTACAAAGTGAGGCCCGCGCCAAAGCTGATTTTAACCGCCGCGAGTTTGGTGGGATCGCAAGAATAAATATCGGTTTATCGACCGCTTTGCTAAACTAGCTCCGCCGCAATCAATATCGTCCAAGTTCAAATAGATAACATCACTTCAGCCCGCGGCGGAGTCATAATGAATTCTCAAACCTATAACCAAGCTGTGCTCGAACTCGCCCTTGCGGGTCTTGCCGATTTAACCGCTTCAGCACAGACCAAGAAAGCCCAGCGCACTTCTGCGCAGGAAAGTCATTTTTTGTGTAATTGGATGGTCGAGTCCTTAAAGGAAAAACGCTTTTCTAAACTGGTAGCCGAGGATCTCACGGCTTGGATACGTTTGGCTCGCAGCCAAGGTGCGGGCGCCGAACTCAAGCGTTTGCTAGAAAGGATTGTGCATCAATATCAAACAGTTGAGACATCAGAGCAAGCTTTAGGTACGGCATTAAATGCCATGATAGCAACCTTAAAGCAAGCCGAATGGTTGGTCTTTACTGACACTGAAATCAGTGCCAAGCTGAAACTCGATGGTGATGGTCAATCTAGCTTAGTGATTGATGCCAAAGAATTTAATCAACATATTAAAGACAATCAGCTGATCAAGCCAATCAACTTATATGTCCGCGCCGATGAACAGACACTAACGCGTATCGCCCTGTCCCATGGGTTATTGCTCAGCCAAGGCAACAAGAAAACCAGTTTGATTAAGCACCATAAAACCTATCAAATTTTCCCTAATAATCAGCAGCCAGCTTTGTGTCAGCTATTGGCTTAAGGTGTAATAGCGAAAAGCAGAAAATAGCTTAAATATGGCGGATGTGACTGATTGTGATCCAATAAACAATTCATTCACACAGTTTAGATAGAATGACCATCGGATAGGTCTTAGCTAAAGCAGAGATAACAAGGATAAAAGCAATATGGTTAAGCGATGTTTGCAGTATAAACACTTAGTTCGATTTGCCTTGTTCACCCTTTGCTTGACTCAACAGCACGCCTTTGCGGAACAGCTCAAATACAATATCACTGGCTCCTATTCTTGGTATCCGTATTTTATCGGTGATCAAGCCGATGCGCCGGGGATGATCACTGAGCTTATTCCGATGATTTTATCTATGGCTGAAATCAAAGGTGAAATCCTCGCCCTGCCGCCCAAGCGCACCAATAATGCGCTAGAAACCGGTCAACTCGACTTTGATATCGTCAGCCCCAGTTGGTTTGAAAAGCAGGATTTAGGGCCGCTGTTTGTCAAATCGGCCCCCATAATGCAAATCACTGAATATGTGGTCACATTACCAGAGAATGTCAGTAAATATAAAGATATCAGCCAGATAAAAGGCCAAGAAATAGGTACAGTGCGCGGTTATTTATATCACGACGATAAAGATTTTATCCGCGCAGACTTTACCTCAGAGCAAGAGCTGATCAAAGCCTTAGATAAACACAGAGTCAACGCTGTTATTGCTGGTAATTACCCGGCGTTGTATTGGTCGACTCAGTTGCGGATCCCTGTCGCACTGGCGGCAGTGCATTCTGATGGTGACTTAGTGTTTAGGTTGCGAAAAGAACATGCCGATTTGCTTCCTGCCATCAATCAAGCCATAGCGACACTGAAGGCCAATGGTAAAATTGACGAAATCATCAAAAAGTACACTCAAACGCTGGCAAGCTAATCTCACGCTAGCTATATGAGATATTTGCGATAAAAAGCGCCCGAAGGCGCTTAATCAATATCAATGAGGTCGCAGAATCTCAGTTTGACCATTCACAAGGATCATAATTAGCGAGGACGGCCGCATAGCTGTGACTCAATCCCAGAGTAGAGTAGTAATAACCTTTCCCCTGATTGTCCACTGCATAATGGATATCCTCGGCCCCAAGCTGTTGTGGTAATTGCTCACGCACATTGGCTAATGTAGGCTCATCATAAAGATAGGGGGCAAACGTCAGTACACTCTCCAGATAGACCTCAGTATGGCGGCAACTATTGCGACGAATCTGGACAATAATCGCCTCAAACGCTTCACCCCGCTCCAACGCTAACCATTGCTCAGCGTAACGTTCAACTATGCTTCTGTCGGAATAGAAGAAACACCGCTTATCCGACAAACGCATCTGCACATCCTTGTAAGCCTCATTGAGGATCAGGCGAATATAACTGTTAACCGTTTGCTCACTATCCCACTCGAGCCCTGCCACGGCGGCGATTTGCTCCGCCGTGACTAAGCGTCCGTGTTGGCTAAATACCCTGATATAACCGACAAGTTCAATCATAGTGTCCAACTATAGTGTTCAACTGGGTAACAGGCCTCGCGCCGCCAATCTATCGGCAACAAAACCTAGGCTAAACTTGTCGAGCGTGGCCCGAGTTGGCGCACCAGTTTGAATATCCCAACCAAAGGCTTCATAGAACATGTCCAGCGCCGTTTGCATGTCAGCGCGGTCCATCTTGATGGTGCCCTCTTGACCGAAGTTTTTATCTGGATTCAAATCATAAACCCAGTCACTGAGCACATCATGCTCTTCGCGCATATTGCTTTCATTCATTTGCAATACGGTTAAGGCACGGTGTAAATGCAGCACTCTTTCCGCCTTAAAGTCCAATTCCGTTTCTGTGGTTTCAATCCCAGTCACTAAACTGAACATCTGCGATTCAATGGTGCTATCGCCTTCATAGTTACGATTTTTATCCGGTGATGCCAGTAGTGGGAACATCCAATTACACAGTGTCAGAGAGTCATGTAATACGTTTTTCACCAGCGACCATTTTGCAAAACGGATCTTAGCCGCATTGATTGGGGTATACCAATTCACCTTATCGAATGCACCTTCACCCCATTTTTTCTCGGCAATCGCCACTGTCATATCGTGTGGCAACCCACTGTTAACTATGTTGATGTGGGAATGGCACTGAGCATCACGGTTAAAGACCACGTTGATTAACGTACCCACCTGACCCGCGGTTTCACTGGCATGGTGCACGGCAGCATTGGTTTTCTTGTTGAATACCTTAGTGGCACTTTCTTTATGAATATCCCAATTACCTAACTTGGGATTGGTTCCATCTAAACCCCAGCGCTTGATCAAATCATATAAGCCGTCGGCCATATGGGAAATTTCACCTTCTTTAAACGCCACTCGGCGATAAAAATCAAGTAAGAAAGCGGGATCTTGATTATCCCAAAGCGCCCAAGGAATACTGTTAAATTCATCTTCAGGTAATAAATGCTTAAACATATCCTTTGTTTTTAGGAATTTAAATAGATGAGAAATGGAGCCATAGTTACACCAAATACCATAGTCATCGAGAATATGAGCCCCTAAAGCGCCCGCCATCGCGTGTGCTTCTGTACCATTTTTGGTGCCCATTAAATACTGTGGTACGAGGAATCCCATACAGACGTTAGATATATGTTCGGTTTTACGACCGTATTTGCTTTTCAATTCAGGGACTTTTAGCTCGCAGAAGCAACGTATTGGGCATGAATGACAGCCTCCCGTACGCTTCATCCACTTATTGGCATATTCCACACCTATGTAGCTTTCTGCCATTGAAGTTCGAAACCCAATACGATTGCGTTCATTCCATGGCACTTCGCCTAAATCAATTTCTTGATCGGCAGCGCCCCACTTCAAACCGGGCCGAGATTTCCAGCGGCTGATGGGTGCTGAGTACTCAGCCCAAGATTGCGGCGTTGAAGGAACGACACCATTATTGTTGGCACCGATAATACCTAAAATATGGTCATCTAAGGCACGCATCTTTTCATTATTGGCGGCGATTTTAACGGCGCCAGTGCCGATAATGCCGATCCCTTTACAATTTTTGGACCCCATTACCGAGCCATGACCACCTGCTGAGTGCCCGCCCTGAGTCATAATCACAGAAAGAGGCACTTGGTTTTCACCCGCTTGGCCAATCGCAGCGACTTGTGCATTGGGTCCCATCATTTGCGCGATCATAGCGTGGGTATCAAATATACCTTTGCCCCATAGGGCGTCAGCAGGTTCAATCGTGACCTTATCATCCACAATTTTAAGCCACACAGGGCTGCTCGCTTTGCCTTCTATCGCAATAGCATCGAAACCCGCAAATTTCATTGCGGGTGAAAAATGCCCACCAAAGTGACCATCGGCAATCAGATGTTTTTCAATTACGGGACTACGGGAAGTAATGGTTGTTCGTCCAGTACAAATAACGCCTGAACCCGTTAATGGCCCCGCAGAAAAGACAATAATATTATCTGGGTCGATTGCTGTAATATTATCCTTATGATCATCCCACAATATTTTATAACCAATCCCCATACCACCGATATAGTCATAATATTTATTGATTGGCTCATACCATATATGATTAGTTGTTAAATTAACTCTGAGGACTTTACCCGCCCAACCACCTATTTTATCACTCATATTATTTCTCCTGAATTTAAGAAACTAAGCCGGTATATTTTTCGTATTGTTCTAATGCAGCTTCAGCCTCTTCCCAGTTATAAAATTTAATTGCACCTGTAGGACAAACTTGCGCGCAGGCAGGTTTACCGTTACATAAATCACATTTGACGGCTTTCATTTTACTGCGAACAACTTTAATGACTTGTTGAGGACACTTATCTGCACAATAACCACATCCGACACAACGTTCTTCATCAATCACTTTGGCGCCAGTTTGTTCGTTCGTTGAAATAGCTTGCTGTGGACAAACTTCAGTGCAAACTTCGCAGTGGCGACAAGTGGAAGGAACAACGGTTTTATCGCCGCATTCTCCTCGTTGTATTTCATAGTCAAATTGCACACCATGTGGGCCATAGTTCATATTTCTTTCTACTTTGACGCGGGCAAGTGTCGGACTGCTATCCCCTTCATGGTTCCAACCACAGGCAATTTCACAGCGTCTGCAGCTAACACAAACCGTAGGGTTCACCACCATGAGTCCACCAGGCATGACTTCTACTATCTCTTGGCTATTACTGTCACTGCCACAACCGGTCAGAAAACTTATTAATGTTCCGCTATAAACTGTACCGACAGCAACGCCCATACCGCCTTTAAGCATTCCTCTTCTGGTAATCATATTTGATCCTTTATTAGTCAAAGCAATATAATTAAAATATGCATACACTTTGATTCCCGACAATTTATGCTAAAGTAATTATGTCTTTGATTTTTAACCTGCGTCACAATTACCCATATTGGGGCATTATTAGATCAAGTTACACGACATGCATCAGAGTAACGTTTTCAAGAATTAACAATTCAACATCTAGCAAATTTAAATAATGCCTCACTTCAAATTACCTTAATATAATTAACAAATAACTTTTAAATTTGGTTAATTAAGTGCAACTCGACTCATAACTAAGTTAATATCTATACCGCATACATTCCGATTAGAGTCCCGACAGAATCTAATTAAAAAGGAATGGAAAATGATGAAAACGAATACCCGTTCTCAATGGAAAATCTTTACGCCAATGGCAGTCGCAGTCTGTCTGATGACAGCCTGTTCCGATGGTGACGATGGGAAAGAAGGTCCACCAGGGATTGTGAGTATCAGCATTGAACAAGCGGATACACTCAAAGCGACAATAGAAAATGTGGTTATCGATGCACAAACTCATGTGCAGGTCGATTTCTTCCTCAGCAATGCCAATGGTATTGCGGTCACAGGGCTAGAAAACCTGAAGGAGCTAGATACCTTAGGTGTCGGTATTGCCAAATTAGCACCGCCGCAGGAGCACTATCAAATCACCCAAGCCGCGGCGAATGCTATGGCAACAACTGGCACAGAAGTCACTAACTCTGCAGCAAGCGCGACAGATGCTGCGTTGCAATGGACCAGTTACATCAATAATCAAGTAGAACCTGCCACAAATGCCCAAGCGAATGCACAGACTCAGTGGCAAGCAGGCATTGAAAGCAACTGTAAAACGGCGTGTCTAACCTCCTTAGGCGCGGGCCAATACCGTTACACTTTGAGTAAACCACTCACGGGTTACTCCCAATTTACGGGGATAGATACCCAGTACTCGCCTGAGCTCACCCACAGAATTTACCTAGAGTTAAAACCGTTCGCAAATAGCCCAATCGACACTCAGTTGATCAACAGCGTGTACGATTTTGTGCCCGCCACAGGACAGACAGTCGCGGCGGATATGGGCCGTAAAGTGATCGCGCCGGAACAAGCCTGTTTTCGATGCCACAACCCAGACTTAGCCAATACCGATACTCGCCTTTTGATGCACGGCAATAAACGTTTTGCCTTTGAGGGCTGCGTTGTCTGTCACACGACTTACTCTGGCGATCCTGAAACGGGTAATAGCCTTGATATGGCGACATTGACACACCAGATCCACCAAGCCAAATATCAAATTGTCGGTTACAAGGGACAGCTATATGACTACGCCAATGTGACCTTTCCCGGTGATATGACCCAATGTCAGCAATGCCATATTCCCGGCGCAACGGCGCAAAGTGGCAATAGTAATATCCCCAGTAAAACCGCGTGTCTTGACTGTCACAAAGCGCAAATTCCCGCAGATTGGAATGGCACTGTAGCGGGGTTATTCCACAATAGGGAAATTTTTGCCAACCCATGGACACTGGGCTGTAGCGGCTGCCACCCTGATAGCACTAATCCTGAAGGTGTTGGGCTTTTCCACAATGCCGCCGTGAAAACAGCCACTAAGCTGGTGAGCGATTTCCAAGTTAAGTTACTGAGTTCGCAGCTAAGCGTTGAAGCTAAAACCCTTGCGGTGACATTGCAAGTGCAGCAAATGGAGCAACTGCCCGCCAGTCAGCCTATGATAAAATCCTTCTGGTTGATTGCCACAGGTGAAACAAATAGCGCGAACATGCCAATCAATAACGGCCAGCGTAAAGTGTGGGATTTATTAGTAAACACGAGCGACGTCGCCTTAAAAATTACCGCACCCAATCAGCTAACAGTCACTATATCTAACCTGTCGGCTGCCGATTTTGGCGATCTGAGTCAGTCAAAACTCTACAGTAAACTAGTGCTCTGTGCCGATAAAAATACCGGCTTTGCCGTTAACTGTAATATCGCAAATCAAGAAGTGAGTCTCAGTGCCATTAATTTGCTAAGCCTGCAAGGTCAAGCTGTTACTGCAAAAGCTAAGGTCGATGAACAGGCCTGTCGCCAATGTCATGATCAAGGATTAGAAGATAGAGTTCTGTCGGCGCATCAAATGAAAGGAATTTTTGAACCCAATAGCAGCTGTGGCACCTGTCATGCACCGCAAACGGCCACCGCACTAACCGATGGGCAATGTCAAAGTTGCCACAGTAATGATGCGATTATGTATCTCAATGCCAATGTGATGCATACTCCTGGGGCCAGCCAAATCAAGCCCTATCGCACCATCAACAATACTTTGAGCTACAGGGAAATGGTGCATTCACTGCATGCGGGAACCCGCACTGTAGTGGGTTTTGATAACCCACGTCCCGAACTCACTTACCCTAATGCAAAAAATAACTGCAGTGTTTGTCATAACACAGGACAGCTCAGTCTCGAGGGGCTAAGTGCACAGCAATCCCTGTTAGTTGCGACACCCGATGCAGCCAACATAGGGCAAATTGCCGAGTACTCACCGACCTTAGCAACCTGCACGGCTTGTCACACACTTATCGATAGTTTAGTCGTCCATGCACGCAGCTTTGGCGGGGTTTACCAAAGTGATGCCAGCGGTGGTCGAATTTACCAATCAGGACAGGAATCATGCGCAACCTGTCATGCCGAAGGTCGCTCATCGGGGGTCGACAAGGTACACAAATAAGCCGTTAGATTTGATTTAATGCCCCAAAAAAAAACCGCTCACCATAATGGTGAGCGGTTTTATTTCATTCGTCCTATTTATCAATCTTTTATCCGCATAAGGCTCAAAAGAGCAACGGCGAGCGCTTTACTTGATTTGACTTAGTTTAATGTCGTTGAGATTAAGGCTTGAGCACACTTTGGCTCTCTACTACCTGCGTTTGGCTATAGTCCTTAGGTCTAGAGTTCGGCAAGGTAACACCACTTAAGGCTTCGGCGGTTAAGGTGTTATTACCGTTCAATAAATCATTCAAAGTTCCAGAGTCGCCATTCACTAACCCTAACTCCCTGAGCATGGCATCGATAACAGGCGCATTGGCGCGATAGTTTAACGCTGCACTGGTCACTTGCTCTGCGATGCCACCTTGATGGTGAGCACCTTCGCCACCCACAGCAAATTGATGACCTGCACCATAACCCTGAAGAATCTTAATACCTTCGATATTTTCTAACGGCTTAACCGCTTGAGCCACGATTTCAGGCAAGGCCTTCAAAATGGCGAGGGATTTTTGCAGGGCGATCTGCTCATCACTCAAGACGTTTTCTGCTTCATAAAGTGCTTGTTTACCTGCAGCTTCAACGGCATAGACTTTTTCATCCGCTTCAGCCTGCAGTTTTTTCGCATCGGCACTGGCGCGCGCTTCAATCAGAATAGCACTCGATCTGTCTTCAGCGGCACGTTTCTCAGCTTCGGCCTGCACTGTTACGCCGACAGCATCACGCTCAGCTTCCTTACGAGCATCAATCACTTCAATCTCTTTGCGACGATTAGCTTCTGCCACTTGGCGCGCTGTGATTACCGCTTCTTCTTTTTCAACTTTCAGTTTTTCGGCTTCAGCTGCACGAGCACGGGCAGCTGATTCTTCTTCAGATTTGGCCGCAACCGCAATGCGTTTTTCCTGCTCAGAAACTTCAATATCCCTTTGCTGTTGAATGCGCGATTGCTCAATCGACTTATACTTTTCAATCTCACGGGTTTCGATATCTTTGGTCTTTTCGATTTCAGCGGTTTCAATGGCGCGCTCTTTGGCAATCTCGGCTTCGCGTTCTTCACGGGCCTTGTTTTCTTTCTGCTTAATAATCTCCGCTTTTTGATCGGCGCGTTTAAATTCTAACGACTGTTGCTGGATCAGGCGCGCTTCTTCTTCCGACTTTTCAATCTCTAAGGATTCCTTTTCAGCTTCAAGGTTACGCTGCTCGATCTTAATGCGGTTTTCCTGCTGAATATCGTTGGTTTCTTTGCGTTTCTCTTCGATAATCTTCGCCAGACGCGCACGACCTTCGGCGTCAAATGCGTTGTTTTCATTAAAAAACTGCAAATCAGTTTGATCGAAACCCGTTAATGAAACCGATTCGAGTTCGAGACCGTTTTTCTCCAGATCGTTGGCGACGTTATTTTGCACCCGTTGCACAAAATCGGCACGCTGCTCATGCATTTCTGTCATGGTCATTTCGGCGGCCACGGCACGCAGCACGTCAACAAACTTAGACTCCATCAGCTTTTTAAGCTCTTCAACGCGGTTTGTACGCGTGCCTAAGGTTTGCGCTGCCATTGAAATACCATCGGAATGTGGGGCGACACGCAAGTAGAAATCGGCCTTCACATCGACACGCATTCTGTCCTTAGTGATTAGCGCATCTTTCTGGGTTTTCTCCACTTCGATACGCAGAGTGTTCATGTTTACCGAGATGGTTTCATGTAATACAGGCAACACAATAGCGCCGCCATCTTTAATGATTTTCTCACCACCAAAGCCGGTACGCACAAAGGCCATTTCTTTGGTTGCACGTTTATATAGCTTGGCGAAAATTAACCCGATCACAATGAGGCCGAGTAGCACCATACCCGCAACGAGCAAAATAAAACTACCGGATGAACCTACGTTTGTTAACACATCCATTTGATTTCCTTTCAATTGATTTATGGCTTGGGAAGATTAATTATCAAAACGCGTAGCAGACCAGACTCGGCCTTCTCGCTTAAGCAGCACGACTTGAGTGCCTGAGGCAAACTCGATATCCGAAGTTTCGGGCTCGACTAAAACATAATGTTTTTGTTGATGTTTATCGCGAACGACGGCTTCAGAGGGCATGCCTTTAATTGCGCAACCTAAGGTGATAGTGCCGACATAGCCGCTAAGATCATCTAGCGAGATCGCACTCGATTCATTTTTAGGCAAATGATCTGCAAGCACTCGACCAAAATAACGGCAAGAAAATGCACTAGCGACAATAGCAATGGGTAAAGTGAACAGTTGCGGCAGTAAAAAACCGGCAAGACTAACACTAATAAAATTGACGATATAACCCGCAATCGCAAAACTGGTCAGCGCAAGCACAAACCAAATAAGTAATGGGAGTCTATTTAGACACAGCCAACCGGCAATGCCCGTGAGTCCACCCGCGCCCACATCAGCATCATATTCCACATCAGCAGGCACCCATTGGTCTAACGCACTTAACATGCTTAAACCTATGAATAATGCGAAGACTTCAAACACACCAAGGGCCAGTACGCAGGCAAAAGCTATGGTGTAAGGTAAATTAGGCTGTTCAACTAAAAACGCCCACATAATCATCTCCTTGAACAATACAGCATTCCATTTATTTCACTGTAATTATCGACTTAACCACAACAGAATAGCAAGGCAAGCACAATTTCCAAACTAAAAATTGTCCCTAAAACGGATTTTGACTATCGCTCTGCTGCGCCAAAATCGCGTGACCATCTTCGCTACTAGTTCCCTATAGAAAACCACTTTAACACTACAACTCCCTTTTTAGCTTAGCGCTAGCGCTGCAAATAGCCGCAATCGCCATATATGGCGTGGATGCCATTTATTCAGGAGCAATAAATGGCCTTGCCTCAAGTGCATTACTATCGCGTTAAGGTCAGCCCACTGAGTCCTGCATCTTTAGGTTGTTTGAGTATACTGTTGACGTCATTGTATTATCATCCTGTTATTGTTATTTATTCGCGCAGGATTTGATGCGCCAGAAGGGAAATTCCATGGACTCACCCAAGAGCAAAGTACCAACACCAAGTTACGATAAACTGACAGCACATTTTCAAAAAATTTCTCACTTTGAACATTTCAGCGCTCTAGGTGACTGGGATCAAGCAGCTATGATGCCTATGGGCGGTAATAGCGTTCGCGGCGATGCAATGGCTGAACTGGCGCGACATATCCACACACTCAAAACCTCAACCGTCTTAGCCGAACACTTACACGGCGCGACGGACGAATCTCTCACAACGGAACAACAAGCCAACCTGCGGGAAATGCAGTACCAATATCAACAGGCAAATTTAGTGCCCGGCGCTCTCGTGCAAGCCAAAACTAAAATGGCCTATCAATGTGAGAATGCGTGGCGTGAACAACGTAAAAATAATGACTGGCAAGGCTTTAAACCAAACCTCAAAGCCGTAATTGCACTTGCCAAGGAAGAAGCGCAGATCCGCGGCGAAGCCCAGAATATTTCCCCCTATGATGCCCTGCTCAATAAATTTGAGCCGGGAATGACCTCGGCAAAGCTAGAGCAAACCTTTGGCGGACTGAAAGATTGGCTACCGACACTTATCCAAGAAGTGCTGGCTAAACAGGCAAACGAGCCTAAGTTAACGCTAAATGGTCCCTTCGATGTTAGCGCGCAGCAAGCCCTTGGCCGAGACGTAATGGATTTTCTGGGGTTTGACTTTAACCACGGTAGGCTGGATATCAGCAGCCATCCATTCTGTGGCGGCGTGCCAAGCGATGTGCGGATAACGACTCGCTACAATGAGGCTGATTTCAGTAGTGCAATCATGGGCATAGTTCATGAAACAGGCCATGCCAGATATGAGCAAGGTTTACCTAAAGCGTGGCGTGGACAACCTGCGGGACTGGCGCGTTCTATGGGTATCCACGAGAGCCAGAGTCTATTCTGCGAAATGCAACTCGGGGCAAATCCGGCATTTTTACGCCAATTGCAGCCTAAAATTGCGCAACATCTTAATTGTCATTTTAGCGCCCAAGAATTAGCACAGCATTACACCCGCGTAGCGCCCGGACTTATCCGCGTCGATGCCGATGAAGTCACCTATCCTTGCCATATTTTACTGCGCTTTGAGGCAGAAAAAGCCTTTATCGACGGCAGCTTAACCGTAGAGGATTTGCCTGATTTTTGGTCGACGCAGATGCAACAACTACTGGGGATTAATACCGATGGCAACTACCGAGACGGTTGCATGCAGGATATTCATTGGGCCGTTGGTGAACTAGGGTATTTCCCAAGTTACACCTTAGGTGCCATGTATGCCGCTCAATGTCGTTTTGCGATGGAAAAAGCCTTAGGACCGATTGAAGCCCTAATCGATGCAGGCAAGTTGGACTCGGTATTCCAATGGCTGCGCGAGCACATTTGGTCTAAGGGATCCTTGCTCACCACCGATGAACTGATCCGCCAAGCAACGGGCGAAACCCTAAATGGTCAATATCTTGAGCGTCACCTGCGCCAACGATATCTGGGCATTTAACCGCTGCTAATGCTTATACCCAAGCTACCTGAAGAGTCGAGTTTCAGAACGCCTAGGGTGCTTCAATTCAAGGCGCATCAATGACAGAATGTCGGCCACCTTTTGAATTGATGCAACACGGAAGTGGAGTGCCCTAGGCGCTCCGTCCCGGCGGGTTTTAACGCACTTTATGCTGTGTTGGTTATTTTTAACTTAGCCCGCTAGGTCTGCAAATAACCGCCTTGCCTAAAGTGCGTTAAATTCCCGCTGAATCCTGTATCTTCAGGTTGTTTGGGTATACAAGCGCTGAAAGCTCAGTTTATACGGGTTTTTAAAGCGCTTTATATTGCCGCTGGAGCCTGCATTTTGAAGCCGCTTGAGGTTATAATGCCGAGCTTATTTGAATCAGGACTCTTTCCACGGAGTTCCTTCAACAGGACTCTTGAAACAGGATAAATGTCGGCCATGTTACTGCGTGCAATCACCCCAGAGGATTGGGATGCCATTTTAGCGATCCAAGACGAGTGTTACTCACAACTGGATCCTGAGCCACTGCACGTACTGCAAAGTAAATGGCAGGTATCACCTCAGTCCTGTTTTGTGTTCGAAGTGGATAAGTCGGTTGTCGGTTATTGCTTGGCTCACCCATGGACCGCCAATATGCCGCCCGCGCTATATCAGCCCATCACCCATTTACCCAAGGCTGATACCTTATACCTACACGATATTGCGATTTCGGCTAAAGCCCAAGGTTTAGGCGCTGGCGCTAAGGCGCTGACCCGCCTAACACTATTGGCGGATCGCTATAATCTCAATTCCTTATCCCTCGTAGCCGTACAAGGTGCCGACAGCTATTGGCTTAAAATGGGTTTTAAACCTAAGGCAATCGATAAATGTCTTGGCAGCTATACTGACGATGCTATGTATATGATTTATAAATTTAATCATAGAGATGAAAAATGAATCCAACCCTAACCACTATCGGTTTACTTTGCTTAAGTAATATTTTTATGACCTTTGCTTGGTACGGGCATTTGAAAACGCTAGGCTCAAAACCTTGGATTATTGCGGCCTTAGTGAGCTGGGGTATCGCCCTATTTGAATACTTGCTGCAAGTGCCTGCTAACCGTATCGGCTACACAGTAATGAATGTCGGCCAGTTAAAAATTTTACAAGAAGTCATCACCTTAAGTTTGTTTGTCCCCTTTGCCTATTTCTATATGAAAGAACCATTGAAGCTCGATTATCTGTGGGCAGGACTGTGCATCTTAGGTGCTGTGTATTTTATTTTTAGAAGTGAATTTAATTAATTTCAGACTTATTTCAGGAGAGCTCCCCATGGCCCGTCAAGTCACTTATACCTTCAAAGGTAAGACTAAAACTATCGCCTTTAGCTACGACAAACACCATGATTTATATGAAGCTGTGGCCGAAGCCGAAGGCATAGATCTGACCAAATTTTTGGCAATGGAACAACAAGTCGCCATGACATCTCGTAAAGGTGCTAAGGCTGAAAAAGAATTCAGGAAAGTAGAGTTTGCCCGCTTTGGTTTTAGCAATATCCACTTTGTCAGAGATGAAGAACCTGAAGCCTAGGCTAATGTATTAATTGTTTTTTGTATTAGCTGTAAGCACTTCAATAACAGGACACTGTAATGCTCAATACCGAACATGCTAACTTCCCCCGCGCAGGATTCTTCCGCCGCCTAGGCGCTGCAGTTTACGATTCGATGTTAGCAGTGGCCGTCTATATGGTTGCTGGCGCAATGGGCTTTGGGATTTTCTACGGCCTCACAGCTTCAGGACTGGCTGGCATGAATGGCTTTGAGCATGTCTCAGATGCACTCAATGGCACGCCGGTTTATCAGGGAATTTATCAACTCTGGCTTGCCTTGTGTGTCGGCACTTTCTACGCATTATTCTGGAGTAAGGGCGGTCAAACCTTAGGGATGCGCGCTTGGCGGCTTAAAATTCAACATCCTAATGGCCAAAACTTAAGCCTGATCACTGCCTATGCTCGCATCATTTGGTCACTGCTCGGCATTGGCAATTTATGGATTTTAATCAATGATGATAAACGCGCACTGCAGGATATGATGACTCGCTCAGAAGTGGTCGTGCTGTCTAAAGAAGCCAACCAAATGCGTAACTGGCATGGGGCATAAGTTTATTCTTAAGTAAATCCGAAATACAAAAAACGACGCAACAGCGTCGTTTTTTATGGGCTATTTTTAATTGACGGAATCCGGAGTAAGGAGTAATAAGCTGCGTATCATCGCCGGATAAAGTAGAAGGCAACGCCAGTAAACAACAAGCTTGGCGCAACAGCCCCCACATAAGCGGGTAGCTCATACACTATACTCATGGGGCCAAAAATCTCATTACTGATATAAAAGCTAAAACCTGCTACGACCCCAAGTAATACGCGCGCGCCCATAGTCACAGTCCGCAGCGGACCAAATACAAACGACAGTGCCACTAACATCATCACTGCGACCGTCACGGGTTGCATCACCTTGCGCCATAAAGCAAGCTCATAACGGCTGGGATCTTGACTGTTAGTTTTAAGGTAATCAAGATAACCGACCAGACCACGTATAGATAACGCCTCGGGTTTAATCGAAACCACACTGAGCTTATCTGGCGTTAAACTCGACTGCCATTGGTCTTCTTCAAGATACTCAAGCACGACTTTTTCATAGCTTAAATCAGTACGTTTAACGTCAAATAAACGCCAGCGATCTTGGGAAAATACCGCTCGGTCTGCGTGAACCACGTTGGTGAGCTTAAGTTCGCTATTGAATTTATAAAGCGTGATATTGCTGAGTTTATTGATGTTTTCAACTTCACCAATATTAACGAACAAATCACCATCCTTTGCCCAAATTCCACGATGGGACTTAATTAAACTCCCGCCAGAGAGTTTAACAGCTTGTAACTCATTCGCTTTTTGCTCAGCAATCGGTGCGCCCCACTCCCCTAAAACCATCACCAATAACATCAAAGGCACAGCAGTTTTCATCGCCGACATAGTGATCTGCAAACGTGACATGCCAGAAGCTTGCATCACCACAAGTTCGGAATTCGATGCCAACATTCCCATACCAATCAAAGCGCCTAGCAAGACGGCCATAGGGAAAAACATTTCAATATCCCGTGGCACTAAAAATAAAACATAGATGCCAGCATCCATCATGCTGTAGGTGCCACGGCCAACTAAACGCAGCTGATCAACCCATTTGATAATCCCTGATAAACCAGTCAACACCAGCAAACAAAGCGCTGAAGTGCTTAACAATATTCTGGCGATATAAAGGTCTAATATCTTCATGCTGCCACCTTCTTATTGGCAAACAAGGACGATATACGACTGAAAATAGGCCTATCTTTGCCGAGCAAGAATAACCCCATCAAGAGCGCAGAAACATGGATCCACCACATACCTAAATACAGTGGAATAATCCCATCTTGCAATGCCTTACGTCCCGCGACCATTAGTCCAAAATAGCCAAGGTACAAAAGAACTGCCGGGAACATCTTAGCAAACTTACCTTGGCGCACATTCACCCGCGCTAACGGCACAGCAATCAGTGTCATAATTGGAATCGCGAGTGGGATAGCAAGACGCCAATGGAATTCAGCCGCGGCTTCAGCACCTTCAATTTTCACGAGTTCATCAACGGGCAGTGCAGATAACTTACGGCGACGCTCATCAACTTGCTGCTCTTTAATTTGCATTTTATAACCACCAAATTCGATCATTTGGTAGTCCTTTGCCTTCGGGCTGCCTTGATAACGCACGCCGTCATTCAAGTTCAATTGTTGAGCACCTGAACTATCTTCCTGTACTCGTCCACCTTTAGCCACCACGACATTGGTCACGCCAGTTTCATCATCAGGATCTGGCAACTGGGCTACAAACACTTTATCTAACTCGTTATCTTTACCAATACGCTCAACAAATAATACCGCGCGACCATTGGGACTCGCCTGAAAACGCCCTTGGATTAAGGCAGCAAGACCCGCTTCGGACTGGGCTTTTTCGAGCACTTGGTTTTGCTGTTCTTCTGCCCAGGGGGCAACATAAAGCGATAAATAGCCAGTAAACAGCATATTGATCACGGCGAGGATCAGCGTCACGCGGGTGACATACCACTCACTAACCCCAACACCGTGGAGAATGACCATTTCATTTTCGGAATACATACGGCCGTGGGCCAGTAAAATACCCAAGAACAAACTTAGCGGCAGCACTAAGATCACCAGATAAGGCAAGTTAAGCCCAATCAGAGTCATGATTAAAGAGGCGGGAAAATCGCCGTCGGAGGCATCGGCCAGTATACGCACGAAATGCTGGCTAATAAAAATAGTTAACAGCACTAAAAGTACCGCAATTTGTGCCTTTAAAACTTCTCGAATAAGGTATTTAAATACAATCACAGGCAGGATCCGGTCTCTAAACTTATCTTTTTGCTGGTAACAGACTAACTTTCATGTAAACTGTTTACTTTTGATAGTTTTCTGACCAGCTTCAGGGGTTCTTGGTAAACTTAACGTCACGAAATGCGTGACTCAAGCGCCGAGAATAAATCACCTTTGGAGTAATAACTTAGGCCCTTTTCGGGACAAGCAGACATTATCCAATAAATATAAAAATTTGTCTTTAAGAATCTAGGAGTGCTCATGGAGTTTAGCGTAAAGAGCGGTAGCCCCGAAAAACAACGCTCAGCCTGTATCGTGGTCGGTGTTTATGAACCCCGTCGTCTGTCGGGTATCGCGGAGCAATTAGATAAAATTAGCGAAGGTTATATCAGTAACCTACTGCGTCGCGGCGATCTGGAAGGTAAACCTGGCCAGATGTTATTGCTGCACCATGTTCCTAACGTATTGAGTGAACGTGTATTATTAGTAGGTTGTGGCAAAGAACGAGAATTAGACGAACGCCAATACAAACAAATCATCACTAAGACAATCAACACCCTTAACGAAACGGGTTCAATGGAAGCCGTTTGCTTCTTAACTGAACTGCACGTGAAAGGACGCGATACGTATTGGAAAGTACGTCAAGCGGTTGAAACCACTAATAGCAGTCTTTATAGCTTTGATGCCCTGAAGACCCGCAAAGGTGAAACTCGCCGTCCACTGCGTAAATTAGTATTCAATGTCCCGACTCGCCGTGAATTAACCTTAGGTGAGCGCGCCATCGAGCATGGTATGGCAGTATCTGCTGGCATGCATTTATGTCGCGATGTAGCAAACATGCCACCGAACATCTGTAATCCAGCCTATTTAGCTTCTCAAGCTCGCCAAATGGCTGAAATACACGACACTCTGCATGTCACCACTATCGGTGAAGAGCAAATGGCCAAACTGGGCATGAACTCATACCTTGCAGTCGGTCGCGCCAGTGCCAATGAATCCATCATGACGGTGATGGAATACAAGGGCGCTGTCGATAGCACAGAAAAACCCATCGTATTAGTCGGTAAAGGGTTAACCTTCGACTCGGGTGGTATTTCATTGAAGCCTGGCGAAGCCATGGACGAAATGAAGTACGACATGGGCGGCGCAGCAGGTGTTATCGGCACCATGAAAGCCATCTGTGATATGAAGTTACCTATCAACGTTGTGGGTATTCTGGCTGGCTGTGAAAACATGCCATCGGGTAATGCTTACCGTCCAGGTGACATTCTGACCACTATGTCAGGTCAAACCGTTGAAGTGTTAAATACCGATGCGGAAGGCCGTCTAGTCCTATGTGACGTATTAACCTATGTTGAGCGTTTCGATCCTGAATTAGTTATCGATACTGCAACCCTGACTGGCGCGTGTGTGATTGCCCTTGGTAAACACGCATCGGGTCTGTTCTCATCGCATAACCCTCTGGCACACGAGCTATTAAGTGCCGGTGAGCAAAGTGGTGACCGCGCATGGCGCATGCCATTGTGGGATGAGTATCAAGATATGCTCGACAGCCCATTTGCTGACATGACCAACTTAGGTGGCCGTCCTGCTGGAGCTATCACTGCAGCATGTTTCCTTTCGCGCTTTGCTAAAAAGTACAACTGGGCTCACTTAGACGTTGCAGGCACAGCTTGGAATAGCGGTGCTAACAAAGGTTCTACGGGCCGTCCAGTGCCACTATTGACTCAGTTCCTGATCAATCGTGCTGGCGTCGAACTCGGCGAATAACCAACTATCCGGCCTTAGTGTGTTAAAGGCTCGATAAATGAAAGGCGAAGATGAAAATCTTCGCCTTTTTTATTTTCTTAATTTAATCAGAAAATCGATTTCCTGAATAAATTAAGAAAATAAAAAAACTGAACAACTAATGGTTTTAGAATCATTTTTCAAAGAGTTATAGTTCTACCCTCTTCATCTCCAACGGTTTGAAAGCATCCCATTAAGTCCCGCCAGACAGTGATAGATAAAACCTCACCGTAAGGTTTGCCCTAAGCATTAACCCATACTGACTTTTAGTGTAAACTGCTGCTCTCGTTCGCCACTAAAACAAGTGAAGCAAGGCATTGAAATCATGACTCAAGTGCTGTTTTATCTTATGCCGCCAGTGGCATCGCCTGCCAAAACCAAGGCTGATTCACCTGTTGCAACCGCGAATGCGAACCCTGCACTTTGCGAGATGCATCTTCTGGCATGCCAACTGGCGCAGCAGGCTTTTGTGAAGCAACAATGGGTCTATATCCATTGCCAAGATAAACAGCAAGCCCATGCAATTGATGAACTTTTATGGCAGTTTGAGCCAAGTGCCTTTGTACCCCATAACCTCAAAGGTGAAGGCCCGATGACGGGATCGCCGGTTGAAATCGGTTTTGATCGCCTCGGCGCCAACAAAAGTCGCCAAGTTCTGATTAATCTTGCAGACCAAGCGCCCCCATTTGCGGTAAACTTTGGCCACATTATCGATTTTGTTGCCAATGACGATCAGCATAAAGCGGTCGCTCGCGAACGTTATCGACAGTATCGCGGCTTAGGGGTCAATTTACAGACCCAAGACTTAGCAACACATCCACTTAATTAGTTTGAGACAGACACGTTCCCATGGAAAAAACATACGATCCGCAGTCCATCGAGCAAACGCTTTACCAAAATTGGGAAGAGCAAGGTTACTTCAAGCCACACGGCGATGAATCCCAAGGCAATTATTGCATCATGATCCCGCCACCAAACGTGACGGGCAGCTTGCACATGGGCCACGCCTTCCAAGACACCATTATGGATACTTTGACCCGTTACCAACGGATGAAAGGCAAAAATACCCTATGGCAAGTCGGTACTGACCATGCGGGTATCGCCACCCAAATGTTGGTTGAGCGTAAGCTTGAAGCCGAAGAAGGCAAAAATCGTCATGACCTAGGTCGCGATGCCTTTATGGATAAAGTGTGGGAATGGAAAGCGCAATCGGGCGGCACTATCACTAAGCAGCTACGTCGTATGGGCGCTTCTGTTGATTGGGACCGCGAGCGTTTCACTATGGACGAAGGCTTGTCCAAGGCCGTGCAAGAAGTATTTGTACGTCTGTACGAAGACGAGTTGATTTATCGCGGTAAGCGTTTGGTCAACTGGGATCCAAAGCTGCACACAGCTATCTCTGATTTAGAAGTGGAAAGCAAAGAAAAACAGGGCCACATGTGGCATCTGCGTTATCCACTGGCCGACGGTGAACTGACCGCCGATGGTAAAGACTATTTAGAAGTCGCTACCACGCGCCCAGAAACCATGCTCGGCGACAGTGCGGTTGCAGTGCATCCCGATGATGAACGCTATCAAGCGCTGGTCGGTAAGTTTATTCTGTTGCCGATTGTTAACCGCCGCATTCCTATCGTGGCCGACGATTACGTCGACATGGCCTTTGGTACAGGTTGCGTGAAGATCACCCCGGCCCATGACTTTAACGACTATGAAGTCGGTAAACGTCACAACCTACCCATGTTCAACGTGCTGACCTTAGATGCCGCCATTCGCGTGAGCGCCGAAGTGGTGAACTCTGACGGTACCTTTAACAAAACGCTCGATGGCAGCCTGCCTGAACGCTTTGCCGGACTTGATCGTTTTAAAGCCCGCGATGCTATCGTCGCTGAATTTGACACTTTAGGGCTGCTCGAAAAAATCGCGCCTCACGCCTTGAAAGTGCCTTACGGTGATCGCTCCGGTGTGGTTATCGAGCCGATGCTGACCGACCAATGGTATGTAGCTGTTGCGCCAATGGCGAAAACCGCTATCGAAGCCGTTGAAAATGGCAGCATTAAATTTGTGCCGCAGCAATACGAGAACATGTACTTCTCGTGGATGCGCGACATTCAAGACTGGTGTATTTCGCGTCAATTGTGGTGGGGTCACCGCATCCCAGCTTGGTACGACGAAAACGGCAAAGTCTATGTCGGCCGCAACGAAGCCGAGGTACGTGCTAAGCACAATATTGCCGACTCAATGACATTACGCCAAGACGAAGACGTACTGGACACTTGGTTCAGCTCAGCCCTGTGGACTTTCTCGACCTTAGGTTGGCCTGACAATTTAGAAGATTTAAAAACCTTCCACCCAACCGACGTGTTGGTGACAGGTTTTGACATCATCTTCTTCTGGGTTGCCCGTATGATCATGATGACCATGCACTTCATCAAAGATGAAGACGGTAAACCACAAGTCCCGTTCAAAACCGTCTACGTAACCGGTCTTATCCGCGATGAAGCGGGTAACAAGATGTCAAAATCTAAGGGCAACGTACTCGATCCATTAGACATGATCGACGGTATCGGCCTTGAAGATCTCGTTGAAAAACGTACCGGTAATATGATGCAGCCACAACTGGCCGCCAAGATTGAAAAGAGCACTCGCAAAGAGTTTGCTGACGGTATAGAAGCCCACGGCACTGATGCACTGCGCTTTACGCTTGCGGCAATGGCATCAACGGGTCGTGACATCAACTGGGACATGAAGCGCTTAGACGGTTACCGTAGCTTCTGTAACAAGTTATGGAACGCCTCACGCTACGTGCTGATGAACACAGAAGATCAAGATTGCGGCCCAGGTTCACCAGAGCACAAAGGTGGCGAGATGGAGCTGTCGTTGGCCGATCGCTGGATTATCGGCTTGTTCAATCAAACCGTTAAGACCTTTGACGATCACATGACAGCCTATCGTTTCGACTTAGCGGCCAATACCCTGTATGAGTTCACTTGGAACCAGTTCTGTGACTGGTACTTAGAGTTAACCAAACCGGTATTGCAAAACGGCAGCGAAACGCAAATGCGCGGCACCCGTCACACCTTAGTGACAGTACTCGAAGCGATGCAACGCCTGATGCACCCTATGATGCCGTATATCACTGAAACCATTTGGCAGCGCGTTAAACCGTTAGCCGGTATCGCAGGTGATACCATTATGCTTGCGCCGTTCCCAACATTTGATGCCGCTAAAGTCGATAGCGCAGCAATGGCCGATTTAGAATGGGTTAAGCAAGTGATCGTAGCGGTGCGTAACATTCGCGCCGAACTGAACATTGCCCCATCTAAACCGCTAAATGCCCTACTTCGTGGTGTTAGCGCGCAGGATAAAGCCCGTGTAGAAGCGAACCAAACCTTCTTCACTACGCTTGCCCGCTTAGAAAGCATGACCATTTTAGCCGATGGCGAAACTGCGCCTATGTCGACCACAGGTTTGATTGGCGAAATGGAGCTACTGATCCCTATGGCAGGCTTAATTGATGTCGCCGCCGAAATGGCCCGTATCGACAAACAGCTTGAAAAGCTCGGCCAAGAGATCGCTCGCATCGAAGGCAAATTATCGAACCAAGGTTTTGTGGCAAAAGCTCCAGCCGAGGTTATCGACAAAGAGCGCGCCAAGATGGCCGATCTCAAGCGAGATATGGACAAACTCAATGAACAAAAATCTGAGTTCGCTAAGTTAGAAGCTTAAGCTTCTCATTTACTCTGATTCACTTGTTATGATTGGTTCTAACTGAATGAAGGGCAGCCACTTGGCTGCCCTTCTTGTATCTATATCACTGCAATCTATGATCAATTATGAGCCTTAATCTACGCTCTTGGGCCAGATGCCGCATTGAACCCGAGTCAATTCTAAACACTGCCATTTAACCTACGGCACAGTATTGAAACCACCTCACCATTCATCCTCATCATTCCCCGTGATCTATCGCTCATGAGCTCACACGTAGCCCATCGCTGCCTACATGAGTAAACTGCACACATGTAGGCTAAAGAACAGCTAATACCTCTAGAGACAGCGCTGAGAGACTGATATGGGTATCCAATGTCGTCTTAGACTCTCAACACAGGCAAAAGCAGATTCTTCAGTGAGTTGAACCTAAGAAAGAGAAGTGTTTAAAGCGAAATGGCTAAAGATAGCGACACCGAAGATACTAAGGTAAGGCAAAAGATGATGATGCAAAGTTAAGGTTAAACCTAAGCGGGTAAAAATATAATGAGTTAAACCATACAGATTAAAAAATAAAAAATCCCTGCAATTGCTTGCAGGGCTTATCTATATGGTGCGCGTGGAAGGAGTCGAACCTCCGACCGCCTGGTTCGTAGCCAGGTACTCTATCCAGCTGAGCTACACGCGCAAACTCGTTTTTGTACTTCTAATAGATCCAATCATGATTGAGTCTAGGATAAGCACTTTTATCTCGCAAATTTATTCTATTCCCCTCGACTAAGAGAATAGAATGGCGGAGAAGGAGGGATTCGAACCCTCGATGGGAGTTAAAGCCCATACTCCCTTAGCAGGGGAGCGCCTTCGGCCACTCGGCCACCTCTCCGCGTTTAACGCTTTAAATCAACAAGACGTATCTCGTTAACTATATTGGTGCGCGTGGAAGGAGTCGAACCTCCGACCGCCTGGTTCGTAGCCAGGTACTCTATCCAGCTGAGCTACACGCGCATGTTAAACGGTAAAACACTAATACGACCTAAATCATATTAATTTAAATTGGTGCGCGTGGAAGGAGTCGAACCTCCGACCGCCTGGTTCGTAGCCAGGTACTCTATCCAGCTGAGCTACACGCGCATGTTAAACGGTAAAACATTAATACGATTTAAATCATATTAATCTAAATTGGTGCGCGTGGAAGGAGTCGAACCTCCGACCGCCTGGTTCGTAGCCAGGTACTCTATCCAGCTGAGCTACACGCGCATTTTAACTCTTTGCTATAAGCAATTATCTACAAAATTTCTTATGAAATTCAAAACTGATGAGTTAAAGATTAACTAATGCAGAGATGGTGCGCGTGGAAGGAGTCGAACCTCCGACCGCCTGGTTCGTAGCCAGGTACTCTATCCAGCTGAGCTACACGCGCGACTTGTATCTAAATTTACTTTTACATCAAACACTAATAAAAAATGGTGCGCGTGGAAGGAGTCGAACCTCCGACCGCCTGGTTCGTAGCCAGGTACTCTATCCAGCTGAGCTACACGCGCACTGTTTTCTATCTTTAAGAAATGGCGGAGAAGGAGGGATTCGAACCCTCGATGGGAGTTAAAGCCCATACTCCCTTAGCAGGGGAGCGCCTTCGGCCACTCGGCCACCTCTCCGTTTTCTTGGCGCACATATTACTGTTTGACGAAAATAAGTCAAACCCTTTTTCCGAAACAGATTCCATTTGAACTGTTTTTAATCACATTGCTGTTATATCAAGCCAATGTATTGATTTACGCCAATCTTTCGGTCTAAAAAATAAAAAAGCCAGTTAAAAAACTGACTCTTCTGTTGCCGTAGTACGCTTGCCAAAACAAGGTACTAAAAGTTACCACCTTCCGATGGTGTACCTGATTTTTCAGATTGAATGCGTTGGTAGATTTCTTCGCGATGAACAGAAACCTCTTTTGGTGCATTCACACCAATACGCACTTGATTGCCTTTTACCCCTAGCACTGTAACTGTGACTTCATCACCAATCATCAGTGTTTCGCCAACACGACGAGTCAAAATCAGCATTCGATAGCTCCTTTATTTCTTAATTCAGCTTACACACGGCACTCATCCGGTAGATGGGCTTATTATAAGGTCAGCTTAGTACAAATTAATAGTATTCAATACTCAAACGGTTATTTAATTACACCTTATTTAGCTCGAAAGCGTGATGTAACGCCCGAACCGCCTTGTGTAAGTCCCTTTCATCGATAACGGTTGATAATTTACTCTCTGACGTCGTGAGTAACTTAGCATGAATAGTTTCATTACCCAAGACTTCTAACATCTTAGTCAATAATCCCATTTTTGCCTGTAAACCTTTGCCAACTAAAGATACTTTTGCACGTTGACGTTCGATAATCAATGGCCCGAGTGCGAGGCTTTCACTTAAGCCTTCGAGCTCATTAAGTAGAGTATCGACCTTAGCCTCAGCGAGCATAAAACTGACGCGACCCGAAGGATCATCCTCATGGATCCTCAATGGAGAAATAAATTCCACATCGATTTCCAATCGAGTTAAGCAGCCTAACAACGCTTGATAGCGTTCACTGGTGGTAAACAGCCCTTCAATCGTCAGCGTTGCCAGTGCCTTATTAATCGCGATACCTTGCACTAACGAGGCAATCGTTAATTCCGACTCGTCGCCAAACTGGATTAACGTCCCCTGCCCAGCTTCAAAGCTCGACAATACTCGCAGCGGTACGCGAAAACGCTCGGCGTATTCAACAGAATCGGGATGCAATACTTTAGCGCCAAGCTTTGCCATTTCGAGCATCACATCAAACCCAATCACATCGAGGCGACGTGCACTGCTATCAATATTCGGATCTGTGGTAAATACCCCTGCCACATCGGTAAAAATCTGGCATTCATCGGCTTCTAACGCTGCCGCTAAGGCTACTGCTGTGGTATCTGAACCACCGCGTCCTAAGGTGGTCACTTCGCCTTGAGGATCGATGCCCTGAAACCCTGCAACGATCGGCACAACACCATCGGCAAGCAAAGACTGCAAATATTCAGTATCAACTCGCTCAATGCTAGCGCGGCCAAATTGACTATTTGTATGAATTTGCACTTGATCGCCCGTAAGGGATTTCGCTTTTATGCCGCGACGTTGTAGCGCCATAGACATCAAAGCAATACTCACTTGCTCACCCGTCGAGACTAGCATGTCTAACTCGCGCGCCGAGGCGCGCGGATTAATTTGTGCTGCAAGTGCAAACAGGCGATTCGTCTCACCCGCCATCGCGGATAAAACTAAGACTTGCTGCTCACCATTGTGAGCTGACTTTGTAATCTGCTCAGCGACCGCTTCGATACGTTCAATAGAACCCACCGAAGTGCCGCCGAACTTTTTCACAAAAAGCTTGCTACCACTAAGCTTTCGTTTTTGGGGCACAGCAACCTCTTAAGCTAGACGCTCAGTAATCCAAGGTAATACTTGAGCCAATGCCGCATCCAGATTTTCTGGTTGGCTACCGCCCGCTTGAGCCATATCAGGACGACCACCGCCTTTACCGCCTACTTGTGAAGCGACCATAGCGACTAGCTCACCCGCTTTGACTTTACCGATCAGATCGTTACTCACACCCGCGATCAGGTTAACTTTCCCTTCCTGCGCTGTACCAAGAACGATAATGGCCGATTTCAATTTCTGTTTTAATTCATCTTGCAAGCCACGTAGTGAACTTGCCTCAACGCCGTCTAATTTTTTGATCAGTACGTTAACGCCATTAACTACAACGGCATCGCCCACTAAGTCTGCACTCGCTGCGGCCGCTAGCTTATCTTTCAACTGCGCCATTTCTTTTTCGAGTTGCTTCATCTTATCGAGCTGCGCTTTTAACTTAGCCACCACTGAGTTGGCATCGCCTTTCAATAAGGCAGCGGCTTCTTCCAGTTCAGCTTGTTGCTGCGCCACATAAGCCATAGCTGCAGCACCAGTAACGGCTTCTATACGGCGCACACCTGCAGCAATACCCGCTTCAGAGGTGATCTTAAATAAGCCGATATCGCCAGTGCGACCCACATGAGTACCGCCACATAATTCGATAGAGAAATCGCCCATAGTCACAACACGCACTTGTGAATCATATTTCTCACCAAAGAGTGCCATAGCGCCTTTTTCTTTAGCTTCATCTATGCCCATTTCAGCGGTTTTCAGCTCATGGTTACGACGAATTTGAGTGTTAACTAATTCTTCAACTTCTTTTAATTCAGCAGCTTTTACGCCTTCGAAATGAGAGAAGTCAAAACGTAAACGCTCTGGATCAACCAAAGAACCTTTTTGCGAGACATGAGTACCGAGCACTTGACGCAGTGCGGCATGCAGTAAATGCGTAACAGAATGGTTTAACTGAGTACGGTGACGCAGTTTTTTGTCCACTTTCGCTTCAATAACTTGGCCAACGCTCAAGCTACCTGTAGCCAAAACACCTTGATGGCCCGTTGCTTGACCATACTTTTGCGTATCGTTTACCGTAAACTCAATACCGTTCGCAACCAATTGGCCTTTATCGCCTACTTGACCGCCAGATTCCGCGTAGAAAGGGGTTACATCGAGCACGACAACGGCTTCATCACCCGCTTTGATCGCCGTCACTGACTCACCATTTTGATAAATCGCGGTGACCTTAGCTTGACCCGCTAATTCGGTGTAACCACTGAATGCAGTTTCAGCATCAATTTTCAGCGCAGCGTTATAATCTGCACCAAAGTTACCGGCAGCTTGTGCGCGGCTACGTTGTTCAGCCATGGCGACTTCGAAACCAGCTTCATCGACAATGATGTTGCGCTCACGGCAGACATCAGCGGTCAAATCCATTGGGAAGCCATAGGTGTCATACAGCTTAAATACGGTTTCACCGTCTAAAGTGTCACCTTTCAACTCGTTTAAGGCAGTATCTAAAATGCCTAAACCACGTTCAAGCGTACGGGCAAATTGCTCTTCTTCCGCTTTCAGTGCTTTTTCAACAATCGCTTGAGTCTCAGCTAACCCTTTTGCTGCATCGCCCATCACCGCAATCAAAGACGGAACCAGCTTATAGAAGAAAGCTTCGGTCGCACCTAACTTGTTACCATGGCGAACTGCGCGGCGAATAATACGGCGCAGCACATAACCGCGGCCTTCGTTCGACGGCATAACGCCATCGGCAATTAAAAATGCACATGAACGGATATGATCGGCAATGACTCGCAGCGACTTTTCAGATAAGTCACTAACACCAATGACCTCTGCGGCTTTAGCAATCAAAGTACGAAAAATATCGATTTCGTAGTTAGAATGTACGCCCTGCATAATCGCAGCAATACGCTCAATCCCCATGCCTGTATCAACCGAGGGCTTAGGCAAAGGTAACATTTCACCCGATGCTTGACGGTTGTACTGCATGAAAACGATGTTCCAGATTTCGATGAAACGATCACCATCTTCTTCAGGACTGCCAGGACGTCCGCCCCAAATATGATCACCATGATCATAAAAAATCTCAGTACATGGACCACAAGGACCGGTATCACCCATTTGCCAGAAGTTATCTGACGCAAAGGCAGCACCTTTATTGTCACCGATACGTATGATGTTCTCGGCAGCGACACCAATTTTTTTATTCCAGATTTCAAAGGCTTCATCATCTGTCTGATAAATAGTGACGCACAGACGTTCCTTCGGCAGCTTTAACGTTTCAGTTAAAAAAGTCCAGCCCAAACGAATCGCTTCTTCTTTAAAATAATCTCCAAAACTGAAGTTACCTAGCATTTCGAAAAAGGTGTGATGACGTGCTGTGTAGCCAACGTTATCCAAATCGTTATGTTTACCACCAGCGCGTACACAACGTTGAGCAGTGGTCGCACGCGTATAATTGCGCTTGTCCATGCCAAGAAACACGTCCTTGAACTGGTTCATGCCTGCATTGGTAAATAAAAGAGTGGGATCGTTGCCTGGCACTAATGAACTACTGTCCACAACTTGATGACCATTGCTGCGGAAAAATTCGAGGAAAGCGCTTCTGAGCTCTGCTGTAGTTTGATACATGAAATCATCCTGAATTGGGTAAGCATTACCAGCTACGCCTTAGGCTAGCCGTATTTCTATTTGCCCAGCATTATAAGCAGACTAAGGAAGGACGACCAGTCTTGATTGGTGATATACACATCAGGAATTTAATATTTTAGCGTGAATCGCCCACACCAGAGTCACTAGAAGCAAAACGACAGGATAAAGCACAAATAAAGACGGCGTAAGTTTATCGCGGCACGGACAATATTTAAGCAAGTGAGTCTAATGTGAAGTACGAAATGGACAAGACTCATTGATGATATTTAGATGAGCTTTTACAGTCTTAGCTCCAAATTTAATAATCTTCATCGAGATCATTGGGATCTGAATCTAGTGCGTAAGTGATTTGATCGTAGCTAAAGCCTTGACCCATTAAAAAACGCACTCGTTTGGCCTTTTCCTTTGCGATGAGATCCCGAGCTTTAGAGCCCTTCACTTCTGTTACGCGAGGTACACCGTATTTTTTGGTGGCTTTATCTTTTGCTAGTTCAAACCAATCACAATCACAATTAACCAAAGCGGCTTCAATGCAGTCTTTAGATAAGCCTTTCTGTGCGATTGCTTGGCGGATGCGTATTGCACCGTGGCCTCGACTGATGTGGCTTCGCACCAACAGTTCGGCATAACGAGCATCATTAATAAAACCGGAGGATTCGCAAGCATCGAGTACAGGTTCGATATCGTTAAGTTCGAAACCTTTTTCGAGCAATTTATCGCGGATTTGTAAACGGGAATAATCGCGGCGCGCTAACAGCGCGACCGCAATTTGATGGGCTGACTGACTCAGAATACTTCGCCTGTCTCTAAATCAATATTGTCCTCAATGCTATCATCAGCTTTGGCAGCCAAGGCACTCGGATTACTCAAAAGCAACTCACGTAGCGTCTTGTCAATTTCAGCAGCAATAGCTGGGTTTTCAGTCAGATATTTGCCAGCATTAGCACGACCTTGGCCGATTTTGTCACCTTTATAGCTGTACCAAGCGCCCGCTTTTTCAATCAACTTATGGGCTACGCCTAAGTCTACTAACTCACCAGTACGGTTAATACCTTGGCCATAAAGGATTTGGAACTCAGCTTGCTTAAACGGCGCTGCAACCTTATTTTTCACCACTTTAACGCGAGTTTCGTTACCGACCACTTCATCGCCGTCTTTAATGGCACCAGTGCGGCGAATGTCTAGACGAACAGAAGCATAAAACTTCAGCGCGTTACCACCGGTTGTAGTTTCTGGGTTACCGAACATCACACCAATTTTCATCCGAATTTGGTTGATGAAGATAAGTAAGGTGTTAGATTGCTTTAAGTTACCCGCAAGTTTACGCATGGCTTGGCTCATCATACGCGCCGCTAGACCCATGTGAGAATCACCAATTTCGCCTTCGATTTCAGCTTTAGGCGTTAATGCCGCCACTGAGTCAACTACGATAACGTCAACAGCGCCTGAACGAGTTAAAGCATCACAAATCTCAAGCGCTTGTTCGCCGGTATCCGGTTGCGAACACAGCAGGTTATCAATATCTACGCCCAATTTTTTAGCATAAATAGGGTCTAATGCATGCTCTGCATCGATAAAGGCACAGGTTTTGCCTTCACGTTGCGCGGCGGCAATCACTTCTAAAGTCAGTGTTGTTTTACCTGATGATTCAGGACCATAGATCTCAACGATACGACCCATTGGCAAACCGCCAGCACCTAAAGCAACGTCCAGAGACAGAGAACCGGTAGAAATGGTCTCAACATCCATAGAGCGATCTTCGCCCAGCTTCATGATGGAGCCTTTACCAAATTGTTTCTCAATTTGGATCAATACCGCAGCAAGTGCTTTCTCTTTATTTGGATCGACCTTCATTCCTGTTCCCTCATCAAGACAAGCATTAAGCTGTCAAAAGTGATATTCAATTTACAAACGGGTAATTCAAAAAGCCGCGCTTTTTGTCTTAATTCTGCTGACTAGTATACTGTACAATCATACAGTATCAATACCTGTGACTGAATTATTTTTAGCTGATAGGATTTTTAATATGGCCAAGGTTTTAGCGAATATCAAATCAGATAATAGCTCCCTTTGATCAATATCCATCGTTAAGGGCTCAATTTTCGCTAAATTATTGCTAAGATTGGCGCAACAAATTTTGCGTGGTCTTTTTAGCTGAAAATTGTACAGCAGTCTTCCGCTTCCATAGCGCTTAATCACCCTTAACCACACAAACTGTATCGCCTTTAGGCAGTCACAACGGACGATAACGATTTAATGAATGTAATTGATACCGATGATTTAGAAAAACATACTCCTATGATGCGTCAGTACTTGACGATGAAAGCAGAACATCACGATATGTTGCTGTTTTATCGCATGGGTGACTTCTACGAGTTGTTTTATGACGATGCTAAACGCGCTTCTGAGCTGTTAGGCATTTCACTCACTGCGCGCGGTAAAAGTGGTGGCGATCCTATTCCGATGGCGGGGCTTCCTTACCATGCTGTGGAAGGCTATCTTGCAAAATTAGTTCAAATTGGTCAATCAGTTGCGATTTGCGAACAGATTGGCGATCCCGCGACATCTAAAGGGCCAGTAGAACGTAAAGTGGTGCGAATTGTCACGCCAGGCACTTTAACCGACGAAGCGTTGCTACAAGAACGCCAAGACAATCTGTTAGCCGCGGTTTATCAAGGTAAAGTTGGTTTTGGTTATGCCACATTAGATGTTTCATCCGGACGTTTTGTGATTGCAGAGCTCGACACGCGAGAGTCATTAGAAGCGGAATTGCAACGCACTAATCCCGTTGAAATTCTCTACAGTGAAGACTTTGGCGAACTAGGTCTACTTAACGGTTTTAAAGGTAAACGTCGTCGCCCTGAATGGGAATTTGATTACGATACGAGTATCAAGTTACTGCTAGCTCAGTTTGGCACTAAAGACTTACATGGTTTTGGCATCGCAGATGCACGTTTATCACTGCAGGCTGCGGGTTGCTTGATGCAATATGTCAAAGACACACAGCGCACGGCACTGCCCCATATTAATGCCATTATCCGCTTCAATCAAACCGATAGCATAGTACTCGATGCGGCAACTCGCCGAAATTTAGAATTAACTCAAAACCTTGCCGGTGGCCGCGATAATACCTTAGCGGCAGTATTGGATAATACGGCAACGCCTATGGGCAGCCGTATGTTACAACGCTGGATCCATCAGCCTCTGCGAGATCCTAAGCAAATCAAGGCGCGCCAACAGGCGGTGACTGAACTCCTCGATACCGCTGCCCACGAAGATTTGCATGAGCAGTTAAAGGCACTTGGCGATATCGAACGTATCATGGCAAGACTCGCGCTGCGTACCGCTCGCCCAAGAGACTTTGCCCGTTTACGTCAAGCTCTGGGCTTATTGCCTGAATTACAACAGAGTTTAAGCACACTGAGCGCGCCGCACACGACTCAATTACGGCAACACTTAGGTGAGTTCCCCGCTGAGCAAGCCCTGCTTGAGCGCGCGATAGTCGATAATCCACCTATGCTTATCCGCGATGGCGGAGTGATCCGTGAAGGCTACAACAGCGAACTGGATGAATGGCGCGGCCTGAGCGAAGGAGCGAGTGATTACTTAGTACAACTTGAAGCCAGAGAAAAAGAACGTACTGGCATCAATACACTTAAAGTCGGCTATAACCGCGTACACGGCTATTACATCGAAGTGAGCCGTCTGCAATCCTCACAAGTACCGCTCAATTATCAACGACGCCAAACACTTAAGAATATGGAGCGTTATATCACGCCTGAACTTAAGGAATACGAAGAAAAAGTCCTCTCGAGCCAAGGTAAAGCCCTGGCACTCGAAAAGCAGTTATGGGAACAGTTATTCGATCTTATTCTGCCGAAATTACATGAATTACAGGCTTTTGCTAGAGCTGCGGCTGAGCTTGATGTACTGAGTAACTTTGCCGAGCGTGCCGAAACCTTGGGCTACACTTGTCCAGAGCTGAGCCAAGATATCGGCGTACAGATAGAGGCTGGTCGCCATCCAGTGGTGGAGCGTGTTAGCCAAACGCCGTTTATCGCTAACCCAGTAATCTTACATAATCAACGACGTATGTTGATTGTGACTGGACCTAACATGGGCGGTAAATCAACCTATATGCGCCAAGTCGCCTTGATTACACTGATGGCCCATATTGGTTGTTTTGTTCCAGCAGATCGCGCCCTGATTGGCCCGATTGATCGCATCTTTACCCGTATTGGCGCATCAGACGATCTGGCCTCTGGCCGCTCAACCTTTATGGTAGAAATGACTGAAACTGCCAACATCCTGCACAATGCCACTGCCAGTAGTTTAGTGTTAATGGATGAAATCGGCCGTGGAACATCCACCTATGATGGTTTATCACTAGCTTGGTCGGCGGCGGAATATTTAGCCCAGCAAGTAGGGGCTATGACCCTATTCGCCACCCATTATTTTGAGCTAACTCAATTACCTGACTTAATGGCAGGTGTTTACAATGTGCACCTTGATGCCATAGAGCACGATGATACCATCGCCTTTATGCATGCAGTACAAGAAGGCGCCGCCAGTAAAAGCTACGGCTTACAAGTTGCGGCGCTTGCCGGCGTGCCAAACAAAGTGATTAAAGCAGCGAAACATAAATTGCAGCAATTGGAGAGTCGCGATCATCAACCAGAAGGAACGAGGACGCCCATTCAAAGCTTACTCGCTTTACCTGAACCGGTTGAAAATCCAGCTTTGACTAAATTAAGTAGCATTAATCCCGATAACTTAACGCCAAAACAGGCGCTTGAATTGCTCTATGAACTGAAACGCTTGAGCTAGACATCAGGTGATCTAAATAAAAGCCTAAAAATAACAACGCCCACTCTATAGTGGGCGTTTTACTTTATGACGTGATCTCACACTAAGTACATTTTCTGGATAGCTTCTCTGAAAGGCACCAGAAGACAGATATTAGTTTCTAAATAAAGCTTCAACAGATAAACCTTGAGAACCCAATAAATCACGTAAGCGTTTTAATGCTTCCACTTGGATTTGACGAACACGTTCACGGGTTAAACCAATTTCAGCCCCTACATCTTCAAGCGTAGAAGGTTCATAACCTAACAAACCAAAACGACGGGCTAATACTTCTCTTTGTTTTGTGTTCAACTCGTTAAGCCATTTCACCACCGAGTTAGAGATGTCTTCATCTTGCACTTTATAGTCAGGGCCAACACTATCATCATCGGCCAATACATCTAATAATGCTTTCTCGTTATCGCCCCCCAAAGGCGTATCAACAGAGGTAATTTTTTCATTCAGCTTAAGCATGCGGCTCACATCAGAGCTAGAAACTTGCAGTTTTTCAGCAATTTCTTCCGCTGTAGGTTCATGATCCAGTTTTTGTGCTAATTCGCGGGCTGTGCGCAAGTATACGTTGAGTTCTTTAACAACATGAATCGGCAAACGAATAGTACGAGTTTGATTCATGATAGCGCGTTCAATCGTCTGTCTGATCCACCAAGTCGCATAGGTTGAAAAACGAAAACCTCTTTCTGGGTCAAACTTTTCTACGGCACGAATTAAACCTAAATTACCCTCTTCGATAAGATCGAGCAGTGCTAAGCCGCGGTTATTGTAACGACGTGCAATTTTTACGACGAGACGTAAATTACTTTCGATCATGCGATTACGGGATTTTGCACAACCTTTTAAGGCCTTACGGGAAAAGTAAACTTCTTCTTCTGCGCTAAGAAGTGGGGAAAAACCAATCTCACCTAGATAAAGTTGAGTAGCATCAAGATTTTTTTGCAGGTCATCTTGGACCTGTTGTTCTATTCCTAGCTCTTGGACTAGATCGGTGGCAACTTCTTCTTTTTCAAGATCAAAGTCTACGGTTTCTACGGAAAAATCTACTAGTGCTTCTGCGGCAGTGCTATTTATGCGGCTCATGATCAAATCTCCCAAACCTAATTAAACTGCTGAATTAGTGCAATTTCCTATCCTCCATTTGCCAACAAGGCCCCAAACAATCATTGTTTAGGTAAATAAGTAAGTGGGTTTACAGACTGTCCATGGTAACGAATTTCAAAATGTAACATTACCCGATTGGCACCTGTATTGCCCATTTTTGCAACAGTCTGCCCTGCGAGGACATGTTGCTTTTCTTTGACTAAGATCTTGTCCGTATGAGCATAAGCACTAAGGTAATCGTCACTATGTTTAATAATCACTAAATTACCGTAACCCCTAAGAGCACTTCCTGCGTATACCACCCGCCCATCTGCAGCAGCTTTGATGATATCTCCCCGATTTCCCGCGATCTTAATACCTTTATTTCCCTGCTCATTGGCAGAATAAGTTCCGATTAACTTCCCTCTTACTGGCCACTGCCACTGACTCACACTGGCTGGCAGTGTTGAGGTGGGTGGAACCATTAGCTGGTTAACATTTTGTTGGGAACTTGTTACAGGGTACGCGGGCTTAGCTTTCTGATCAAGTGTTTTTTTCAGATCGTTACTTGACTTAGCATTAGACTGATAAACCTTATCATCTAATTGTTTTTTATCACTTTTACTTGAATTAGCATCTGAATTACCCGTTATATTTCCATCTAAAGTCGTAGATTTTGATTGGTTACTAGATTTAGCATTAGTTAAATATAAAATCTGTCCAGGGTAAATTGTATAAGGGTTATCTAATTGATTAAGTTTAGCTATTTCAGAAAAGTCTTTCCCTGCAGCCCAAGAAATAGAGTAGAGAGTGTCGCCTTTTTTAACTTTATATGAATTCGATTTAATGTGGCCTTTGCTATTTTTAGAGTAGCTATGGGAAATATTTTCGACGGGTGCGGGTCTGCTGGCCTGAAAGCTACAGCCTACAAGCAGAAATATAAAGCAAAGGTTTAAGAGTAAACCCGCATTCAACAATAAAAACTCCTTGGTAAGGTTGTATTACTGTTTATGATGAGAAAATGACGCCTTCTGTGCAAAACAAGCACTTCGCTTAACACAGTAGCACAACACAAGGTTAAGCTAACTCTCCATTAATTAAAGGTACAAATTTAACCGTTTCAATGGTTTCAGAACTAAAGCGGTCAGCATTACGCGTAATACGCATCAATTGCTGAGTATCCTCTCCCACAGGTAAGACTAACACCCCTCCATCAGCCAACTGAGACAATAAAGCTTCTGGTATAGTCGCCGCCGCCGCAGTCACCATAATGGCATCGAACGGACTACGATTAGCCCATCCCAACCAACCATCGCCATATTTAAACGACACATTATGCAAATCTAATCGTTTTAAACGCTGTCTTGCTTGAATTTGTAGACCTTTGATCCGTTCGATAGTACAAAGCTGAGGCACCAATTGAGCCAAAATGGCTGCCTGATAGCCCGATCCAGTCCCCACTTCTAACACTCGCTGTGGCATCTTGTGCAGTAAGAGTTCGCTCATACGGGCAACAATATAAGGCTGCGAAATGGTTTGCCCTTGTCCAATTGGCAAAGCCGTATTTTCATAAGCTTTATGGGCTAGCGCATTATCGAGAAACATTTCTCGCGGCGTATGCGATATCGCCTTTAACACGGCTTGATTACGGATCCCCGCATCTTGAAGCTTTTTAGCTAAATTCACCGCCGATGTTAAGGCAACTCGAGTCATATTTTATCTACCCAATTTTGCAATGCCGTTAGTTGTCCGTAGGCGGTTAAATCAACCGTCAAGGGCGTAATTGAAACATAGCCATTGGCGATAGCATGAAAATCAGTACCCTCTGTGGCATCCTGCTCTTGTCCCGGTGGACCAAGCCAGAAGATTTCACGTCCGGCAGGATCTTGCGTTCGCACTATGCCTTCGGCCTTATGACGAGCACCGAGGCGAGTCACTTTGATCCCTTTAATTTGATCAAGTGGCAAGTCAGGCACATTCACATTTAAGATCTGATCTTTTGCCAAAGGCTGGGCCAACAAACCTTGAACTATCCGCCGAGCATAAATAGCAGCCGATTGATAATGTTCGAATTTACGGCCATTAAGCGAAATCGCTATTGCAGGAAAACCTAAAAAGCGTCCTTCCATCGCGGCGGCAACTGTCCCCGAATATAAGGTGTCATCACCCATATTTGCCCCCGCATTGATGCCAGACACCACCATATCAGGTTCGCCATCACATAATTCTCGGATAGCCAAATGAACGCAATCTGTCGGTGTACCGTGAACGGAAATATAGCCATTATCTAACCTATTAATTCTTAATGGATTAGTCAAGGTTAATGAGTTGCTCGCACCAGAGCAATTTCGATCCGGCCCAACAGTCAGCACAGTCGCTATTTCAGCCAAAGCCTCAGATAAGGCTTTGATACCTGGAGCATTAATCCCATCGTCATTGCTAACAAGGATACGGATCATGACTCTGCTTCAGTCTTAACAGTATCAGTGTTAGCGTTAACTACCTCAGGCGCAGGCTCCTGCACCAATGTCGCTTGCCATTGCTGCTCTTTAACATCTTGATAATTGACTAACTCTCTCAACAAGGATGTGGCAAAACTACCCGCAGGCAACACAAACTCCAACACGAGACCATCGGCGGTTTGTTCGTATTTAAGGGCTTGGGGCTCAAGCAGTAACGGACGACGCTCTTGCTCTAATCCCGCATGTTCAAGGCCATAGCAATCGTCAGCCAACTCACTCATGGCCAAGGTTTCCACCGCAGCAGCTTCGCCTTGAGGCAACATCATGCCACGGCCCCATAATGGTGCTGATAGTTGAATGTCTTTTTCAATCAGACGTTTCAATACGATGAGATCCCATTCAGGCGTAACGAAGAAGCTTTTGCTGCCCGCCAACATCACACAATCACCCGCTAGCGGCTTAGTGCCATGGTTGGCTAAACGATACGACACTACAGTGTTAAACAGATTTGAGCGCACCGCAGACAAATACATGCTGCGCTTATTTCTATCTTTGACTTTTTTACCCGCCATCATTTGGCGACCAAAAACTAAGTTTTTGCCATCGTGACCAAAGCGTTGCTCACCAAAGTAATTGGGCACGCCCACTTGAGCGACCTTTTCGATACGGCTGATAATGTCTTCGACTTGGGTAACATTTCTCAGGGTAAGAATAAAACGGTTACCGACTAAAGCACCAATTCGCAGTTTTTTGCTGTGACGGCTGCTCGACAATATGGTCAAACGCTCGCTATTGAGATCTTTCCAAAGCGGCGTTTCTTTACCCGGAATACGCACACCGAACCATTGTTCTGTGATGGCATTTTTATCTTTTTGCCCAGCGTAGGTCACTTCCTTCGGATGCACCTTAGCGAACTTAGCGATCATTTCAGCGACTTGTACTGTATTTAGCCCTTCTTTGCGTACATGCAGCATGTGATGTTCACCTTCACCCGTTGGGCTAAAAGGTAAAATCTCTTTCACGATAAAATCGCTATTTTGGGTTCTTAAATCTGCTGTACCTAAAGGCTTGCCATACAGATAATGTAATTCGCTCATGGGACTTTTTTACTCTTAAGTTAATCGTGTTTACGGGTCATCAATACCACGGCTTCTACCGCAATACCTTCTTTACGCCCGGTAAATCCTAGCTGTTCAGTCGTGGTCGCTTTGACGTTAATGTCGTCAAGTTCCGAGGTTAAATCTGCGGCCAATATTTGGCGCATTGCCTCAATGTGCGGCACCATTTTAGGGGCTTGCGCTATGATAGTGACGTCAAGATTACCCAGCACAAAGCCTTTCGCCCTCGCTAAAGCATAGCAATGACGCAGCAATACGCGGCTATCAGCACCTTTATAGGCGGCATCTGTGTCGGGGAAATGTTTACCTATGTCACCCAGCGCCAATGCGCCGAGAATCGCATCGGAAATCGCATGCAGTACCACATCACCATCTGAATGAGCGACTAGGCCAGTTTCATAGGGTACTTCGACGCCGCAAAGAATGAGGGGTCGTGCAGCACCAAATTTATGCACATCGAAACCATGGCCGATACGGATTTTCATTTAATATTCCTAACGTATTATTTTACTTGGATTATGACTATTTTGCGGCACGCATTAAAAACAATTCGGCCAATCCCAAATCATCGGGATGCGTCACTTTTATATTGTCAGCACGGCCCGAAACGAGTCCGGGTGAAATGCCCGCCCATTCCATCGCCGAAGCCTCATCTGTCACTACCGCACCTGCCGCCAGAGCGGCATTGAGGTAATCTTTGAGTTGCGCTGCCGGAAATAACTGCGGCGTTAATGCATGCCATAAATTATCGCGGCACACAGTAGCACTGATTTCGCCCTGTTTATTGGCGCGCTTCATGGTATCGCGCACTGGCATGGCCAAAATCGCGCCTTGGGGAAATTGCACTCTGGATGCGAGTAACTTGTCGATATCCGTCGCGGTTAAACAAGGTCTTGCCGCATCATGCACTAAGGCCCAACTGTGCTCAGGCGCAATTTGCAGCGCCGCCAACACAGAATCTGCGCGCTCACCGCCACCTAATACTGTGGTCAATTTAGGATGCGCGGCCTGTGGCAGGGTATTGAAGATAGTATCATTCGGATGTAAGGCGACGATGACGTGGGAAATGTGCGGGTGAGACAAGAGCTTATCTAAGGTATGAGCAAGAATACTCTGGCCGCACACCTCAAGATATTGCTTAGGTCTTTCGGCGCCCATACGGCTACCTATGCCTGCGGCGGGAACGATGGCAACCACAGCTTGAGTGACATGCTCAGCTTGGCGCTGCAATTCAATTTGTGTTACCAGATCAGATTGACTATCGGGATTGGATTGTTCATTTAATCCAAGATCTAAATGTCCTAGCTCTGTCATCCTAACTCCATATTACTGAGATGGACTCGATACCGAGCGCTCACCACCCACGACGCGATAGAAGGTTTCACCTTCTTTGACCATGCCAAGTTCGTTACGCGCACGTTCTTCTATGGCTTCGGTACCACTTTTCAAATCGATGATTTCTTCCTTCAGCACTTGGTTACGCTCATTAAGTTTGGCGTTACCTTCTTGCTGCGCGGCAATTTGTTTTTGCAGGACGAAATATTCAGGAAGACTATTATCTCCCGACCAAAGACGAAATTGCAGTAAACCGAGTAGCACTATGAGTGCAATGACAAAAAATTTCATGGAGGAATTAGCGTCAGTATCTTGGATTAAAAAAATATACAGCAGATAGTACAACAAAAAAGGCCACCAAGTGGTGGCCTTTTTACATCAAAGTTTAAATTACGCCTGACCTTTGATCTCTTTCAAACCACGGTATGGCGCTTTTTCACCTAATTGCTCTTCGATGCGCAGCAATTGGTTGTACTTAGCAACACGGTCAGAACGACACAGTGAACCGGTTTTGATTTGGCCAGCTGCAGTACCTACGGCTAAGTCAGCAATGGTTGAATCTTCAGTTTCACCACTACGGTGTGAAATCACTGCTGTGTAACCCGCTTCTTTCGCCATGCGAATGGCCGCTAAAGTCTCAGTCAATGAACCGATTTGGTTGAACTTGATAAGGATTGAGTTTGCAATACCGTTTTCGATACCACGGGTTAAGATTTTAGTGTTAGTAACGAATAAATCGTCGCCCACTAATTGGATCTTGTCGCCCATGATTTGAGTTTGGTAAGCCCAACCATCCCAATCTGATTCGTCTAAGCCGTCTTCGATAGACACGATTGGATATTGGTCAGCCAATGATTTTAAGAAATCAGAGAAACCGTTCGAGTCGAATACTTTGCCTTCGCCCGCTAAATCGTACTTGCCATCTTTGTAGAATTCAGATGCGGCGCAATCCAGCGCTAAGGTCACATCCGTACCTAACTTGTAGCCAGCCAGTTCAACCGCTTCTTTGATAATGGCTAACGCATCAGCGTTTGAGGCTAAGTTAGGTGCAAAACCACCTTCATCACCTACAGAAGTGCTTAGACCTTTGTCGTGCAATACTTTTTTCAGCGTATGGAAGATTTCAGCGCCCATGCGCAGTGCTTCACGGAAAGTTTTCGCGCCAACTGGTTGCACCATGAATTCTTGGATATCAACGTTGTTATCCGCGTGCTCGCCACCGTTTAAGATGTTCATCATAGGCACAGGCATAGAATATTGGCCTGGCGTGCCGTTCAATTCAGCGATGTGCGCGTATAAAGGAATACCTTTAAATGCTGCAGCCGCTTTGGCAGCCGCTAAAGACACAGCCAGAATCGCGTTTGCGCCTAACTTGTCTTTGTTTTCTGTGCCGTCTAAGTCGATCATGATTTGATCAAGCTCAGCTTGTGCAGTGGCATCTTTGCCTAATAACGCAGTGCGGATTAAATCGTTTACGTTGGCAACAGCCGTTAATACGCCTTTGCCTAAATAACGGCTTTTATCGCCATCACGTAATTCTAACGCTTCGCGGCTACCGGTAGATGCGCCAGAAGGCGCCGCAGCCATACCCACAAAACCACCTTCTAAATGCACTTCGGCTTCAACAGTTGGGTTACCACGAGAATCCATAATCTCGCGACCAATCACGTTAATAATCTTAGCCATAACACCCTCGATTTAAGTTTAAAGATAAAAGAAAAAACCAATACCTATGGGAATAAATGGAAGTCACATACCGCAGAAAAGAACAAAATTCCATTTACGGTTTGCGTCCATACAGATGCAACTGATACGCATGCTGTTTATACCCAGAGGTATTAAATTCTTATGTTTCAAGTAGCGACGAGTGTAGCAAAAGGCCGGCCCCACTGTCGCGGGTCCGGCCTCAAATATTCTTACTTCAGATCACGTTTTTGATGCGCACTTGCCGCAGCAATAAACCCTTCGAACAATGGGTGACCATCGCGCGGAGTTGAGGTGAACTCAGGATGGAATTGACCTGCAACAAACCATGGGTGATCTTTTAATTCGATCATTTCCACCAGCTTACGATCAGAAGACAAACCGCTGAAGATCATGCCAGCTTGTTCTAAACGCTCTCTGTATTTGTTGTTCACTTCATAACGGTGACGGTGACGTTCTACACAGCTATTGCCTTTGTAGGCTTGAGCCGCTTTCGAACCATCGAGTAAATGACACAATTGAGCGCCTAAACGCATAGTGCCACCTAAGTCAGACGCTTCATGGCGCTGCTCGACGTTACCTTCTTCGTCAATCCATTCAGTGATCAAACCCACGACTGGGAATGGTGTTTCTTTATTGAATTCAGTTGAATGTGCATCAGCCATGCCTGCAACATTACGCGCAAATTCAATCAGGGCAACTTGCATACCTAAACAAATACCGAAATACGGTAGATTGTTTTCACGGGCAAATTTTGCCGCCAAGATCTTACCTTCAACACCACGCTCGCCAAAACCGCCTGGTACTAAGATACCGTCTAAGCCCTGTAAGACTTCTTCGCCTTTGGCTTCTACGGTTTGTGAGTCAATGTACTTGATGGTCACAGATACGCGGTTTTTAAGGCCAGCGTGTTTTAATGCTTCGTTAACTGACTTATAGGCATCTGGCAGTTCAATGTATTTACCCACCATACCAATAACGACTTCGCCGTTTGGATTAGCTTCTTGATAAATAACATTTTCCCACTCAGACAGATCCGCTTCGCGGCATTCTAAACCGAAACGCTTAACCACTAAGTCATCCAAACCTTGCGAACGTAACAAAGCTGGGATTTTATAAATACTATCAACATCTTTTAATGAAATAACCGCACGCTCTTCGACGTTACAGAACAGCGAAATTTTGGCTTTTTCATTAGCAGGAATCGCACGATCACCACGGCAAACCAGCACATCTGGTGCAATACCGATAGAACGCAGCTCTTTCACTGAGTGTTGAGTTGGCTTAGTTTTCACTTCGCCAGCAGCACCTAAGAAAGGCACTAAGGTTAAATGCATGAACAGAGTACGATCACGGCCGAGCTCAACACCGAGCTGACGGATAGACTCTAGGAACGGCAAGGATTCGATATCACCCACAGTACCGCCGATTTCGACGATAGCCACATCATGGCCTTCGCCACCTGCTAATACTTTTTCTTTAATCGCATTAGTGATGTGTGGGATAACCTGAATGGTTGCGCCCAAATAATCGCCACGACGTTCTTTACGTAATACTTCTTCGTAAATACGACCGGTAGTGAAGTTGTTACGACGATTCATCTTAGTACGGATGAAACGCTCGTAGTGACCCAAGTCGAGATCTGTTTCTGCACCGTCTTCAGTAACAAATACTTCGCCATGTTGGGTTGGGCTCATGGTACCCGGATCAACGTTAATGTAAGGGTCCAGTTTCATGATGGTTACATTGAGACCGCGGGCCTCTAAAATTGCAGCTAATGATGCTGCTGCAATGCCTTTACCTAGTGATGAAACAACGCCACCAGTAACGAAGATATACCTTGTAGTCATGCTGAACCTGAGAAAATGAGTTTGAAAATACGTGCTTGTAAGAAAGCACTAGGACGGGGCAGTAGTATACCAAAGGCGGCGCGATTCGACAAACACCAATCGGGATAATTTGCCGTTTATCTCGTCTCTGTCGCTTTTACTTGGTCCCAATAGGCATCAAGCTCCATTAATGTGTGCTCTTGCATGCTTTTACCGCTCTCACTCGCCAACTGTTCTACGCCGCGAAAACGGCGTTCAAATTTAAGGTTGGCTTGACGCAACGCTTGCTCTGGATCGACCTTAAGATGACGGGCTAGATTCACCACGGCAAATAATAAGTCGCCCATTTCGGACTGCACTTTCGCTTGGTCTTGCTCGGGTTGATTCACTTCATGTAAGACTTCATCGATTTCTTCGTGGATTTTAGCGACCACAGGTTCAAGTTCGGCCCAATCGAAACCGACTCGCGCCACCCTCTGCTGAATTTTGATTGAGCGTGACAGCGCCGGTTGGGTACGCGGAATATTATCTAACGCTGAAACCACAGTATCAGCTTGGGTTTCACCCGCCACTTGCTGCGCCTTTTGTTCACGCTCAGTCGCTTTAATCGCCTCCCAATTGGCTTTCATCGCTTGGGCGCTATCGCCTATTTGCGGATTTTGCTCACCAAACACATGGGGATGACGGCGGGTCAACTTGTCGCTAATTTTCTCAATCACAGTGGAAAAATCAAACAGCCCCTGCTCTTTACCGAGCTGACAATAGAATACGATTTGAAATAATAAATCCCCAAGTTCATCGGGCAACTCATCCCAGGCTAAGCGCTCTATAGTATCGGCAACCTCATAGGCTTCCTCTAAGGTAAAAGGCACTATGGTTTGAAAGGTTTGTGCTTTATCCCACAGGCAACCTGTTTGTGGGTCGCGCAATTTTTCCATGATCTTAAGCAGCGGCTCAACATCTGTTATAGAAAATCCCGTTGTAGAAGGTTCAGTGGTCGAAAATGAAGTTAATGGCACAGTTTGGGAAGTCATGCTTACCTCCTTTAAAGATAAATGCTAAAACAGGCTAAATACTGAGGATGAACAAAAAGAATACGCCTCAGCAGTGCTGATTAGCGAAAGGCTATAATAAAGCGATGATGATAAGCTAGGTTACATAAAAGCGCTATTTTGATGCTAATAACAGATCTTAGGGTTCTTATTTAACTGGTCTTATTTTAACTAAAAGAGCATTCGCGCCATGTAGTGATGATATTCACCCCATGAGCAATAAACTGACGACTTAACGACCCTACAAATTCTCATCTATGTCCTGCATACAAGTATTTAGCGCAGGCCATCTTAAATGATAAGATACGCAGCAATATTTCAATGAAGCTAAAACTCACTGAGTGAAGACCTAACAATTTCGGCCTAACTATACGTGTGATGAATGCATGTAATAAATGCTCGTGATGAGCGCAGCGTAATGAATACGGTCATTCGATTTATTTGATTATGTTAGGTGTATTTCTATTCTGTCGCCCCAAATTGGGCGTACACCCTTATAGATTTGAGCATTACTGGAGACAAAATTCATGACAAACGCGACTGTGGATACCACGCCGATAACGACTAAGCCATATCAAGATGGTTTTTATATGCCCGCCGAATGGGCGGCGCAGCAAGCCGTATGGATGATTTGGCCCTATCGTCCTGATAACTGGCGCTCTGCAGGCGCTTATGCTCAAGCGACCTTTGCTAAGGTGGCCGATGCCATTGGTGGAGCGACGCCCGTGTATATGGGTGTTCCTAAAGCCTTTTTAGCTGAAGCTAAAACGGTAATGCCATCCCACGTCACCTTGGTCGAAATGGACAGTAACGATTGCTGGGCGCGTGACACTGGGCCAACTGTGGTAGTTAATGCCGAGGGTGAATGCCGCGGTGTTGACTGGGGCTTTAATGCTTGGGGCGGCCATAACGGTGGTTTGTACTTCCCATGGGATAAGGACGAACAGGTTGCCGCACAAATGCTCAAGCAACATGGATTTGCCCGTTACAGCGCGCCGCTGATCCTCGAAGGGGGTTCTATCCATGTTGACGGTGAAGGCACCTGTATGACGAGTGCCGAATGTTTACTCAACGCCAACCGTAATCCTGAACTGACGAAAGAACAGATTGAAGACTTACTGCGTGACTATTTGAATGTTAAGCAGTTTATCTGGTTACAAGATGGCGTGTACATGGATGAGACCGATGGTCATATCGACAACATGTGCTGTTTCGCGCGTCCAGGTGAAGTGATTTTGCACTGGACTGATGATGAATCTGATCCACAATATCCACGTTCAAAAGCCGCGCTCGATGTGCTGCAAAATACCGTGGATGCACAAGGCCGTAAGTTAAAAATTCACCTGCTGCCACAACCAGGGCCGCTGTATTGCACCGAAGAAGAATCAAAAGGCGTAACAGAAGGCACTGGCGTACCGCGCACTGCGGGCGAGCGCTTAGCGGGCTCTTATGTGAACTTTTTAATCACTAACGACCGCATCGTATTCCCACTGCTTGACCCAGCAACCGACGATATCGCCGCGCAAAAACTGCAGGAAATCTTCCCAGAGCATGAGATTGTGGGTGTGCCCGCGCGGGAGATTTTATTAGGTGGCGGCAATATCCACTGTATTACCCAGCAGATCCCTTCTGGAAAGTAAGTACACCAAGGAGAACAGTATGACGCTTGATGTCACTGTTATTGCACCACAATTGGTTTTCTGCGGGAGGGCGTAAGATGTTTGAAGTGACTGAAGTTTCCATTGCCGAGCTGCGTGACGCACTCGAATCTGGCCGCACCACAGCAGTGGAGCTGGTGAAGTCTTATCTCGCACGGGTTGAGGCGTATGACGGCCCAGCGACGCAGACTAAGCTCAATGCGTTAGTGGTGCACAATCCCGATGCGCTCAAAGAAGCCGAGGCTTCCGATGCGCGCCGTGCCCGTGGCGAAACCTTAAGCCCGCTCGATGGTATTCCTTACACCGCTAAGGACAGTTATTTAGTGAAGGGACTGACGGCGGCATCTGGCAGCCCAGCATTTAAAGATTTAGTGGCCCAGTACGATGCCTTCGCCGTCGAGCGCCTACGCGCCGCGGGTGCTATTTGCTTAGGCAAAACCAATATGCCACCTATGGCGAATGGCGGCATGCAGCGTGGTCACTATGGCCGCGCCGAAAGCCCCTACAATGCGAATTATCTGACTGCGCCCTTTGCCTCGGGTTCTTCCAACGGTGCGGGCACTGGAACGGCGGCAAGCTACTCGGCGTTCGGTCTTGCCGAAGAGACTTGGTCGAGTGGCCGTGGCCCTGCGTCCAATAACGGTTTGTGTGCCTATACGCCGTCTCGCGGCGTGATTTCCGTGCGCGGCAACTGGCCATTAACCCCAACCATGGATGTGGTCGTGCCTTATACCCGCACTATGGCGGATATGCTCGAAGTGCTCGATGTGATTGTGGCCGATGACCCTATCACCCGTGGCGACCTTTGGCGCCTGCAACCTTGGGTTCAAATCCCTAAAGCATCGACAGTTCGCCCAGAATCCTATCTGGCGCTCGCCGCTCAAGCCGACACGCTGAAGGGTAAGCGTTTTGGGGTGCCGCGCATGTACATCAATAAGGATGAATTGGCGGGAACCAGCGAAAACCCAGGTATCGGTGGCCCAACAGGTCAACGCATCCATACTCGCCAATCGGTTATCGATTTGTGGGAAGCGGCGCGTAAAGCCCTGGAAGCCGCTGGCGCCGAAGTGATTGAAGTTGATTTCCCGCTGGTATCCAATTGTGAAGGCGACCGCCCCGGCGCGCCGACCGTGTTTAACCGTGGCATAGTCACGCCCCAATTCCTCCATGATGAATTATGGGAACTCTCGGGTTGGGCGTTCGATGAATTCCTGCGTGCTAACAATGACCCTAAACTCAACAAACTTGCTGATGTTGTTGGGCATTTGATTTTCCCCCATGATCTTGGCACCTTGCCAAACCGTGAAGGTGACTTAGCGGCAGGCATGGAAGAGTACGTCAACATGGCTAAACGTGGTCTTAAATCCTATGACCAGATCGACAGTATTCCCGATGGTCTGCGTGGCTTAGAGAAGACCCGTAAGCTAGATCTCGAAGACTGGATGGACGGGCTAAAACTTGATGCCGTGCTGTTCCCAACCGTGGCCGATGTCGGCCCTGCCGATGCCCATGTGAATCCGGCTTCAGCCGATATTGCATGGAGCAACGGAGTTTGGGTGGCAAACGGAAACCTCGCAATTCGTCACTTAGGGGTACCGACTGTGACTGTGCCTATGGGCGTGATGGCCGATATTGGCATGCCAGTGGGGTTAACCTTCGCGGGCCGCGCCTATGACGATAATAACCTGCTTAAATTTGCAGGTGCATTTGAGTCAACAGGTGAAAGGCGCATGATCCCGCCGCGCACACCAAAGCTTGGTGAATAAGCGCCAAGACAATGCATAAACCTAAGCACTAACTGTAAGCACTAAATACATGAGCTTAGAAATGAAAACGGGATTGGCATCAATTTGCCAATCCCGTTTTTTTAATACCGACGTCGATACCCTTCCAACAAAGCTGGACTCATGCTGCGATAAAACAGACAGCAGCACTTAACACGTCTTATCTTAATGCCAAGAGTTCTTTTCTGACGATCTCTGCGCCTGCACTTAAGGCGTTGAGTTTGCCTCTTGCGACTTGATGGGATAAAGGCGTCATGCCGCAGTTGGTACAAGGATAGAGCTTGTCGGCATCGACAAATTTAAGGGCTTTTCGTAGGGTGTCAGCCACTTCCTCTGCGGTTTCAATGGTATCGGTGGCGACATCAATCGCGCCGACCATGACTTTTTTACCGCGAATGAGCTCAAGTAGCTCCATAGGCACATGGGAGTTGTGACATTCTAGCGAGATAATATCGATATTAGACTTTTGCAGTTTAGGAAATGCTTCTTCATATTGGCGCCACTCTGAGCCCAAGGTTTTTTTCCAATCTGTATTGGCTTTGATGCCATAACCATAACAAATATGCACCGCCGTTTCGCATTTAAGCCCTTCAATGGCTCGTTCTAAACACGCAATGCCCCACTCGTTTACCTCATCAAAAAACACATTAAAGGCAGGCTCATCAAATTGGATAATATCAACCCCCGCCGCTTCTAATTCTTTGGCTTCCTCATTAAGAATTTTGGCAAATTCCCACGCAAGCTTTTCGCGACTTTTATAATGGTCATCATAAAGCGTATCTATCATGGTCATTGGGCCAGGCAGAGCCCATTTAATTGGTTGCGTAGTTTGCTTGCGTAAAAATTTGGCATCTTCAACAAACACGGACTTTTGGCGACTCACTGGGCCAACAACCGTAGGTACACTCGCATCATAACGATCGCGAATTTTCACGGTTTTACGTTTTGAAAAATCAACGCCGTTGAGGTGCTCAATAAACGTAGTGACAAAATGCTGCCGCGTTTGCTCGCCATCACTGACAATATCAATCCCTGCGTGTAGTTGATCCTGTAATGACAAACGCAGTGCATCGTGTTTACCTGCAATTAATTCCTCACCTTGCAATTTCCAAGGAGACCAAAGTGTTTGCGGCTCTGCCAGCCACACAGGTTTAGGCAAACTGCCTGCCGTTGAAGTCGGTAAAAGGGTTTGGTTAAGCAATGTTTTGTTAAGCGGTGTTTTATTAAGTAGTGTTGTCATGATATTAATGCCGTATTGGGTTAATTATTGAGCGTGACGATTAAGCGCAGAGCGACTAAACGAAATTAGCAGACCATTGTTCAAAAAACTTTTGGTAGGGTTTGATAAAGTACTCCGCGGCAAATTTTCCTTGCTCATTAGCCAATTGGCTACGTTCTGCTCGATCATAAACAATTTGAGTTAATGAATGATCCAAGTTTTTCAAATTGGGTTGATAGCATTTCCCTGCAACAGCATTGGCGTTATAAATCTCAGGGCGATAGATTTTTTGAAAAGTTCCCATAGTGCTGATGGTGCTTATCAACTCAAGGTGAGTGTAATCATTGAGTAAATCACCAAAGAAATAAAAAGCTAACGGTGCCACGCTATTGGGCGGCATAAAATAACGCACCTGTAAGCCCATTTTTTTGAAATATTGCTCAGTTAAAGACGATTCATTTGGCTGATATTCAACCCCTAATACAGGATGCTGATTCTCAATTCTATGGTAGGTTTTATTATCCGAAACACTGAGGCAGATAACCGGTGGCTTATTAAAATTCTGTTTGTAAGCATCAGAATTAACAAAAGACTGAAATAGCTTGCCATGTAGACCACCGAAATCATCTGGAATGCTAAATTTGGCTTGGCCCTTATTATGTTCTGCCAGTAATACGCTAAAGTCATAATCGCGTACGTAAGATGAAAAGTTATTACCTACAATGCCTTCAATACGTTTATTGGTTTTATGATCAACAATATTGGTTTTCAAAACTTCAATCGATGGGAAGGTTTGACCACTGCCGTCAATATCCAGATTAACGGAGATAATTTCCAGCTCAACGCTATAACGATCGCCTTTAGGATTATCCCAATGCGCTAAGGCATTAAAGCTGTTATCAATCATCTTTAACGCGTTGCGTAAGTTCGCTTGGCGATGGCTGCCTCTGGCCAAATTAGCAAAGTTAGTCGTGATACGCGTCTTGTCTGAGGGATGATAATTTTCATCAAGACAAATGCTGTTAATCGTAAATGTAAAATGCTTATTCATAGTGATCCAGTATCCCATTGTCTGATTTCAAACCTGAGTTTATGCCCTGCGCTTCTAGCTTCTAGACCCGACTCTGATAGACATTATTAGTGTTCTGTCTGAGGTTCTGTCCTGAGATTCTTACTCAGTTGTCTCACAGTCGTTTAGGGGCGACTTACTTTTAACTTAAGTGCCGATGACTTTAGTCCTGATGGCTTAGCTAGGATGCAACTTCAAGCTTGTCTAATATTTCGCTTGGAATCATTTATACGTGGTTCGGCACATGAACAAAAACGGTTTTATTTCACATACAACATGAGCCATATTCATGATCGATTAGCATGGCGTTGTTGATTAACCAGAACTTGGGATAGGGAAAAGCAGAAAAGCAGGAGCAGCAATATGTTTTCGAGTTAGTTCTCCTAGAGCCGGCTTGTAATAGCCGATTACACATATTTGATTCTGTCGCAAACTGAGAGCTTGCAGCTAAGATTTGAGGGCGCAAGATCCCTCAGATACAATTATGCGGCTAAAGAATAAAATTGTTCCCATGGTTTCATCTTTTCGGTGGTGTTCATTTACCCTTGCTTTATCATGAACCAAAGTTCAACACCAGCAAGCGTTGATTCGGCACCTTCCCAAGACTTCCAACCCAAACATTGATGCATTTTACCTTTCACTTTTCGATGACTTGGCTCAACAATATTATTCAGATATTTTATGGCTAAAACCTCAATCATAAACAACATGCAACCAGACAGCCAAAGACGAATATTAATGGTGTCTAATGCCGCAGCATTCGCCCCACTTTGATCAATGACGACCTTTTCAGGTAAGCCATGTTGGTTGATAGCTTTATTGAAAAACGCCCGAGCAGCAGGTTCATCACGGGTCTCACTCAAATAAAAATCAATAATAGCACCGTATTTATCCACGGCGCGATAATAGTAAACCCAGCGACCTTTAATCTTTATGTAGGTTTCGTCCATTCGCCACGCCCCTGATACTCGACGCTTTCTCTTCCTGAATACGGCTTCGAGTTGCGGCGCATATTTGATAACCCAACGGTTCAGTGTTGAGTGGTCAAAATGGATATTACGATCAGCGAACATCTCCTCAATTTCACGGTAACTCAGTTTATAGGCCAGGTAATATCGTAGGGCTTGCATGATGATATCTGTTGGGAAATGGCGTCCAGAAAAGTTTAGCAACATTGATGATGTTAGTTAAGAGAGCATCGCTCATGATAAACTCGTTCCTCAGTTTGCGACAGAACCAGCTTTTTTGCTCTGAACTTAGCTTCAAGTTGTGGCACGTATTTAATAACCCAACGGTTTAAGGTTGATTGGTCAAAGTGGATATTACGCTCAGCGAAGATTTCCTCAATATCACGGTAGCTAAGCTTATAAGCAAGGTAATAGCGAAGTGCCAGCATGATGATATCTGATGGATAATGCCGTCCCGAAAAATTGAGTGTCATGCTGTGGATGCTCCAAATTCATATTCGAAGATCATCCACCATGAAACTCTTAACGTCAACTGTGCGACAGTACCCGAGAAAGTGATTGGTGCCTTTATCGAAAGGCACCATTTCAACTGATTGGAGGCATTACCCTATTTTTTATACGATTTAAAAAAATCAAAATATTTTTTGTTATAGCCTTGAAAGGCTCTGCCTTTCCCTCTTGCATATGCTTTTGAAAAACACTCAAAAGCATTATCCTTATCTTCCAGCTCGAAATATATTACCCCTAAATCAATTAGCTCTGACGTTCCATACTCAGGAATGTTATATTTAAATATCTCAAGAGCCCACTTCTTTGCCTCAAGATATTCTTTTTTTAAGAAATACACACCACATATGCATGAAATTAACCACCGAGCCTCTTCCGATTTATATTTATCAACAATGGCATCTTCTATATCAGTTAATGCCGAAAAATAAACCTCCAATGCTTTGTTAAAATCCCCCTTATCTTCAAAGGAATTCCCAAGCTCGATTTTTTTAACAATTTCAGATTCAATGCCACCCATAAGAACCTCGTTTTAAATCAATGGCTTTAAATATGTTTGCCCTAACATAGCACCTTGCGATCTGTTTATAGAGTAATAATCAAGGTAATAGTTATTTGAGTCCAGCATCCAGTTTCTAACCTCAGGAGGTCTTGCTCCATATCCTCTTCCGGTACTGTTCCACCAACTTACTGCATCGACTCTATGAGACATATCTGCTTCTCGTAGTGGACGCCATACACCTTCCGAGGGTTCTGTCGCAAACTGAGGAACGAGTTTATCATGAGCGATGCTCTCTTAACTAACATCATCAATGAGATAGAGCGAGATAGAGAGGACAGCCATATCTTTTTGTGTTTTCTTGCCCTCTAGACTAGGCTTTAAGTTATCCTAATTTAGCCAGTACGGTGACTTGTGATGACTTCGGCTAGAAGACAATTAATTGATGCCAATGCAACGCCTTTCTATCATGTGATAAATCGCTGTGTTAGAAGGGCTTTTTTGTGTGGTGAGGATAAACTCACTGGTCGCAGTTACGAGCATCGACGTGGCTGGATTGTTGATAAAATCAAAGTCTTGTCCGCTATTTTTTGTATTGATATTTGTGCCTATGCGGTGATGAGTAATCACTATCATTTAGTGCTTAAAATTGATGTCGACAAGGCGAAATCGCTAACGCAAAAAGATATTATTCGCCGCTGGTGTCAAATCACTAAAGGCCATGCTGTCGCCACTAAGTATATGAATGGTGATGCTTTAATCGACGGTGAAGCGATGTTACTTGATGCATTTCTCGCCGAGTGGCATGAGCGACTGAGCAGTATCTCTTGGTTTATGCGCTGTTTAAATGAAGAAATTGCCCGTAAGGCCAATCGTGAAGATGAGTGTAAAGGTGCTTTTTGGGAAGGCCGTTTTAAGTCACAAGCCTTGTTAGATGAGCAAGCACTGCTGGCGTGCATGATGTATGTCGATTTAAATCCTATTCGAGCAGGGATTGCCGACTCTTTGCAATCCTCTGATTTTACATCGATTCAGGAGCGCGTGAATGCGCTTAATCCTCATAGCAACGCGCCCCAACTGGCCAAAACTACCGCAGATAACCTACAGCAAATACCACATAAAGCCCTCGCAAAATTTGATGGTTCAACACTTCAGAATCAGCAAACGGGTATTCCGTTTCATTTTGCTGATTATCTTGAGTTAATAGATTGGACGGGACGAGCCATTCGCCTTGATAAAAAAGGTTATATTGATAATCAGCTGCCAAAACTGCTCGATGAATTAGGCATTTCGTCCGATGCATGGCTCACTTCAGCCAAAGAGTTTCGCCGTCAATACAGTGGCATAAGTGGTCGATGGGATAGTATGTGCGAGTTTAAAAAGCAGCACAACAGCGGCAAATGGTGTAAAGGTAAAGCCTCAAGCCAAGCGTTACATCCTTAAGTTCATCGCTGCCCACGATTCAGCGCTTAGAATTATTTTTGTTTATCCGGAATGCAGAGAATTCCGTGCAAAACATAGCTCATTTCTGCCCAATAGAGTAGCGCCTATAATCGTTAAGATTAGATCTAGTCTTTAAAACCAACAGGTTACGCAAGCACTCGAAAGGCGTGCCATGATGATTAGCGAGACGACCGTCCGCCCCATGGACGGGGCGGTCGAGCATCCACGGATGGACTGGCTGCGAGTCGGTGAGTGAATGCCATGACAAGCCATTATGAATGGCTTGCAGCAACAGCTAAACATACAAAAGACTAAATTAACTGGTCATCCAACTCAATTTTCATAAAAAAACCAAATAAAAAGGCGGCCAGCGAAATTCGCCTTGCCGCCCCTATCCTTTATTACTTTCTAGCTTCAAGATGGCTTCTCAAAGTCTTTTATATTGCTAGAGATTTCAAGGCTATTCACTTCGATAGGCGTTGCTAGCCTTAAAGCCGTCTTGCCTCGATCACACTATCGACTTGGGTCAGTTTAGATAACACTCGCGATAAACCATCGAGGTTATAAAGCTCCAGTTCCAACTCAATCGCGGCTGTCTGATTTTTAGTGTCCGATGACGAACTCATGGCCAGTACATTGGATTTTTCGGCCGCCAGCACTGAGGTTAAGTCACGCAATAAGCCACTGCGATCGTGGGCTAATACCCGCAGACGCATGCGATAACCGCCGGAGTAATTTTCGCCCCAGACCACATCGACGCCACGCTCTGGGTGAACCCGCATTAACTCTTTAACTTGCTCACAATCAGCGCGATGCACAGAAATACCGCGGCCCTTAGTGATAAAACCTAAAATCTCATCACCGGGAACGGGCTGGCAACAACGAGCGATATGGTTAAGCAAGTTACCCACACCGTTGACTTCAACCTGACCACGGCCACTGGAGGTCGGTTTATGTTGGCCTTTCTTAACTAATTCTTCGACCGCATCTTCTTCTGACACTTCGTCGAGTCGCAGTCGGCTCTGAATATGGTTAACCACTTGATGCAGACGCACATCACCGCCGCCAATCGCCGCCAGTAAGTCATCCATGTTCGCCATATTAAAGCGCTCGACCGCAATAGCCGCGTCTTTAATTTTAAGGCTCACCCGCGCCAATTCGGATTCAAGCATTTCTTTGCCGGCGACAATATTCTTGTCTCTGTCCTGCTGCTTAAACCAATGCTGAATTTTCGAACGCGCCCGCGAGGTACGGATATAACCTAAGTTAGGGTTAAGCCAGTCACGCTTGGGGTTGGGCTGTTTCGAGGTGATGATCTCGATACGCTCGCCCGTTTCAACCTGATAGGTGAACGGCACAATACGGCCATCGACCTTAGCACCAATACATTTATGTCCCACTTGGGAGTGAATGTAATAGGCAAAGTCGAGCACGGTTGAGCCCAGTGGCAAGTCGACAACTTCACCGCTTGGGGTGAATACATAGACTCTGTCTTCAAACACTTGGCTGCGCACTTCTTCGACCAAGTTGCCACTTTCGACCACGTCTTCCTGCCATTGCAGAATTTTACGCAGCCAGTTAATTTTTTCTTCGTAGCCACTTTGCTTACCGGAATGATTGCCTTCTTTGTATTTCCAGTGCGCGGCCACACCCAGCTCTGCATCTTCATGCATGTCTTGGGTACGAATTTGAATTTCAACGGTTTTGCCCTCAGGCCCCACCACTACGGTATGAATCGATTGATAACCGTTAGGCTTAGGGTTAGCGACATAGTCGTCAAATTCCCGCGGAATATGGTGCCAAAGCGTATGCACAACACCTAACGCGCCATAACAATCCTGCAGACGCTCAGTCACGATACGCACGGCGCGCACGTCAAACAACTCATCAAATTTGAGGTGCTTGCCCTTCATCTTGCGCCAAATACTGTAGATATGTTTCGGCCGGCCGTAGACCTTAGCGCGAATTTGGTCTTCATCTAATCTTTGTTGCAACTGACTGACAAACTTGTCGATAAAGACTTCACGATCCAGTCGTTTGCCATCTAATTGCTTAGCAATGTCTTTATAGGTATCAGGATGCAGATAGCGAAAAGAAATATCTTCCAGCTCCCACTTCAATTGTCCAATCCCTAAACGGTTAGCCAGCGGCGCATAAATATCGGCAATTTCGCGGGCCAGCAGCACGCGAGTTTCTTCGTCGGCATTTTTCACCGCCCGTAGCAAACACACACGCTCGGCAAGCTTGATCACCACGGCGCGCACATCTTCAACCATAGCCAATAACATGCGGCGGATATTATCGATTTGCGGCTCGGTTGAACGACTATTAGGATTGATTTTCAAGGCACCGATGGCGTTCATGGTCACGACACTCGCCACTAAACGCGCCAGCGGTTCACCAAATTTCTCTTGGATGGCTTCTTCGGTCAGTAACCCAGCATCGAGCACCACAAACAAAATTGCCGCCTGCAGGGTTTCAATGTCCATGTTTAGCGGTGCGAGGATTTCAATCATCTCTCGAGCACGTTCGAGCAGTTCTCTCTTCGCCGCAGGACTCTTGGCTGGTAAGGCGTCAATCTGCCCTATCAAAGAGAGCAGCATCTGCGCTTCATCGGCATGACCAACATAGCGAGCTACCCAATCTTCTAAGTGAAAATCGGGATCATTAAAGTGCGCTTCGCGAACAGAGACCATCTAATTTATTTCCTTATCCGTGCTCAGAGAGAAAGTGGGCACCACTTCAGCTCTCCTATCTTCAGCATTGGCGCGAACTTGTCAAACCCAACCGACGTAATAATCACATTTTTTACGTTATTCAAACGCTTTGCTTACTTTGCCAGCGCAAATTACTTGGTTAATTCAAACAGTGCCATGGCTTCGATATGGTGTGTTTGTGGGAACATATCGATAAGTCCCAATTGCTGTAATCGGTAACCGCGCTCTAACAGTACAGCGCTATCGCGGGCCAAGCTCGCAGGATTACACGAAACATACACGACTTTGCGCGGCTTCATTTTCTTCAGCCATTGCAAGCTTTCAAACGCCCCAGCGCGGGCGGGGTCGAGCAGTAATTTATCAATTTTGCCCATCCAAGGCTCAAGGGATAAATCCGCACTTAAATCGCCGTGGTAAAAGGTCAGTTTATCAAGATTGTTCGCTTTCGCGTTCACCCGAGCCTGAGTCACCATTTCGGCAACTCCTTCGACGCCAATCACATCCGCGCCCATTTTTGCTAAGGGCAAACTGAAATTCCCCATACCGCAGAACAAATCCAAAATGCGCTCATCAGGCGCTGGCGCTAACCAATCCATCGCTTGAGCGACCATGGCCTTGTTAATTTGTCCATTCACTTGCACAAAGTTACCTGGGGTGAAGCTTAAACTCACCGCATCCGACTCAGCTTTGTCATCTAACAGCTGATAAACCGGTAACACTAACTCAGCGCCAACGCCTTGGAATTGGCCTTCATTATCCTGCAGACAAATGTGAATTTGATGCTGCTCAGCAAAGGCTGACAGCTTAGCCAGATCTTTATCGTTTAGCGCCTTAGTGATACGCAGCACGGCGAAATGACCATTATCGGCGGCAATTAACTCAAGGTGACCTAAGCTGGCTTTAGCCGACAATTGATTCAGCAACTTAGCAAAGGGGACTATTAAGTCCGATAACGGCTTAGCTAACACCTGACACTGGCTGATAGGCACCACATTGCTGCTACTGGCGGCACGGAAACCTAAGCTTAAATGTTTAGTATTTTTATCAAATAAGGTCGCAAGACGGGCACGGCGACGATAATGCCAACCTTCACCCGTTAATGCGGGTGATAACGTGCCGCCTTCGGCGCCGGCAAACTTAGCCATAATATCCAGCAGCGCCGCTTCTTTATGCTCACGCTGGCCCGATAATGACATATGCTGTAAGTCGCAGCCGCCGCAGGTGTGATAGTGTGGACACTCAGGCGCTACGCGCTCAGAGCTAGGTGTATCGACTTTAATTAACTTGGCGCGGGCATAATTTTTCTTTTGCTCGGTGAGCTGTACCGTCACGGTTTCATCGAGCAGTGCGCCGGGGATAAACACGACTTTACCTTGATGTTGTGCTATACCTGCCCCTAAGTGATCGAGCTGATTGACGCTCAGCGATAACTTAGCCGACAACTGTTTGGAACTATTTGGTTTTGCTTTAAAAAATTGCGCCATTTCGGCCTCTAAATCAATAAAATACTGGCAAAGACCGCCCTCTTTCTGGCAGTCTTATAAAATTATCTTAGTCTCTGTTACAGGAAACACCGCCGCTGCTATGAACCCAGTCAACAACATGACCAAATACAGCCTACGTTCTTGGGTTCTTGTACTGGCGCTCGCGCCAACAATCTTGGTCGGTATCCTTCTGGGCAGCTACTTTACCATAAACCGTTTTTATGAGCTCGAAGATACGCTCGTCGAACAGGGCAGCAATATTATCGAGCCGCTGTCAATTGCCAGTGAAATCGGTTTAGTGGCCAATGATCGCGAGGCGACCAAACGCTTACTCGCCGCAGCGCAGCTCAACAAATCCACCTTAGTGAAATCCATCGCGATTTTCGACGCCAACAATCAACTCTTTGTGACCTCGCACTACCACAAAGACTTTGAAATTATGCGCTACAAAGAAGCGCTTAACACACTGCATAAAACCGAAATTGAGCATGTGGGCGACAGCCTGATTTTACGGACACCGATTTTCTCCACCGGGCCCAGCGCCGCTCCCGCCAATTACGATATCCAAACAGACGATGGTCAACTGTTAGGTTATATCTCCATCATAATCAATAAAGAACGCGCCTTGCTCGAGCAACATAGAGCCGCGGTCGCCGCCTTTATTATCGTGTTGATCGGGGTACAGTTGAACTTGCTGTTCACTTTCCGGCTGGTGAAAAACGTCACTCAGCCCATTACTGAAATGGTGCGCGTCGTTGCTAAAATCCGTGAAGGTAAATTGGACGCCCGCTTAGATGGCAACTTGATTGGTGAGCTCGACTTACTCAAACGCGGCATCAATGCCATGGCGGGGTCGTTGTCGGAATACCATGATGAGATGCAGCAAAATATCGACCAAGCCACGTCGGATCTGCGGGAAACCTTAGAACAGATTGAAATCCAAAACGTCGAGTTAGATTTAGCGAAAAAACGCGCCCTAGAAGCCAGCCGAATTAAATCTGAATTCTTAGCCAACATGTCACACGAGTTACGTACGCCGCTTAATGGGGTTATTGGTTTTGCGCGGCAATTGGTGAAAACCCCTTTGCATTCGAGCCAAGTGGATTACATCAAAACCATTGAGCGCAGCGCCACTAACCTACTGGGTATCATCAACGATATTCTCGATTTTTCTAAACTCGAAGCCGGTAAAATGGTGTTGGAAAACATGCCCTTCGGTCTAAGGGAAACCATAGGCGATACCATCACGCTAATCTCGGGCAGCGCTCAGGCCAAGGGCCTAGAACTCGTCGTCGATATCGCTCCTAACGTACCCGACAATGTGAATGGCGATGCCATGCGCGTGTGCCAAATCATCAATAACTTGGTCGGTAACGCGATTAAATTCACCGACTCTGGCAGCGTGATGGTCAAAATCGAACTGCAAAGCCAGTCGGAAGAACAAGTGGTACTGCGCTGTGATGTGGTCGATACCGGTATTGGTATCGATGAAAGCCAGCAAGACTTTTTATTCCAAGCCTTTGGCCAAGCCGATTCGTCGATTTCCCGCCGCTTTGGTGGCACAGGCTTAGGTTTAGTGATCACTAAGCGTTTAGTGAATCAAATGGGCGGCCAAATCGGCTTTACCTCATCCCCAGAGAAAGGCTCAAACTTCTGGTTCAGTTTGCCACTTGGCTTAGGTCAGTTCCAAATCGGTGACTCACTGCCGCTCGAAAAACTCAAAGACAAAACCATACTGTTTTATGAGCCCCGAGTGCTGACTCATGCTGTCTTGAGTCGCCAATTGAATCAATGGGATACTAAAGTGACTCACCATCAGCATATCCCAAGCTTGCTGACCACACTCAACACGGCTGAAGCGCCATACGACTATGTTCTCTTGAGTTGCCATGGATTTAGCGATTCAGGACAACTGGTGAGCACACTTAACTTGGCAAAGACCAAAACCGATTGCCTTGTGGTGCTATACGATTGCCAAGAACAGGATGCCTTAACCCAATTTATCCGCCCGAATGCCGATGTGGTGTTGTCTCTGCCCGTGAGTGAGCACCAGCTTGCCCGCAACTTACTCTATCCACCGATGGAATACGACATCATAGCCCCAGTGACCATAGCCACGCCGGCGGCGCGCCAATCCTTAACCGTACTGGCGGTGGATGATAACTTTGCCAACTTAAAACTAATCGACACCTTGCTCAGTGAGTTAGTGACGACGGTTATCGCGGTCAACAGTGGCGATGAAGCGGTTAAACAGGCGAAGACTCGCACCTTCGATTTAATTTTTATGGATATTCAGATGCCAGGCACAGATGGCATTAGTGCCACTAAGCAAATTCGCCAAGGCTCAATGAACCGTAACACGCCAATTATTGCCGTGACGGCCCATGCGATTGCCGAAGAACGCGAGCTGATTTTAGGCAGTGGCATGGATGGATATTTACCGAAACCTATTGATGAGGCTGCGCTCAAAGACGTTATCCATCGCTGGATCACTCGGCCTAAATTCACCCATTTTGACCTGCATACGCTGAACTGGGATTTATGCTTAACCCAAGCTAATCACAAGGCAGACCTCGCCTTAGACATGCTGAGAATGTTGCTCGACTCTTTACCGCAAACCGTGACGACAATTCAGACGGCGCTGAGTCAAAACGATCACCCCGTCATGCTCAGTACTATCCATAAACTACATGGTGCGAGCTGCTACTGCGGCGTGCCTACAACCCAAAGATTATGCCAAGAAATTGAATCGGCACTAAAACGTGAAACAGCGGTCGAAGATCTCGAACCCGAAATACTAGAGTTACTTGATGAGTTAACTAAGGTAGAATCTGCGGCAAATCAAGTGATATCACAGCTATCAGCGGAAATAACAGATGACCAAAAAAACGGGCTTCTTTAAACGTCTCAAGGCGTTAACACTGCCACAAAAACAACTCTTTGCCACTGCACTTTGCCAACGTATGTTGCCCAACTATCAACTGTTTTCCGAAGTTTGTGAGTTTGGCGATCCTACTGTGTTGAGTACCGCATTAGAACTATTGTGGCAATCCCAGTACGACTCCAAGCTCAAATTCAATGTCGATGTGCATCTGCAACGCTTGGAAGATAACACCCCAGATCCTGCTGATTTTGAAGCCTATGGCGTCTACCCTGCTATGGATGCAGTGGTCGCCATATCGACCTTACTGGGTGCGATTCAAGGCAAAATTGAAGAAGACATAGTCAATATCAGCAAATTGTCATCCAGCACAGTGGCTAACTACATCGAAGCGATCAGCGATGTCGATTTGGTGGATGAAGCATTAGATGATTTCGTTTTCGCCCATGAAGTCATGGAAGAAGAGAAAGAATTACAAAATTCTCTGCTGGAAATTATTGAAGAAAATCCGAAGATCACTGCAGAACTGGTCAAAGGTTTACGCAAAGACATTATCGAAGCTGGCGTATCAAATATCGGTATCAGCGTCGCTTAATTGATGGGGGTGCTTGGGGTTACTCAAGCACCTATTATCCATGCAGAATAAGAAAGGGATCATCGTTTTACACCCTCACCAACGAATCCCGTCAAAGATATCCAGTTGCTATAAATAGCATCAATAAAGATTGAGTTATTCCAATGAGAAAGATTGTTTATCAAGGATTTATCTTAACCAATAGCGAAGGACGCACCGACAGTTGGAAACTGACCATCAAAGATCAACAGCGTATCGGTTCTTTATTTGAACTACGGCGTTTAGTGGGATACTTCTTAGAACTCGGCATACTGCCCGCGACACGCTCCAGCCTGCAAGACGCAAAACAAACGCAAAACACCATGAGCAAAAACACCGTAAAACCTAAAAGACGCTAAAAATCAGTTCCCTTATTAAAGAATAACTCGGTTAAATCAACGCATAGAGAATAACTCTGGCGCCTTTGACTGCATAAACTCAATAAAGACTCTTACCTTTAGCGGCTGCTGGCTGCGCTGATGATATAAAATCGAAATTCGCCTCTGTTCGCCAATCCATTCAGGCAGTAATACTTTGAGTTTTCCCTCTTTAATCTGCTGTTTTACAAATAGTTCAGGACCATACAAGATCCCGCCATGGCCTAAGGTCGCCTGAATCGCTCCGTGTAAATCCGTGAGGGTGAGCTTAGTCGGGCCATTAAAATAAAAAGACTCGCCGCTTGGATGCTTTAAATGCCAATTAAACAGCGGCCAGACTTTTATCAGTTGATGGGCTTCAAGATCATCGGGATGCTCAAGTTTAGGTGCCTGAGCCAAATATTCTGGTGTGGCAAACAGGCAATAGTCGAGCTCGCCTAAGGTACTCGACACCCAAGAAGAATCAGGCTGAGCACCGCCAACAATCGCCACATCTATGCCTTTGTCGATCAAATCGACTAACTCATTGCTCTGGGAAATGTGCAAACGGATATCTGGATACAAACGGCCAAACTCATTCAATGCCTGAATAAACACAATGGAAATAATCGAAATCGGCGCGGCGATGCGTAAGGTTCCCTCGGGTTTATCACTGCCTAAACCACTTAGTTCATCAAATTGAGCAACCACACTCTGGTAGCGTTGAAAGAGCGCCAGCCCTTCCTCTGTCAATCGTAACTTGCGGGTGCTGCGCATAAAGAGCTGTTTATCGAGCTTCTCTTCCAACTTCGCTAACTTGCGGCTCACAGTGGCGATGGGCATATCGAGCTCCTTCGCCGCCTGCGAAAAACTGCCCGCATTGACTAAATGCACAAAAAGATAGACAAGTTGTAGTTCAGCGCCTAAATCATCACTCATTGCATATCCTAATTTCACATATTGGGTATTGACGTTAAAACGCTAAATTCACTAAGTGATTGTGTTTTAAACATTGAATTATTCACTTATACGACCATAGCGCAATAGCCTTAGATTGAAATGGTATGTTATTTTGTGGCGAGTTTTACTGCGCTGGCGCTAAATCTGGCTCTAAAGTGACATAAAAAGAAGCAAGTGCTGTAACTCTGTCCACCAAGAATCATAGCGACAGTAAAATGACGACGGTGGGCGAGTTTATTCAAATTTAATCGTAAGGATGAGTGAGGGAAATGACCATTTTAACCCCTCTGTTTGCCGTCTTCGGGATCATGTTGCTCGGTACACTAGTGCAAAAACTAAAACTCTTGCCCGTCGATACGGATCAAGTGCTAAACCAATATGTCTACTATATTGCGTTCCCTGCAATCATGCTTATCGCCCTCGCCCAGCAGCCGATTGACGAGATTTTGCAATGGGGATTTATTGCGGGCTACAGCACAGCTATGGTAATCACTTATCTTGTCTGCCTTGGGCTATCGCTGATCGCTAACCCTAAACAGCATGCGGTTGCCGCTATTCGAGCCCTCAATGCCACCTTTGGTAATACGGCATTTATTGGTATTCCACTGCTCATCATCCTCTTTCCGCAGCAACAAAGTGCCTTAGTCGCCGCCGCGATTGCCAGCTTATTATCCGTGCTGATGTTTGCCGTCGCCTTAGTCTCGATGGAACTGGCCACTAACACCCAAAGACAACACCACGCCTTAGTCATAATGGCGATGGCGGTCGGTAAAAACCCTATCGTTATTGGTAGCTTAATTGGCGTCGGCATTTCGGCGCTAGAGATAAAACTGCCGTCAGGGCTGGCGCTAATGATCCAGCAAATAGGCAATACCTCAAGCCCCTGCGCCCTATTTGCTATCGGCATGGTACTCGCCAAAGCGATGCGCTACCAGAAAGATAGCAGCGTATTTAGCCCCAAGAATTTTATCGAACTGAGCCTTATCAACCTCTTCAAGCTGGCTATCCAACCTGCACTCGTCTACTTTATGCTTAACCGTTTTGGAGTAAGTGGTGACTACCTGATCATGGGCGTGATCTTGAGCGCACTGCCCACCGCGGCTAGCGTGTACTTACTTGCCCAGCGTTATAACACTCAGGCTTCAACCAGTGCTCAAGGCATTCTATTTGGCACCTTAGTCACTTTCTTCAGTTTACCTATCTTAGAAAGCTTAGTAAGAACCTATGCATAATCAGTTAATTAAAAATATTTACTACCGATAATGCCGATTATTTACCCAAGCCACTTTACTGTATATAAAATCAGTATATACTGTTTATCAATACAGTGGTTTGGTATGTTTTTCGACAGGAATTCACTATGCTTTGCCAACTCAGCATTAATAACTTCGCTATCGTCCGTTTTTTAGAACTGGATTTTCGCCCCGGTATGACCAGCATCACAGGTGAAACTGGTGCGGGTAAATCGATTGCCATCGATGCGCTAGGCCTATGCCTAGGCAATCGCGCCGATGCCAGCAGTGTTCGTCCCGGAGCCAATAAAACCGAGGTCAGCGCCCGCTTTTCCTTGGATGATATTCCATTGGCGAAACGTTGGTTAGAAGATAACGATCTTGAACTCGATGATGAATGCATACTACGTCGGACCATTGGTAGCGATGGCCGTTCACGCGCCTACATCAATGGGAATCCAGTGCCGCTGACGCAACTCAAATTACTGGGTCAGTTGCTCATCGGTATTCACGGCCAACATGCGCACCATGCGATGTTAAAAAGTGAACATCAACTCACCCTGCTCGACAGTTATGCCAACCACAGATTACTTATCGATACGGTTGCCGCCAGCTTTCAACGCTGCAAGCAAATTGAGGCTGACCTAAAACAACTCGAAACCTCACAGCATGAACGTATTGCCCGTAAGCAATTAGTGCAATATCAAGTAGAAGAACTCGATGAGTTTGATCTTAAAGTTGATGAGTTCGATGAAATTGAGCAAGAGCACAAACGCTTAGCCAATGGCACTGAGTTGATTGACACCTGTCAAGCGAGCTTAGATATACTCACTGAAGGCGAAGAGAACAACATAGAGTCGTTGCTCAATCGAGTCGTTTCCCTCGCCGAAGATCTGCAAAGCTACGATCCTGCATTAAGCAATATCAACACAATGCTCAATGATGCCTTAATCCAAGTGCAAGAAAGTGCCGGCGAATTACAGCACTATTTGAGTAAGCTTGAACTCGATCCAACCCACTTTGCCTATTTAGAAGAACGGCTATCAAAAGCCATGCAACTGGCGCGTAAGCATCATGTTAGCCCGAATAAACTGGCCGAACATCATTTAGCATTAAAGGCTGAGCTAAGCACCTTAGACAGTGATGAAAGTAAACTTGAAGAAATTCAGCTTCAAGTCGAGGCAAGTAGAGCCGCTTATCTTAGCAATGCGCAAAAGCTCAGCCAAAGCCGTGCCCGCTATGCTAAAGAACTCGACAAACTGGTGACTCAGTCAATCCACGAACTGAATATGCCTAAGGGTAAATTTACGATCGAAGTCAATTTCCACCCCGAGCAAATGTCAGCCAATGGCAGTGACAATATCGAATTTATGGTAACCACTAACCCTGGCCAACCTTTGCAACCGATTTCGAAAGTCGCGTCTGGCGGTGAGCTCTCACGGATAGGGCTAGGGATCCAAGTGATTACCGCGAAGAAAGTTGCCACACCGACATTAATTTTCGATGAGGTGGATGTCGGGATTTCCGGCCCCACCGCAGCAGTGGTGGGCCGCATGTTACGCAGCTTAGGGGAATCGACCCAAGTACTGTGCGTGACTCACTTGCCGCAAGTTGCGGGCAATGGTCATCAACACATGTTTGTCGATAAATTTAATAAGGCAGGCAGTACTGAGACCACAATGAAATCGCTCGATCGTGAGCAGCGTATCCAAGAGCTTGCAAGACTGTTAGGTGGCGATACTATCACCAGCAATACCCTCGCGAACGCAAGGGAACTGCTGCAATAGTAGTATGAATCAGATAACGAATGAGATCGCTAACCGCTTGAATCTACACACTCTATATCACAAGCTAAGGGGCTATATCAAAGCTAAGAATTAGTTGTTGGTCATGCTAACTAACATGTCAGGTTAACTATCATGTTAGGTTAGCGATAATGTTAGCTAACACACCAGACTAGCCCTTGCAGACAAATAAACGAAAACACGCCCGCTAAGACATCGTCAATCATAATGCCAAAGCCACCATGAACTTTGGCATCGAGCCATCGAATAGGCCAAGGCTTGATGATGTCGAAAAAGCGAAATAGACCAAAGCCGACTAACAACCAACCCCAACCTGCTGGTGCCGCTATCATAGTGATCAGTAGCCCAACCACTTCATCCCACACAATCGCACCGTGATCGTGAACACCCATATCTTGAGCGGCTTTACCGCAGATATAAAATCCCGCAAATGCGCTCAATAAGGTTAAGCCGATATACCAAGTGAGCGGTAATGGCGCCATCAATAAATAGAGGGGAACTGCGGCCAAAGTACCGAAGGTGCCAGGCGCTTTAGCGGCGAGCCCGCTACCGAAACCGAGTGCCAAAAAGTGGACAGGATTTTTTAATGACAGGCGCGTTAGCACCTGATCCTTTGACAACCATTTCATTAACATGCTCTTCGCTTAAAAGTGCTCGAAACCGTGATACGGCGGCGTAAACGGCTCACCATTAAGTTGCAACTTGAGCTTACTACCTGCACAAATTTGTCCAACGCGAACAAACTTTGCTCCTGCATGGCTCAACGCTGTCTCAAGCGCACCTTTTTGCGCTTCAGGAACGGTGAACAGCAGTTCATAATCTTCGCCCCCCGTAAGCGCATAACCTAAGGCATGCTCCTCGCTGACGGTATCTTGCATCGCGCGTGAAAGCGGGATGCAATTAACATCCACCACAGCACCAACTGCCGAAGCCTTAAGCACATGACCGATATCCGAGATAAACCCGTCGGAAAGATCGATTGCACTGGAGGCAAGCGAACGCAAAGCTTGACCCGCTAAGACTCTTGGTGTTGGACGATAATGGCGATTAATCAGGAATTCTTTATGCTCGGCTCTGGCCTGTTGCGCGCCGCGAATGATATCCAGACCTAAGGCCGAATCTCCGAGCGTGCCCGTGACATAAATCCAATCACCCGCTTTAGCACCATGACGCGTGAGTGCCTTACCCTGTGGGACTTGGCCGTGCACTGTGATGTTAATAGCCCGTGGACCACGAGTCGTATCGCCGCCAATTAAGGCGATGCCATAGTAATCGGCCGCTTCAAATAAACCTTCACTAAAACCACTTAGCCAAGTCTCATCGACTTCGGGTAGTGTTAAGGCAAGCGTCATCCACGCGGGTTCAGCGCCCATGGCAGCCAGATCAGATAAATTTACCGCTAAAGCTTTGTAACCTAAGGCAGCGGGAGGCATATCGGGGAAGAAATGGACATTTTCAACTAAGGTATCACAGGAGATAGCGATCGACTTGTTTTCTGCAGGTTGCACTAAAGCGCAATCGTCACCGATGCCAAGCTTCACATCACGGCGAGTGGGGCCGCGGTTGCTAAAATAACATTCAATTAATTGGAATTCTTTCACTGTACAGTTTGGCACGACTTACATCGGCCACCTTTGTTAGCAATGAAAAACGGTATCCTAAGATACCGTTTGTCTTTATTACTTGCGTGCAACCAGTTTGTCGAGCAGTCCGTTCACAAACTTATGACTCTCGTCCGCACCGAAAGCTTTTGCCAACTCAATCGCTTCGTTAATCGCGACCTTGTATGGCACATCTTTACGGAAAGTCAGCTCATAGGTCGCTAAACGAACTATGGCTTTCTCTACTGGAGACACTTCATCAATCGGGCGTTCCAGATGCGGGATGATCAGCTCATCCAATTGGGTTTTCTTCGTTGCAACGCCTGAAAATAGCTCACGAAAATAAGCTACATCAACACCATCGAGACTTTGTTCAGTTAAAAACTCATGCTCGACATCGGCAATATTATTCCCGCTTAGTTGCCATGAATAGATGGCTTGAACGGCTAAACGGCGGGCCTTGCGGCGCTCAGAAGGCTTCATTATTTTTCCTACTATAACAACTGTTGTTCAAGTTCTTGCAGAACATTGACCATTTCAAGCAGGCTTAGAGCAGCTTCGCCGCCTTTGTTACCCGCTTTGGTACCTGAACGTTCAATCGCTTGTTCAATGGTATCAGTGGTCAAAACACCGAAAGCAACAGGCAGATCAAATTCTAAAGCAACTTGAGCTAGACCTTTATTACATTCGCCTGCAACAAAATCAAAATGAGGAGTACCACCACGGATCACCGCACCTAATGCGATAATACCGTCGAATTTACCACTGGCAGCTACGCGACGCGCAGCTAGCGGCAACTCAACCGCACCTGGTACACGGACAACAGTGATATTGTCGTCGCTGACTTGGCCAAAACGTTTCAGCGTGTCAAGTGCACCTTCAAGCAAGCTCTCAACTAAAAAGCTGTTGAAACGCGAAATTACAATCGCAACTTTGGCATTTTTCGCTTCGATATTACCTTGAACTACGTTCATTATCTTACCTAATTTAGCTAAAGCACCCAGCTCGGGGCGAAAAGTGGCGACATGATATCACAGCCAATTGCCCAGAGCCCTATGCAAATTATCAGAAATTGTTAATTTTACTTCAGTGTAACTTTAGGTTTTAGTCCGCCACATACTCAGTCACTTCAAGGCCAAAGCCTGAAAGTGAATGGTAGCGTTTAGGCGAGCTGAGCAGACGCATCTTAGTCACGCCAAGGCTAGCGAGAATTTGCGAGCCAACACCCACTCGGCGCGATGTCCCCTGCCATTTTGCAGAAGCAGGCGCTTGGCCTTGATCTTCGGCTTCAAAGGCTTTCACCTTAGAGAGGATTTCACAGGGGTGTTCTTGATTCCCGAGTAAAACCAATACACCACCTTCTGCAGAAATACGCTCCATCGCCTTTTCGAGTGGCCAGCTGCGTTGCTGATCGCGCTCTGAGTGGAGTAAATCGTTGAAGGTATTTTGCAAATGCACGCGCACCAAACAATCTTCTTTCACCTCACCTTTGACTAAGGCAAAGTGCAGTTGATTGTCGATAGTGTCTCTGAAGGTCACCATGTCGAACTCGCCGAAACGGGTCGGTAGTTTGCATTTAGCTTCACGCACAACCGTGGTTTCTTTGGTGTTGCGATACTCAATTAATGCCGCGATAGTACCGATTTTGATACCGTGCAACTCGGAGAAAATCTCTAAATCTGGGCGGCGTGCCATAGTGCCGTCTTCGTTCAAAATCTCAACGATAACGCCCGATGGCTCAAGTCCCGCAAGACGGGCTAAATCACAACCGGCTTCAGTGTGGCCTGCGCGGGTTAATACGCCGCCGTCCTGCGCCATTAACGGGAAGATGTGCCCAGGTTGCACTAAATCAGACGCTTTAGCCTCTTTAGCCACGGCCGCTTTGACTGTTACCGCGCGATCGTGGGCCGAAATACCGGTAGTCACGCCTTCGGCTGCCTCAATAGAAACCGTAAAGTTAGTCGAGAACTGGGCGTTGTTATTCGTCACCATTAAGGGCAGATTTAACTGCTGGCAACGGGCTTTGGTCATGGTCTGGCAAATGAGTCCACGGCCATATTTCGCCATAAAGTTAATCGCTTCTGGCGTTACCATTTCGGCCGCCATGATCAAATCACCTTCGTTTTCTCTGTCTTCGTCATCCATCAAAATAACCATTTTGCCTTGACGAATATCTTCGATGATCTCTTCTATACTGTGCAGCGCCATTGTAGGACCTTATGATTTTGCTGTTGTTATGAAATTCTATACCTAAATAACCTAAGCTGCCGATAAGCTTAAGTTAAATAATCTGCTCCTGTGCACTAACGCACAAAGCCGGCACGGGCTAACATTTCCATGGTGACGCCGCCGCTCTTGCTGTCTTTGCCATCATAATTCATCAAGCGTTCAAGATAACGGGCGATTAAATCCACTTCGATATTCACCTTATCGCCCGCTTGCAGGTCGATTAACGTGGTTTCCCCTGCTGTATGCGGCACTATGGTCAGGCGGAATCGACTGCCGTCCACTTCGTTAACCGTCAAACTCACGCCATCAATGGTGATGGAACCTTTATGGGCAATGTAGCGCCCAAGCTCTGCGGGTGCGGCTAACCAAAACTCGATGGCTTGACCACGCACTAGGCGTTGCTCAACCATAGCAATACCGTCTACATGGCCGCTGACCATGTGCCCGCCTAAGCGTGTGGTTGGGGTGACGGCTTTTTCAAGATTCACCTTAGTGCCCACTTTGTAGTTAGCAAAACCGGTGAGACTCACTGTTTCGGCAGAGACATCAGCCACATAACCGTCGGCTAATTGCTGCACAACCGTTAAGCACACACCGTTGGTGGCAATACTGTCGCCTAAACGCACATCGTTTAAATCCAGTTTGCCGCTCGCCACGGTAAGACGAATATCATCGCCTTTACGCTCCAGTTTGCGCAGGGTGCCAACGGCTTCAATAATCCCAGTAAACATGGTTAACTCACTTAATTAAATAAAGAAGTAATAAGGCATAAGACTCAAGGTTAAACGGTTATCTTGCTCCAATTCGATTTAGATAAAGAGGTATCAAGCATAACGCTCAAAGTTAAACGGGTATCTGGCCCTAATTTGCGCTCATCGACCAAAGTTAATGCAGGAATGTGCGCCATGGTTTGATAATCGGGCAATTGCAGCAGATTACGCCCATGCCCACCGAGGATTTTCATCGCTTGATATAGCACTAACTCATCGGCAAGCCCCTCTGCTAAAAAAGCGCCCGCTAAGGTTGCACCCGCTTCCACCAGCACGTGATTACAACTTTGGCCTAAATAGCTTAATAGTTCAGGCAATGAGACGCGACCTGCAATTGCAGGTAACACGAGGCAACTCACATGGGAGGGCAATTGTGCTTGAAACTCTACGGGATAAGCCACGGTCGAGACCAAGAGTATCGGCGATACGATAGCCAAGCAGGCGGCCGATAACGGCAAACGGGCGCGGCTGTCGAGTATGACTCTTAATGGCTGTAGTAATTGCGCCTCGGTTACACTGTCTTTTAAGCTGCCAAGTTCCTGATAACGCACATTGAGTGAGGGATCGTCCGCCAGTATGGTTTCAATTCCCGTGACCAGTGCACAAGAACGTAAACGTAATCGCTGCACGTCGCGACGAGATTCTGGACCGGTTATCCATTTAGACACACCGTTAGACAGCGCGGTTTTACCATCGAGACTCGCAGCCAATTTTACTGTAACTCTGGGTAAACCCGATTCCATCCGCTTCATAAAGCCTAAATTCAAGGCATAGGCTTCATCGCGATGTAATCCCACATCCACTTCAATACCAGCGTCACGCAGCATTTGAATGCCACGACCACCTACTTGCGGATTAGGATCTTCCACCGCGACCACCACACGTTTAACGCCAATATTGATCAGCGCCAAGGCGCAGGGCGGCGTGCGGCCATAATGGCTGCAGGGCTCTAAAGTGACATAGGCCGTTGCGCCGCGGGCGCGTTCGCCAGCCATACGTAGCGCATGCACTTCGGCGTGGGGTTCACCCGCTTTTTGATGATAACCTTCACCGATGATTTGATTATCTTTAACGATAACGCAGCCCACACTGGGATTGGGCCTCGTGGTGTAAAAGCCTTTGCGCGCCAATTGAATCGCGCGGCTCATCATTTGGGTATCGAGTACGGACCAACTTATGTTCAAGCTCATGTTCAACCCTGTTGTTAAAGGTTTCGGCTTTCACCAGTCTTACAAACCTGTCTTTTAAATTTGTGCTTTCACGCCAATCGCTCGTACACGTCTGCCTTGTCGGCGACAAAACTCAATGACTACTTTTGCAGTTTGGCGATGGCTTCGCCAAATTCAGACACGTCTTCGAAGGCACGGTACACAGAAGCAAAACGTATGTAGGCGACTTTATCTAGGCTCATCAATTGCTCCATCATTAAGTTACCCACCATTTCTGACGGCACTTCCCGCTCGCCAGTGGCGCGCAGGGTAGATTTAATTTTGCTGAGTGCTTGCTCGATTTCATCCATAGACACGGGGCGTTTTTCAACGGCGCGCAACATGCCACCTTGGAGTTTTTCTTCATCGAAGGGTTGGCGTGAACCATCGCGCTTAATCACCCTAGGCATGACTAATTCGGCGCCTTCGAAGGTGGTAAATCTTTCATGGCATTCGGTGCATTCTCGGCGACGGCGCACTTGGTGGCCTTCTGCCACTAATCGGGAATCGATGACTTTAGTATCTGTCGCGCTGCAAAATGGACAATGCATTGAGCCTCCTGCCAGTGAATGGTGGTAAAGCGTTAATGGCTTTACCTGTTAAATCTCAGTCAAACGCCATGGATTTAAACTTAAGATTTTACCAATAAAAATGGCCGCGAGATGCGGCCATGGGATTTTATCCTATTTATGGGCTGAGGTTAACTACCTGAGCTTAACAACCTAATGTTAACTACTTGATGTTAAGTGCCTGATGCTAAATACCTGATGTGATAAGTATCAAGTCTGTCGGCGGTCAATCTCGGCCCTTCATCTACTAAGCGTAGATGCATAGGCAAATTAGCCGTAAACAGGGAAACGTGCGCAAAGTGCCAATACTTGGCCTTTAACACGCTCAATCACAGCAGGATTGCTTGCATCATCAAGGATGTCACAAATCCAGCCCGTCAGCTCTTTCGATTCCGCTTCTTTAAAGCCGCGGCGCGTAATAGCTGGCGTACCGATACGCACACCAGAGGTCACAAAGGGTGAACGTGGGTCGTTTGGCACTGAATTTTTGTTCACGGTAATGTTAGCGCTACCTAAGGCAGCATCGGCTTCTTTACCCGTTAAGTCACGACCAATCAGGTCAACTAGCATTAAGTGGTTGCTGGTTCCGCCAGAGACGATTTTGTAACCGCGCTCAAGGAACACTTCAACCATAGCTTTAGCGTTATTAACCACTTGCTGTTGGTACACTTTAAATTCTGGCTCTAGAGCTTCTTTGAACGCCACCGCTTTACCGGCGATAACGTGCATTAATGGGCCACCTTGACCGCCAGGGAATACCGCAGAGTTCAACTTCTTATACAAGTCTTCATCGTCAGCAGCAGATAGGATCACGCCACCACGGGGACCCGCTAAGGTTTTGTGGGTCGTAGATGTCACAACGTGCGCGTGTGGTACTGGGTTTGGATAAACGCCCGCAGCAATAAGACCGGCAACGTGTGCCATATCGACAAATAAATAAGCACCTATTTTGTCTGCGATTTCACGCATTTTTGCCCAGTCAACGATACCTGAATAGGCAGAAAAACCGCCGATCATCATCTTAGGCTTGTGTTCTAAGGCAATACGTTCCATCTCGTCGTAGTCAATTTTGCCAGACTCGTCGATACCGTAAGGAATGATGTTGTACAGTTTGCCAGAGAAGTTAACCGGTGAACCGTGGGTCAAGTGACCACCATGAGCTAAGTTCATGCCCAGTACGGTATCGCCAGGTTTTAACAATGCCATGTAAACAGCGCTGTTTGCCTGTGAACCTGAATGAGGTTGTACGTTAGCGTAAGTTGCGCCAAACAGTTGTTTAGCACGTTCAATCGCTAAGGTTTCAACTACGTCCACATACTCACAACCACCGTAGTAACGCTTGCCTGGATAGCCTTCAGCGTACTTATTGGTTAACTGTGAACCTTGCGCTTCCATCACGCGTGGACTGGTGTAGTTTTCAGAAGCAATCAGCTCAATATGCTCTTCTTGACGCAGAGTTTCATTCTGAATTGCGTTAAACAGTTCCGGATCATAATCTGCGATATTCATATCTTTTTTCAGCATTGCTTACTCCAGCTGCCAATTCTTATAGGTAGGGTTGCGCGGTATTCTACTCGGAACGCGGTCACAATCCCAGTATTTGAAACATGAAATTCCTGCAGATAGTGCTTGAACTTGGCTCATTGTCGAGTTGAGTTCGGCGCGCAATCGAGTAGAATTAGCCGCATCATTAGTCACTTAAGATAGAGAAAAATGGCTCAGTTTGTTTACAGCATGCTGCGGGTGGGTAAAATTGTTCCGCCTAAGAAGCAGATCCTTAAAGATATTTCTTTAAGCTTTTTCCCCGGCGCCAAAATTGGCGTACTCGGCCTCAACGGTTCAGGTAAGTCGACACTACTGCGCATTATGGCGGGTATCGACACCGAAATTGAAGGTGAAGCGCGCCCAATGCCGGGATTGAAAATCGGTTACCTGCCGCAGGAACCTAAACTCGATCCGAATCAAACCGTGCGTGAAGCGATTGAAGAAGCGGTAGCAGAGGCAAAAAATGCCCTGACTCGCCTCGATGCCGTTTATGCCGCCTACGCCGAGCCGGATGCCGATTTCGACGCCCTTGCAAAAGAGCAAGGCGAACTCGAAGCCATTATTCAAGCCCAAGATGCCCATAACTTAGAGTACGTCCTTGAGCGCGCCGCCAACGCCCTGCGTCTGCCAGATTGGGATGAGAAAATCGAAGTATTATCCGGTGGTGAACGTCGCCGCGTAGCGATTTGTCGTTTGCTGCTTGAAAAGCCAGAAATGCTGTTACTGGACGAACCCACCAACCACTTGGATGCTGAATCTGTGGCGTGGCTTGAGCACTTCCTGCAGGAATATGCTGGTACTGTGGTCGCGATTACCCACGACAGATACTTCCTCGACAATGCCGCTGGCTGGATTTTAGAACTCGACCGCGGTGAAGGTATTCCGTGGGAAGGTAACTATTCTTCATGGCTTGAGCAGAAAGATGCCCGTCTGAAGCAAGAATCAGCCACAGAAAGCGCTCGCCAAAAGACCATTGCCAAGGAATTGGAATGGGTACGTCAAGGCGCGAAAGGCCGCCAGTCTAAAGGCAAGGCCCGTATGGCACGCTTTGAAGAACTGAACACTAACGATTACCAAAAACGTAACGAAACCAACGAGCTGTTTATTCCGCCCGGACCTCGTTTAGGTGACAAGGTTATTGAAGTGAATAACCTGACCAAATCTTACGGTGACCGCGTTTTGATCGACAACCTGTCGTTCTCTGTGCCTAAGGGCGCGATCGTCGGCATTATCGGTGCCAACGGCGCGGGTAAATCGACCCTGTTCCGCATGTTATCCGGCGCAGAAAAGCCAGACAGCGGCAGCATTGAGCTGGGTGATACTGTGCAACTGGCCTCGGTTGAGCAGTTCCGCGATTCGATGAATGATAAGAACACCATTTGGGAAGAAATTTCCGGTGGTCAAGACATCATGCGTATCAACAACATGGAAATTCCGAGCCGCGCCTATGTAGGCCGCTTCAACTTCCGTGGTGGCGATCAGCAAAAAGTCATCGGTACTTTATCTGGTGGTGAACGTAACCGCGTGCATTTAGCCAAACTGCTGCAAGCGGGCGGTAACGTATTACTCCTCGACGAACCCACCAACGACTTAGACGTTGAAACCCTGCGCGCACTGGAAGAAGCGATTCTGGAATTCCCAGGTTGCGCTATGGTGATTTCGCATGACCGTTGGTTCCTCGACCGTATCGCGACCCACATTCTGGATTATCGCGACGAAGGTCAAGTGAACTTCTACGAAGGTAACTACACAGAATACTCGGCATGGTTGAAGAACACCTATGGCGCCGATGTGGTTGAGCCACACCGCTTGAAATACAAGCGCATGATAAAGTAAATCTAGATTCTAGATTCTAGATTCTAGACAAGTGTAAATCTGAGGAGTTTAGCTCGAAAGGGTTAAGCTCCTTTTTTATGGCATCCAGTTACGCTATGAGTGCCGTAGACTTTGGCGCTATTTCAAACTGGCGCTATTTCAAACTGACACTGTTTCAATTCAAGCTGGCAAAGTAGGCCACCAGCATGTCCATCATCACCCTAAGTGCAGGCTGCATATGTTTGCGGGATTGATACACGCCATACACACCGAGGGACTGAGGTTTAAACTCAGTTAATAAAGGCACTAGCTGACCCGAATCTAAATAAGGTTTCGCCGCCCAAACGGGCTGCATGGCAATCCCCTCACCTGCCAGCGTAGCATTGAGCACCACCATTGAATCATTGGCGCTGAAATTCCCATTCACAGGCACATTAAAAGCTTGACCTTGGTTTGACTTAGGATCGGAGTTCAGCGCTTGAGCCTGTTTCGCCCCTACATCGGTTTTATAAAAGCGCCACATCACATCGCCAAAATAGGAATAGGTTAAGCAGTTGTGCTGAGTTAAATCCTCGGGATGCAGCACGGCGGCGCGCGCGGCAAGATAACTCGGTGCGGCACATACCACAGACTCACACTCCCCTAAGCGCCTAGCGATAAGATTGGGATCGAGTTCATTGGTAATGCGAATAGCCAGATCAATCCGCTCGGCGACTAAATCGACGGTTTGGCTGCTCACGTGGAAATTCACGCTCGCCTGCGGATAACTGGCTAAATATTGCTGTACCACGGGCGCTAAAATCTGATGCGCCAAAAACTGGGAGCAACTAATACGTAGTAATCCCCGCGGAATCGCCACAGCGGCATGGCTTACCGCCGGCACTTCATTAGCCAATTCGAACAGTCGATGGCAATAGTCCAGCACTTGCTCACCAGCGGGCGTTAAGCTGAGGCTACGCGTCGAGCGATGCAACAACCTAGCACCAGACCATTCTTCCATTTCGCTCAAGTAACGGGTCACCATAGAACGCGACATATCTAAGGCATTGGCGGCGCTGATCATGCTGCCGCGCTCAACAATAGTCACAAACACCTTAGCCGCTTCGAGTCTATCCATGATTTATCTCCACTCACATTCAATCACTAACTTTCAATCACTAACTTTCAATCACTCGAAGGCCCACTCACATACTCGCGTATCCACATAGCTAATAGCTAATAGCTAATAATTAAGAGTGCCAGAGTGCATACAGCTATTCGTCCGATTAATGCAACAAACATGGGCAGATACTCGCATTTATCTATTGATTATTGCAACCTATACTTAACTCACTTTTTGCAGCAGCTGCAAATCAATGAATGCTAAATCGAACCTTTTACTCTTTCACCCTGTGACTATAAGTGAGCCCCAAATGAACACATCGACCTATGCAATACGTAACACAGTTAACGCCACATTGAAGGCCTCGTCTAAAATCAGCCTAGCCGCCACCTTGTTGCTGGCGGGACTTAGCGCGGTCAATGCTGCGCCATTGCAAGTGAGCCATTTTAATCCGGGCGAAAACAGTATCTTTGCCGTGTCATCAAGCTTTATCATCGGCGAGCGTGAAATGATGTTAGTCGATGCGCAATTTCAAAATAACGATGCCCAAACATTGGTCGACACCATTAAGGCTAGCGGTAAAAAGCTGACTCAGGTGTATATCAGCCATAGCGATCCTGATTTCTATTTCGGCTTAGCCGTGATTAAAAAGAATTTCCCCGATGCACAAATCGTCGCGACTCAAACCACTGTCGATGCTATTAAAGCCTCAATGGAAGGCAAACTCGCCTACTGGGGGCCGATTTTAAAAGATAATGCGCCAAGCGAATTAGTGTTACCTAAGGCGATTCACAGTGACACTTTTACTATCGACGGTGAGCAAGTGATTATCAAAGGTTTTAATGATAAACACCCTAAACACACTTTCCTGTGGGTACCATCGGCAAAAACCATTACAGGTGGCGTAGAAGTATTTGATAACACGCATGTTTGGATGGCTGACACTCAAACTGCCTCTGAGCGTCAGGAATGGTTAACCCATTTAGATGCAATGGAAAAACTGCTGCCGACCACAGTGATCCCAGGGCACTATTTAGGCGAAGCGCGATTTAATACCCACGCCATCGGTTTTACTCGTGAATATGTAAAAGCCTTTGAAATTGCTGCAAAAGCCTCGAAAGATTCAGCCGAATTAATCCAAAAGATGCTGGCGCTATACCCACAAATGCCAGCCGATGCAGGGCTTGAGATCAGCGCCAAAGTTTACATGGGCGAAATGACCTGGCCTATGTAAGCCCAGCCATACCTATCTCGGCGATTAGGTACAGCTAGTTAGGTGTAAAAGATAGTTAAGTGCAAACAGTTAAAGACAGGCACGTGAGCGATTGCGTGCCATTTTTAGCTAAATGACTGCACCTAAATAACGGTACCAACCAAACTATTTTAATCAATGATCTCAAAGGGCTTAAGTCGCTAATGTCGCGACGAACTTAAGCCAAAAGGTTTAACACTATGACGACCCCAACAACTCATTCTGCTAGCACGGCCAGCAGCAATTCGGAAACCAAAGTGCGCACTCTGCACGCGATTATCGACCCTTTATGTGGTTGGTGTTATGCCGCGGCGCCGTTACTCGATGCCGCCGCAAAAGCAGGCTTTACCATTAAGCTCCACGGCGGCGGTATGCTCACTGGCCCAAGACGTAAACAAATCGATGCTAACTGGCGCGACTATGTTATGCCCCACGATCTGCGTATTGCCGAGCTAACTGGACAACCTTTTGGGGAAAACTATTTTGATGGTCTGCTGCGCGATACCACAATCGTACTCGACTCGGTGCCTCCTATTAAAGCCATGCTCGCAGTCGATGCTATGGGTGGCGACAGTTTGGCCTATCTACACTCAGTACAACTGGCCCATTACCGTGATGGTCACAGCGCCAGTGATGAAGGTAATCTCGCAAGGTTAGCCGCTGAACTTGGGCTCGACCCTATAGGCTTTGCGCAGCATTATGCCCAAGGTGAAGACAAGCTATATGAGCATATTGTTGAATCCAGAGCATTATTGAATCTTATAGGCGCCCAAGGCTTCCCTTCAATGGCTAGAGAGGATAATGACGGCAACATCACCGCCATTAATATCAACCGCTTTTATGGCCAACCCGCCCAGTGGTTAAGCCATCTTGAAGCACAGTTTGAGTCGTAATCATGCCAACGCTTAATGGTGTTCCAACAAGCTCTTTAGTGAGTGAGCCTGCTCAGTTAAATCTTATCGAAACAGCAAGGCAAACTGATGCGAATCTTGCACTTGTCAAAAGTACTTACGCAGGACACAGCTCTGCCGAAAATGCCAAAAATCTTGAGCATGCACTGGCAAATGACGCACGCTGGACAGAGGCGGTAGGGTTTCCCTATGCGGGCACTTACATAGGTTTTAGCGCGATAGCCGCCAATGTGTTCGCCCGCCTCGAAAAAGAATGGAATAACTATCGTGTCGATATCGAAGACTATGTGGCGCAGGGTGATAAGGTTTTTGCCTTCGGCACTTATTCAGGTACTTATGTCAAAACGGGCAAGTATTTTAGCGCCCGAGTCGCCCATTTATGGAAAATACACAGCGGAAAAATCGTCAGTTTCGAGCAGTTTGTTGATAGTTATACCGTCGTCAATGCCATGTAACTGCCAATACTATGTAAAGACAGTCATGCACAATAGAAATGCAATGATGGAATAACTGAATAATGAGGCGGGCAAGTTTAATTTAGCCCGCCTCACGACTTGCCGATGATAAGCATTATCCGTATGATTTAGTATTTTCAATAGGTTGAGCACTTGACATTAAGTACTTAAGATTAAGCACTTGCGATTAAGCGCTTGAAATTGAATTCGTCAAGCTGCACGTTCGAAGACTCATCAACTCAAGTGTCTAAAATGACAAAATGAATAACTAAAACAAGAACAAGGATGCGGTCTAATGCAAATCAATTCGATGCCAGTCGGGGCTCACCCAATCACGCTATCTATGACGCGACTTAGCCGAGCCAGCCAATGGATACTCAAGCAACAGAGAAAATTCACGCCCCTGTTATGGCTTGTCACCGCACTCCCCTTTACCTCACTGGCGTTGACCTCATTAGCGGCCAATGCAAGTGAAGCCGAGCCAGAACTAAACATTCAAGAAAGCAGCGTCACCGATGGCCCTTATGTGTTTTTAGATGACACTCAAAAGGACACTGCCTATTGGATTTGCCAAAGCGAGCTAAAACAAACAAGGATTGCGAAGGCGCAGTTAACTCGCCCTACCAATTGCGGTGAATTACCCCAACCGCACCTTCATACACAAGCTGTCACGGTTGAGCCAGATACCTTCACCCAGGTCAGAAAAATTGTCGCCCTTAGCGATGTACACGGCCAGTTTGATGTAATGATTAACTTGCTAAAAGCCCATCAGATTATCAACAAAGATAACCACTGGGCCTTTGGTGACGGCCATATGGTGATGACGGGCGACATGTTTGACCGTGGTCATCAAGTCAATGAAGTATTGTGGTTTTTATATTCCTTAGACCAAGAAGCCCAAGCTGCGGGCGGACGCTTACATCTACTCATGGGCAATCACGAGCAAATGGTGTTTCGCGGCGACTTACGCTACGTCAACGAACGCTACCAAGTCGCGGCCGATTTACTCAAACGCAGCTACGATGCGCTCTACAACAAAGACACCGAAATCGGCCAATGGCTTCGCAGCAAACATACCTTAGTCAAAATCAATAATATCTTGTTTATGCACGGCGGCATCAGCCCTGAATGGGTCGAGCGTAAATTACATATCAGCGATGCTAACCAATTATTTCGTCAGCATTTAGATGATAAAAAAGCCGATTTGAAGCAAGACGATTTACTCAACTTTTTGTTTTTTACCAATGGTCCAACTTGGTATCGTGGCTACTTTAAAGATGAACTGAAAGAGTCGGATATCGATAGCATACTGAGCTATTTCAAGGTCGATCATATCGTCGTAGGGCACACATCGCAGGAACAAGTACTTGGGCTTTATCATAATAAAATCATTGCGATAGATAGCAGTATTAAGAATGGTAAATCCGGTGAGCTGTTACTTATCGACGCCGGCAAACTCCGCCGAGGTTTGTATCAGGGTGAGCAGGTTTCGCTATAACCTGCCTCACTAATATCTTTTGCCCCAATACGTGCATGAGCTAGCGCCTTAATCCACGAATGCGCTGGGGCAATAAGGCATGAATAAGCAAGGGTAAAACGGGCGCCCGCCATGGATCTAAATCGGCATAACACTCAATCGTATGGCTCTCAACATTCACCCATCTTAATATCCATAAGTTCGCCTGTTCTAATTAACTCTGACTATACTCAAGCCAAGTGCGACTCACCTAAGTGCTGGAGTAGAAATGGGGAAGAAATTACTCACATTATCTAGCTTTTGCTTGTTTCTATTCAGCTTCTATCCCCCAGCATTTGCGGGGCGAGAACTCCATTTAGTCGCCACTAACTATCCTCCTTTTTATGCCGATGCTTTACCTGAACAGGGCGGCGTTGCGCAAGTCGTCAAAGAAGCTTTTAAACGCAAAGGTTACACTGCCAGCCTCAAGTTTTATCCCTTCGCCCGCGCGGCTTTACTCGTTAAAACTGGCCAAGCTGATGGCATCATTGGGTTCTGGTATCGTAAAGAGCGCGAGCAATGGGCCCAATATTCTGCGCCTATCCAACCCGTACAAATTGTGTTTTATAAACGTAAAGATTCACCGCTGAGTTTCAGTCAACTTTCAGATCTTAAACCTTTCACTATCGGTATAGGTCGCGGTTACGCTAATCCACCAGAAATCTTCGCCGCGGGGCTCACCACAGAGGAAGGAAATTCGGATGAGATGAATCTCAAAAAGCTGTTTTTAAAGCGTATTGACTTAGTCTTGATTGGCCATAACTTAGCGAGGTATTTAATTAAAAAAGGACCAAGTGAATATGAGGGTGCCTTTGAGCAAGTCGGCCCACCCATAGCGACTGAGGTATTTCATTTAGGGATCTCTTTGGCTGTAGCGGATCATCCGCAGTTAGTGACGGATTTTAATCAAGGTTTAGAGAGTATGCGCCGCGATGGACGATTAGCGGCAATTTTAAGCCAATATCCTCAGGTTGAAACGACTCAAGCGCCGATTGAAAAAACGCGAACTGAAGTCCATCCCTAAAGTCCGTCCAGCTTTTAAAAAGCAATAAAAGCACAAAAAAACAGCAAAACTCTCGTTGAATTGTGCTCAATGCTCAAAAAACACAATTTCTTTCATTTTCGTTCGCTTACCTTTACAAACTTTTACCCAACTGGCGTACGTTATTCACTAGAATAGCGCCATTAGAGCGATTACCTTTTTAAACTGCCTTTGCGCGAGATAATAATTACAATGAAAAAAACCATTATTGCCATTGCCCTGCTTGCGATTATCGCCACAGCGGTGAGTTTTAGTGATGTCCTTCAAGCGGCTAAACCCGAGAACGCACCACATCTTATGCGTACCGTTCCTGTGGTCACGGGTGAAGTGATTGAATATCCATTAGCGCAATCTATCTCTCTTATCGGCAAACTCGCGGCTGAACGTGCAGTGATCATTGCACCGCAAGTCACAGGTAAGATTAAACAAGTCGCAGTGACCTCAAACCAAGCGGTAAAAAAAGGCCAGTTACTGATCGAACTCGATGATATGAAAGCCCAAGCCGCCGTCGCCGAGGCCAATGCTTTCCTCAATGATGAAAAACGTAAACTCAAAGAGTTTGAAAAACTGATCAGCCGTAACGCCATTACCCAAACCGAGATTGACGCACAAAAAGCCAGTGTTGATATCGCCCAAGCACGCTTATCCTCCGCCCAAGCAGATTTACATTACCACTCGCTGATAGCGCCGTTTGCGGGTAATACTGGCCTGATTAATTTCAGCGAAGGCAAGATGGTCAGCATGGGCACTGAGTTGATGTCGCTAGATGATTTGTCCAGCATGCGCCTCGACTTACAAGTGCCTGAGCATTTCCTATCGCAACTGAGTATTGGCATGCAAGTGTCAGCCACCAGTCGCGCTTGGCCGAATGAAATCTTTACTGGCAAAATGGTGGCTATCGATCCCCGCGTCAATGAGGAAACCTTAAACCTCAAAGTACGGGTGCTATTCGATAATCCGAAGAAACGCTTGAAACCGGGCATGATGATGTCGTCAACCATCACCTTCCCAGCGATTTCAGCACCTATGGTGCCAGTACAAGCTCTTGAGTATTCAGGAACTAAACGTTACGTATACGTAGTTAGCGCCGACCACATTGCCCACCGCACAGAAGTGACACTAGGGGCACGTATCGATAACCAAGTCTTAATCGAAAGCGGTTTAAACATAGGTGACAAAGTCGTGGTACAGGGCTTAGTCAATATGCGCGATGGCCTGCAAATCAATGAAGTCACGCTCGATGGTAAAGCCTCAGCCCGTGCGACAGAGCTTTCAGGTCCTAAAGCAACGGAGACGAAATAATGTGGTTATCCGATGTTTCGGTTAAACGCCCTGTCGTTGCCATCGTTTTAAGCTTACTGCTGTGTGTATTTGGCATAGTGTCGTTCACTAAACTGTCGATACGGGAAATGCCCGACGTCGAAAGCCCTGTGGTCACCATCAGCACCAGTTACTCGGGTGCATCGGCGGCGATTATGGAAAGCCAGATCACTAAGACTTTAGAAGATGAGCTAACAGGGATCAGTGGTATTGACGAAATCACCTCGACCACACGTAACGGTAGCTCGCGTATCACAGTTAAATTCCTCCTCGGTTGGAACTTAACCGAAGGGGTCAGCGATGTGCGTGATGCTGTGGCCCGCGCCCAACGCAGACTCCCAGAAGATGCAAAAGACCCCGTCGTCTCAAAAGACAACGGCTCCGGCGAACCCTCTGTCTATGTGAATTTAAGCTCGAGTGTGATGGACCGCACTCAATTAACGGACTACGCCCAGCGAGTACTCGAGGACAAATTCAGCTTAATCAGCGGCGTGAGTTCTATCAGCATTTCCGGCGGCTTGTATAAGGTCATGTACGTCAAGCTAAGACCCGAACAAATGGCAGGGCGTAATGTTACCGCAACGGATATTATCAACGCCCTGCGTAAAGAGAATATAGAAACGCCCGGCGGCCAAGTGCGCAACGACACCACTGTGATGTCGGTGCGTACCAAACGCTTGTACTACACGCCGAAGGATTTCGACTATCTTGTGGTGCGTACCGCCAGCGATGGCACGGCTATCTACTTAAAAGATGTGGCAGATGTGGCTGTTGGCGCACAAAACGAAAACTCGACCTTCAAAAGTGACGGCATAGTTAACATCAGTTTAGGCATTATTGCCCAGTCCGATGCCAACCCCCTGCTCGTTGCCAAAGAAGTGCATAAAGAAGTTGATCGCGTACAAGACTTCCTGCCCGAAGGCACTAGCCTAGTGGTCGACTTCGACTCGACCGTATTTATCGACCGCTCAATTAACGAAGTGTATAGCACACTTTATGTCACGGGCGCCTTGGTCGTACTCGTGCTGTATATCTTCATTGGACAAGCGCGAGCAACGTTAATCCCAGCGGTGACGGTTCCAGTATCTTTGATCTCGGCATTTATCGCCGCCAACATGCTAGGTTATTCGATTAATCTACTGACATTGATGGCATTAATCCTCTCCATCGGTCTGGTGGTGGATGATGCGATTGTGGTGGTCGAGAACATTTTCCACCATATCGAAAAAGGTGAAGAGCCCTTACTCGCCGCCTATAAAGGTACTCGCGAAGTGGGCTTTGCCGTTATCGCCACTACGGCGGTACTGGTGATGGTATTCCTCCCTATTTCCTTTATGGAGGGCATGGTCGGGCTACTATTTACCGAGTTCTCCGTGATGCTGGCGGTGTCAGTGCTGTTCTCCTCCTTAGTGGCACTCACACTTACGCCTGTACTGAGCAGTAAATTACTCAAAGCCAACGTCAAACCGAATCGCTTTAATCGTTGGGTCGACAGCGGCTTTGCTCGCATGGAAAGCGTTTATCGCGTCGCCGTGACTCGAGCGATTAAACTCCGTTTACTCGCGCCCTTAGTTATCCTCGCTTGTATCGGCGGCAGCGCTTGGTTAATGCAACAAGTACCGTCACAACTCGCGCCGCAGGAAGACCGCGGCGTGTTGTTCGCCTTTATTAAAGGCGCCGAAGGCACCAGTTATAACCGTATGACAGCCAACATGGACATAGTCGAAGACAGACTCATGCCCTTGCTTGGTAAAGGTGTGCTGCGATCCTTCAGCGTACAAGCTCCCGCCTTTGGTGGCCGTGCTGGCGATCAAACTGGCTTTGTCATCATGCAGCTAGAAGATTGGGAACACCGCGATGTGACTGCGCAACAAGCCCTTGGAATTATTAGCAATGCCTTAAAGGATATTCCAGATGTAATGGTTCGCCCTATGATGCCAGGCTTTAGAGGGCAATCGAGCGAACCCGTGCAATTTGTACTTGGTGGTTCGGACTATGCCGAACTGTTTAAGTGGGCGCAGATATTGAAAGAAGAGGCTAACGCTAGCCCTATGATGGAAGGGGCTGACTTAGACTACGCAGAAACAACGCCAGAACTCATTGTTACTGTCGATAAAGAGCGCGCCGCAGAACTGGGGATCAGTGTCGACCAAGTATCGGAAACCTTAGAAGTCATGCTGGGTGGCCGTACCGAAACGACCTTTGTTGATCGAGGCGAAGAATACGATGTGTATTTACGCGGTGATGAAAACAGTTTCAATAATGTCGGTGACCTGAGCCAAATCTACATGCGGTCAGCTAAGGGCGAATTAGTCACTCTCGATACTGTCACTCATATAGAAGAAATTGCCTCTGCACAAAGATTAAGCCACACCAATAAACAAAAATCGATCACCCTCAAGGCTAACGTCAGTGAAGGTTACACCTTAGGTGAAGGCTTAAAGTTCCTTGACGCTAAAGCCATTGAATTATTACCTAAGGATATTTCGATTGGTTACACGGGCGAATCCAAAGATTTTAAAGAAAACCAAAGCAGTATCTTTATCGTATTTGGTTTAGCTTTACTGGTTGCCTACTTAGTATTAGCCGCACAGTTTGAGAGCTTTATCAACCCGTTAGTGGTGATGTTTACTGTGCCTATGGGTGTATTCGGTGGTTTCTTAGGACTACTGATCACGAGCCAAGGGATCAACATCTACAGCCAGATAGGCATGATCATGTTAATTGGTATGGTGACTAAAAACGGTATCCTCATCGTGGAATTTGCCAACCAATTGCGCGACCGCGGCTTTGAACTCGATAAAGCCATTATCGATGCGTCATCCCGTCGTTTACGGCCAATCCTAATGACAGCCTTCACCACCTTAGTGGGTGCTGTACCGTTAATTTTCTCAACGGGCGCGGGCTCAGAAAGCCGTATCGCTGTAGGTACTGTAGTGTTCTTCGGAATGGCGTTTGCTACCTTTGTGACCTTACTGGTGATCCCCGCCATGTATCGATTAATCTCGGCCACAACGCACTCTCCTGGTTATGTTGAAGCTAAGCTCGAAGCGGCGATTAAAGCACAAGAGTTAGCGGCACAAGAGGCGGCCGCAAAGCAGCAGGAACTCGCACCTAAAGCCTAGCGCTAATAATAACTGCAGAAGATCACAGAACAAAAAGCCAAGACACTCAGTGTCTTGGCTTTTTTATTGGCGTCTTAATCAAGTTTCCTTGCCCTACATAGGATATTGGGAATTTATCTATCCAATCACAACACAATTTCGGCCAGCGGATTTAGCGCTATACAACGCACTGTCTACCCGGAAAAGTGCGCTGCGCAGACTCTCATTATCTTGAACACAGATACAGCCAAAACTCATAGTCAAATTCAGTTGTTTATCTTGATAGAAAAAATCCGTCGACGCTAAATCTAAACGTAATTGCTCTGCAATTTGATATGTTTCATCTAAGGAGTAACCTTGTAAAACAATCAAGAATTCTTCACCTCCCCAACGTGCAATACAAGCAGCGGATTGCTGTAGCCCTTCAAGTAACCTTGCAACTTGTACTAAGACATCATCCCCACATAAATGACCAAACGTGTCATTAATGGCTTTGAAATAATCGACATCGCACATTAATAAGCAAAGGTCAGAGCCATTTGTGGTACTTAAGGCATTCTCCAACACTGCTTCCGCTTTACGGCGATTAGCGAGGCCAGTCAACACATCGGTATTAGACAAAGTTTGATTTTCATCAATAAGCAATTGTAAATCATGGATATCTCTCATCGTTACTATATGCAAGTCCGATTGATTCTCTGTGGTAATTTGTGCCGTGATCAAAAACCAACGGTACTCACCGTTACGACAAAGAATGCGAGCCTGCATTTCAGCCGTATCGATTCCTGCATTGATACTGCTTTCAACAATTTTTGCCCATCCTTCAACCATAGCTTGGCGCACTAAAGGAGCTGGATACACAGTATTAAACCAAGCATCCATATCGGGAATATCGACTAATGTGTAGCCAATCTGTTCGATAAAGGCATGATTAACAAAACGATGGATCCGCTGTATACGGCCAGACATCTCATTCATGCGTGATTCTGAAAGCAGGATTGGAATAGGAATGAAATCTAAGCTTTTAAAGAGAATTACCTCACTGGTATTGCGTGCTGTCATTAACCTTCTCCGCTCAAATTCCAGACAAAGATCTGTTATCACATCCCAAACCTAATTGGGGCTAAAAGATGATAGATAAAATATAATTTAACGTTTGAATTTATTCAGAATTCAATCAAATACAACACGGTTACGGCCATCATTTTTAGCTTTATATAAAACGCTATCAACCCGAAATAATAGACTATGCAAGCTTTCAGCAACTTGATGCCCGACACACCCAAAACTCATGGTCAAATGCATATGCTGGCCATAGGATTGGTAATCCGTGGATTCAATATCACAACGCAACTTCTCGGCAAGCTCTATAGCGACTTCAAGTTCAGTGTTTTCCAGCACGATCAGAAACTCTTCCCCTCCCCAACGTGCGACACAGGAGGCAGAGGGGACATAGCGCTTAAGCTGATCCGCTACTAATTTAAGCACATCATCCCCACACAAATGACCAAAGTTATCATTGATACTCTTAAAAAAATCGATATCACACATCACTAAACAGAGTGAACCTTGTGCATCAGCACTGTGTTCTATGGCTAAAGCGAGGAGCTGTTCCACTTGACGACCATTGGCAAGTCCCGTCAGTAAATCGGTATTAGACTGTCGCTTGTTATCCTCAATCAGTAACTGCAACTGATGAACATCTCTCATAGTGACTATGTTTAAGTTTGATTGATTTTCTGTGGTAATTTGAGCTGTGATTAAAAACCAACGATATTCACCATTGCCACAGCGAAGGTAAGTTTGAAAACCTGCGGTACTCAGCCCCTGTTTTTCACTTACATACACAGCCCTATCCCAATCAAACATCGCTTTATCTCGAAGGATTGGCTCGGGATAAACAGTATTAAACCAAGATTCAATATCGGGTATGTCCGACATGGTATAACCCAATTGCTCAATAAATGCATGATTCATAAATCTATGCACCCTATGAGTGCTTGGGCGACGTCCTTCAACGTCCAAGGCCTCAGATAATAGAACTGGGATAGGTATATAATTTAAACTTTTGAATAATAAGACTTCACTATCTTCTGAAAAAAGTCGACGCATCCGTATCTCCCCATACAACGAATAACATAGAGATAACATTTAGTGTGATAGAACCACATATGATTTGTGAGGACAAGAACTCACTTAGGCTGTCGTCGATATAAAAACGCTACAATCGCACATCGTAAAATCAGAAAGTTACTTTGAGTACATCTAAAATGATGGAATCACAATTACTTAAGGAAAGCCTAATGAAAAGTGTTTGTTTGAAAAGACATTGATTCCCTTTGTTCGGATGCTCGTTTTTCGTACTACTCAGTAGTAACAATATTCAATAGAAGCTTTGAGATGATGGGATTTAGCGGAAGAATAGATGCGTAAACGTCACCATTCATAACTCTCTGCTTATGAATAGACTGTGGTCTACTCAATGATGAAGTTAATTTTACTTCCTGCCATGCCTCGATTGATTTCGACAGCACCCAAGAGGCAGCAAAGCAGCAGGAACTCGCACCTAAAACCTAGCTTTTCACGTCTATACAAAATGTAGAAATTACATAGAAAAGCCAAGGTACTTAGTATCTTGGCTTTTCATTTGCGTCTTAAGCGTTTTTTGCTTTATTGGCGAAGCCTAAAAGTAAACCTAAGCCAACGCAAAGCAGTGCACTTAACGTAATCACAATACCTAAATGGTGGATGATTCCCGCGCCGCCTAAACCTAATCCCAACAGAATATAATAAAATAGTCCAAAGAGTGCGCCAGCAGAGCCCGCATAGGTGCGGTAGTTTGCCAGAGCAGAGCTTAGTATGTTCGGAATTGCGATACCGTAAGCCATCACAATCAATAGCATAGGGGCTAGAAAGTAAACATTATTCAGCCCAATAAAGGTCGATTGAAGGAGCCAAATGCCCAGTCCACCGACAAGTGCAATAGCACTGGCTAAGCGAACGAGTTGTGCGCTGGTGTGGCCTCGACCCAGCATTATTTTATTAACATAACTGCCAAGGAATGTACCAAAGCCTAACAGTAAGCCACTGGTACCAAAGGCAAGCGTCGATAACCCTTGCGCCTCAAACATAAATGGCGCCAGTGAAAAGTAGCTAAACCACATCAGATTAAACGCCGCCACCAACAAGGTGTTCTTAATAATCCCACTATCGGTAAGCATCTTAATCGCTAACTCGCCTATCGCGATTTTCTGGGTGTGTGCGGGTTTGGTTTCGGGTAAAGATTTTACAGACAAAAATAACAACACGATCGCAGAGACCATGAGTGCGACAAACACACCTTGATATCCCCAATACGCACTGAGGACACTGCCCAATAGCAATCCGATAACTGGGCTTATTCCAAGTGACATTCCCATCACAGAAAAAACTTTCGCTAATTCCTCTCCGCTGTAGCTGTCACGCATCATGGTTTGGGTAATCACAGAACCCACTGCCGCACCGAACGCCAACAATACGCGGGCCAGTAACAATAGGCTAAAGTCGCTCACTATTAAGGCTAAGGCTGAGCCAATGGCATAACAGACTAATCCCGCGAGCATGGCTTTGCGGCGACCAATAATGTCGGCTAAACGGCCCCAGCAAAATACGCCGATGGCAAAGGCCATAAAGTACACAGATAAGGTTTGCGATGCGCCGGCAATCGACACGGCAAAGCTTTCTGCAATATTAGGCAAGGCTGGGCTATAGATGGTTTCCATTATTTGCGGAAACATCATTAGCAGCACAGCGAGCCCTAATGGTGGTTTTATGTTCATGATTTCGATTCAATTTTAGTAAACCAAATGAGCTGGTTAACCAAAATGTCGCTCCATACTTGTCAAAGATGGCGCAGTATAGATAGAATCCAAATGTGTCCATTAGCAACACTTAGACAAAAAACATCAAAAATAGGACAAAATGGCCTTTATTCTACCTGAACAGCAATTTAATCCAGACCAGCTAGATAATATGGTCATTGGCATTGCCGCAGATATGGGCGAACACGACTCGGGAGTACATCGCCACAGAAAGGCGCAACTGCTGTACGCTCCCACAGGCGTGATGAGATTCACCCTAGCCGATACTCAAATGGTGTTACCGCCAACGCGTGCGGCTTGGTTGCCAGCTGGCGTTAAGCACAGCGTTACAATGCGTAATGTGGTTGCCTATCGCTCACTCTACTTTGAACCAGAAACCGTCACTTCATTACCCGATAAAGTCACTATTTTTCATGTAAACCCGCTACTCAAAGCGTTAATCGACACTATGTCATTTTGGCCATGGGACAAACCAAGAAGCACTCAGCACAATGCCTTTTTGCTGCTCTGCGAAGAGTTGGGCAATGCCGCGGAAGAAAATCTGGCTTTACCCCTCCCACAGGATAAACGTTTAAAAACCTGGCTTGCGCAACTGCAGCTACACCAAAAACCGCCAGCCAATCTTAAGGATATGGCAGTAGAAATCGGAGCCAGTGAACGCACAATTAGCCGTATTTTTAGCGCACAGACGGGAATGGCTTATCAAGCATGGCGCCAGCAATGGCGTTTACTTGCGGCCATTGAACAATTAGCAACGGGAACCTCGGTGGCACAGGTAGGCTTTAATTTACAATTTTCCAGCGACAGTGCCTTTATCAGCTTTTTTAAGCAATATACCGGCACTACTCCGGCACAACATTTCAAATAAGTACTGCCTTGACTGACTTACAATCGTCGAATCGAGCCTTGCCTCATATGCACTTTCATGACGCTAGCTGCGACGTTAAGCTTTCACCGCTGGCGTGGCAGAAGACTTAAACCAAGCAAGCGGTTTTTGACGGCGGGTTAACATGTTACCGAGCGCGACTAGCAAGAGTCCCACGCTTGAATACCAAGTCCACTGATAATCCTCAAACACACTCGATACACTTAACGCCACCACTGGGGTAATCACCAACAGATACGCAGCGGCATTAGCACCAATTCGCTCAACCAAGATCAAATAAGCGGTAAAGCCAATCACAGAGGCGATAACGGCTAAGTAAAACAAGCTGCCAAGATAGCTGGTTGTCAGCGGTAAACTAAAGTTTAAATCTTTAAACCAGATGATGAGCAACAACGCCGCACTGCCATAGCACATGGCATACGCTGTTGAAGTAAAGGGCGACACATTATCGCGCGAGTTGCGCATACTGATCATGGTACCAATCGAGAAAAACCACGTACCTAGCAGCGAAAACAATAAGCCCCACACTAAATTTTGGGACCACTGAGTCGCGAGCAAATCGGCACCAAAGAGTAAGCTAATGCCACCCAGACCGACACTAACGCCTAACCAAAAATTGCGGCTGGTGGGCGTACCGTAAAAAATGCGGCCATGTATCGCATTAAAAATGGGGGCTGTGGCCATAATGACCGCTGTTAAACCGCTGGCGATATAATGGGTTGCGGTATAAAACGCGATAAAGTTCAAACAAAATAGACACACGCCTTGCAGTGCAAACCAAGGATGCTGCCTCAGCTTTACCGCTTGCAGCTTGTTAAAGGCAAAGCCAATGGCGAACATCAAGAGACTCGCAATCGCAAACCGATAGAAAATCGAGACTTCCGTCGCCACCTCACCGTGCTGCCACTTAATGGCAATCCACGAAAAACCCCACACAAAAATCATCAGCAAATACATCACAGCAGCCATAATGAGCCCCCTACACCTTCATAAAATGCTTAATGAGGCAAACTATACAACTATGGATTTCGTCCTTATGTCACCATCTTGTTGGTCATAACACGATATTGCGGTTTTAATCGCGAGCGGACGTTGAGCCACGCCCATAAGTGCGATAATTTGGACAGACAAAATGCTTAGCCAGTGAGATCACTAGGAACCCATGGAGCCCAAATACATCAGTTTTGATAAATCCGCCAAAACCTGTATTCGTAAGCAAGCGATTACGGAGGATTTATCTTGGGCCCATTATCAAAATGCGGGCGAGCGTCTGTATTACCAAAACGATGCACAACATACGCTGAGCATGTATCTGGATGGCGGCTACGAAACCCACAGAACCGATATCAAGGCCGACTATGGCGCGCCCAGTAAGTTTTGCCTTATGCCCCAAGGCTGCCAAAGCCATTGGCAACTGGGACAACCGCAGCAGTTTATGCATTTGTATTTTAGCGATGAACATCTTAAAAAATTGGCGGTGCGAGTCTTTGATAAAGATCCACGCCAAGTGCGTTTACCTGAGTTGACCTTTGTCGATAATCCGAGATTAGAGGCGCTGTTTCGGCACCAAGTTGCCGGGCTCGATTGGCAGACGAGTGATCACCATCTGATGATGGAACAGGTAACCGACACTGTGCTGGTGACTTTGCTGCAAAGCTCAGGCTTTAATTTGTCGGTGGGGCCAATTAAGGGTGGGCTCGCACCTAAAGTGGCTAAAGCGATCAAAGAGTTTATTCATTGCCATTCCCATCGACAAATTTACTTGTCTGAGTTGGCCGAGCTTGCCCAACTGAGCGAGTACCATTTTTGTCGCATGTTTAAATCCCAATTTGCGATGACGCCGCAGGAGTATTTACTGCAAGTGCGCATTGAAAAGGTCAAACAAAGCTTGAGTCATTCAACGCAATCATTGACCGATATCGCCCTCAGTAATGGCTTTGCCAATCAAAGTCATATGGGGCGTTACTTTAAAAAACTCAGTGGCATGTCACCGGGCGAATATCAAAAATACCATAGAAGCTAACATACGCTTTGGGTTCACAATCTCGACGGCTGAACCCAACACTCTAACATCCTTGAAAACCCTATTGCCTCGATATGCTATAGTGCCCTTACTCCCCTAGCCGCTGGAAAACGCCTTGAAAAAAATCGCTTTATTTGTCGATGTACAAAACATCTATTACACCTGCCGCGAAGCCTATGGCCGCCAATTTAATTATCGTAAACTGTGGCAGCACTTAGGCTACGAGGGAGACATAGCGTTGGCCGTGGCTTATGCCATCCATAAAGGCGACGATGGGCAATTGAAATTCCAAGACGCACTAAAGCACATAGGTTTTGAGGTGAAGTTAAAACCGTTTATTCAGCGCAGCGATGGCTCAGCCAAAGGCGATTGGGACGTGGGGATCACCATAGATATTATGGAAGCGGCGAGTGAAGTGGATACAGTGATCTTGTTGTCTGGGGATGGCGATTTCGATTTATTACTGCAAAAAATTCATCAAAAGTATGGGGTTGAAACCCAAGTGTATGGCGTCCCTACCCTAACGGCTAAATCCTTAAGGGATGCAGCGAGCCAGTTCCATCCCATAGATGAGGCGTTATTGCTCTAGTCACAAGACAAAAATGCGCCTATCCATCACGCTACCGTATCTGACTCATTCACTCTTTCGCCCTCAATGTAGAGACGCTATGTTGAGCTTCTACTTTAAAGATGAAGCAAATCACTGATAGGTAATATCCGTATACATAGGGGCGAGGCGTTTTAGAAAGGCATTACGGGTCGATAGCGGAATATGTTGCTCTTTCATCGATTCAATCAAATGGCCGACTAAGGCATCGAAATCCGCTTGAGTAATATTCAAGCCTCTATGGCTGTGCTGCATACTTTCGCCGTGATACACGCAGCCGCCATCGGCAACCAGACAGAAATGTTCAATGGCACGCTCACGAAATAACGCAATATCAGTCTCTTGAAAGTGATGCACTATGCGTGGATCTGTGGCAATACGTGCCAGCAAACCATCGACTATCGCCGATACGCCTGCGTTACCACCTAGCTCTTGATATAAGGTCTGATGGCTTGCGGTTTGACGACTAGAGTGAGTTTGTGATGCAGAGGTTTCGGTCGTTTGCACCGCACAGCCAGTGAAAAAAAACACTACGACGAAAGGTATTAACTTCACCCGTAAACGCCTCATAACGCCCCCTCCACCGACAGGTACCAACCCCGTTGCTCTTCAAACCCCGCTATGCTGCCCAAATTCGCATAGGCCGTAACCACGGAAAGATGCTTATTGATAAACCACGCTAAAAACACATCTTGCCAATCATCCTCCTGGGCAAAAGCTAACTCATCGGGTTTCTGGCGATATTCGATACCCAGCGCCACATTATCCGTCAGCAATACCGCGGCAGAGGCTTCGAGCACAAACTGGTAATCATGATTGGCTTGAGTACCAAAACCCAATAAACCTGTTTGATTCGCCTTAGTCGCGCGCACGGTCCCATTGAGTAATACATTTCGTCCCGCTACCGCATCAAAAAATACTTTGCTGGCAGCAACATACACATCTAAACCCCAATCATCTCGCGCCCCAACCGCCTGAGGAATCGCAAAGTCATCGACTCTTTTATACTGTGCACCTAAGGTGATTTGCGGCATAGCGGTATAAAGCAGCTCGCCGGCAAGCTTGTATTTTACGCCGAAGATATCTTGACCTAACTCGCCGCCCATAGTATCCAAATCAAAGGTTTGCCGCGCAGCGCTCAGCTCGAATCGATTATCAAAACTCAAAGAAGCGCCGATCACTTTCAGCGTAAAATCATCGACATAGACACCCGTCGCCATCGCCGTTGCCGACCATTCACCGCTACTGCCATAACCGTTGATCACGGCCCATGGCACTATGCCACCGCCAGCACTGCCTTCAATCATCGTCCCGCCGCCAGTCGCGACCACACGACTACCTTCAGCAAACGTAGGAACAGTGCCTAATAGTAAAAATAGGCAAGACAAAAAAAAGCCCGTCCCCCAATTAGCCATTTTCAGTGACGCATAATTGCGATTTGACACAAGGCACTCCAAATAGACAGAATCTTTAAGCAATATATAGAAAGAGAGTAAGTAACTATTTTAAAAACCAATTTTATCAAAAGCATAATCCAAGAGCCATGTTCTTTCTATCAATACAAACTCAGAATGAAGTCATCACGAAAATAGCATTAAGAGTAACCCATTTCATCATTTTCGTAGCCAATATTATAAAGCCCCCACAAATTGGTCAACGGATGAATATATTGACTCAGCCAATTTAGGATCCTTAACAATATCCCCCCACTTCGCTTTTTCAACACATACCTCAACGGGTTCAATATTAAACTTACGACGATACAGAGTCAGCGACTCAACATTCGCGGATGATAACAGACCGCAATCAACATCATTCAAAGACGCAATAGCAGTAATTAGCTCCTCGGAATTGTTAGTTTCTGATAAAAAATGAATATTTAGCAATAATTTGTCAAATTGATGAGGATTATTTGAAGCATTAAACTCCAAAAGTAATTTTTTAGCTGACTCAAAATCTTTAAGCTTTAAGTAAGCGTTAATCATTGATGTATAATATTTTTCATCAGCTAGAGGATATGATATATGCTTCTTTAGTAATAAAGCTTCATCCAAAAACGGCTTCATTACATTGATATTATTACTATTTGTAAAGTGCTGGATCTTGGATAATAGAGCCATGATATAGTAGTTACTACTTTCACCATGATACTGTTTGTAAAACGCCATAGCTTGCTCACATGCATCAATTGCATGTTGCATATCATACGAAGAAGTATTACTGACATTTGATGAATTACTACATATAGCGTAGTTAAAGTATGCAGCGTGACCCAAGTTGCCTTTTAATTTATAATGTTCTACAATTTTTTCCAAGTGACTTAAATATAAATCTTGCTTGCCAAACTCATTTGCAAACAAAGTAAACTGTAAGTAATAGTTTAGTGCATTCTCACCATAATTTGGCAACTCACTATAGACCCGACTCATTATCTTATAAGCCGCAACTAAATCTTTATTTTTGATCGCTGCTGATAATTCAATAATGAAATAATTAACTCTATATAATGGCGGTAAATCTTCCGGGTTAATGTTGAGATAAATTTTATTTATCTCACTTGGTAGAGGAAAGTTATTAATCACAGAAGTCTGTTTCGAAATAATAGCAAGTACATATACTGATGGATGATTACTATCGAACAATGACTTTAACAACTCCGCATTATTGATTAATCGCTCAGTAATAGTTTTGACAGAATGCTGCCCCTGAGTTGTTGATAATATATACCAATCATGTATGAGATTTACCCATATTTTTGATGACACTTCAGAAACATTACCTTCAATATCATCCAATAAGCTATTAATACCAACTAACTGCTCTGACTGACTAACATTAGATGATGAAATTAATTTTATATGCTTCAGAAGTATTTCTTGACTTTTATTTAATGGAGTTAGATTTGGCGCGATGAATTTGAATAGTCTCTGAACTTCTACGTTAGAAATTGTCGTCGTACCGATTTCCCAATCAAGTAACATGAAAAGCCTGTTATCAGATAGTATAGGTAAATTAAATACCTGATCATTTAAGCTTTTAACCTGATCAACTACATTGCTACCGTTATTATTCAACACATTAAGTTCTATCAACATTTTTTTGGCAATAACATTCTCAACAACAAATTTATTGTCACCACCAATCAATTCTAGTAGTTTATTTGTGTATAACTGACATTCTTGATAGTCACCAATTGTCTTGTATGCATTAGCAAGTGACAACGTAAATCTAACGCCTTGTTCAATAGGTAATAGACTGATATTAATAGCTTTAGCTGAGTTAACTAATGCTCTTTGTCTTTCAATTTCAGAAACGACTTTAACATCAACTTGATTTAGCATATTTTCTGCCAACTTTAAATTATTATCAGCAAGCAACTCCTGTTGTTGTGAGTAAATATAGGATTTGTAATACTTAACGCCAACCATTGAGAACGCGCTAACAACGAAAAATGTTAGAAATATAAGAAGCGAATGTCGCTTAAGCCACAAATTAAAGTTATAAAAATTATTATCAAAAGCTTTAATTGGTTTTTTCAATAAAAAGTTTTCAATGTCAAATTTAAACTCAACTACAGTTGCATAGCGTGAAGTAATATCATTTTGCGTAGCCTTTGACACAATCCTTTTTAACACTTTACAATCACTATCAATCAGCTCCTCTAACACCCTCCCCAAGCTATAAATATCAGAAGCTATTGTAATATCTTTGCCAGCCTTCTGTTCTGGAGATGCATAAGCATAAGACAATGCATTAAAATATGATTTTAACGACTCACTATCTCTACTTTCAATAAACTTAGAAATACCAAAGTCGATAATATGTACGCAACCATCCCTGCCAACTAAAATGTTATCTGGCTTTATATCTCTATGTAGAATTTGATGAGCATGGGCATGTATTATCCCTTCAAGAACCTGAATAAATATATTAAGCTTCTGTATTTGTGTTAAAGTTTGACTTTTTAGGTATTCCTTTAAAGACAAGCCATTTATATACTGCATTATTATATAAGCAAATCCACGCTTATCTCGACCAGCATCTAAAACTGAAACTATATTAATGTGCGTTAATGATGCAAGCGCCTGTGCCTCATAATTAAATATTTGATCAGATTTATTTCCCAAAAAGGCTAATGGAACTATTTTAATTGCGACGTCCTGTGTGTATTCACCATCATGTCGTTGCCCCAAATACACGTTTCCCATGCCACCGCAACCCAGTAACTTAACAATTCGATACTTAGAAACTTCATCACCTGGATTAAGATTATTAGGGAGACCGTCACTCGCAATAACCATACTATCGTTAAAGAGCTGCGTCATACCGTATTCTACATTTTTAAGCATACGAGTTAAAGCATTAAACGTTTCTTTATCATTTTCAAACTGTGCTAAATAACGATTCTGTTCCTGTTCATCAAGCGATGTAAGATGGCAATAGTGCAGGTAAAGGTTAGACATTGATCATAACTTCCTTGAAATAAAAATGATTAGTTAAAAGAGTAATCATTTATCCTTGATTTAATAAAAAAAAGATCTTTATCTACCGTTGAATCAGAGATGGAGAACAATGTTGCGATCTCCTTGTTAGATAAGGAACATACATATTTATAAATAAAAACAGAAACTTGCCTAGAGTACTCAGCAGATAATTTCTTGAGTATTATTTCAATATCTATTATTCGATATATTTTATCTAAACTAGTATCAACAACACATTCAGCTTCATTTTTCTTACGCTTTATTGCTGAAGCTTTTCGCAAGCTATCTACCAGTATCGAATAAATTACCTTTGAGAATATTGTATAAAGTTCTTTAGTTGACTCAGGAGCGATATCTCTGCTTTGGTTAATTTTAATAAAAGCCTCATGAACAAGAGATGTTGTATTACATGAAATATCAAAAAGTGTATTTTCAGATATCTCGCCAACAGAGTTTTTTCGGACATTACTGGCAAGAACTTGAAATTTTTGATAAGCAAAAGAATACAACTGCTGTTCGGCTAGTTTATCATTCTCATTCCACCTAATAATGATATTCGTCAAACGTTCAAAATCTTCTTCAGCTCTTATCTCTTCAGATCTTATCATTGACTAAACTTCCATGAAATCAATTTATAAAAAAGTACTAATAACCCAAAACCATAAATATTTATTAATATAACGATTTCTTTAACGAGGTGACGTTACTTATAAATATAACAAACAACATTCATCAAGTAACTAACCGAACACTTAATCATCAACCCCTAATAAAGTAACAGCAAAATAATCATTAAGTCTTACTTAGTCATCATAGTATCCCATGGTCTTGCTCAGCGCTAGATTACATTATGATTTATATGGATAAATTTGTGTCAAAACCAAATAAACAGTTTATTTTTCACACAAAAGCATTACTTAAAACATCTTTAAAAAAGAGCAACGCCGTAAAACACAATAAATAAAAAACAATTAAAAACAAATGCTTAATCAAAAAAATAATCAGTAATTTAGATCTTTCAGTAAATAAAACTAGTTTTTACAATTTTTTTTCAAACGCAACTACGTTTTTTAATATAAAATACGTATCTTCATTTTTAGGAGTGATTAGATAGACTACTTTTGGTATCTAGAGTTTGTCTTTATCTAGGAAGTAATAGCGTTACCTTAGCTCCTACAGGCAGGCAGCTAGAAATAACCTGTGAACTCTAACTTACTAAAAACCAGCACATCAATAGTTAGCATTTTAGCTGGCTTTAATACCACAATTAAGGTGAGCCAAGAGAATATATGGTTTGTGCAACCTGCACTAATCATTTGAAAAACAGCTTATGATATTGATAGTAACCTCTTTAAACAAAGGACTGATGCATGCTCACAATCTACAAAGCTATATACGAATCTATCTCCCACCCTAGCTGTTTATTTTTTAGCCACAACCAATCATAAACTTATAATAGCTCTGCTTCCGTGTAGGTTTTACCCCTGAAACACCTAGAAATAATAGAGAATGAGAATGCAAAAAATATACCTATGGGCATCAAAAATTATACTTATAATGTCACTTACAGCCTGTGGAGGTGGAGGCGAAGGTGGTGATGATCCCAAACCGCCAACTGATCCAATAACACCACCAACGACTAACACAGCTCCAAGCTTAACGATCTCTAAAGCTCAAGTTGAGTTAAAAGAAAAGACTTCAGAAACAGTTTCCTTTGTTGGTAAAGATTCTAATGGTGATTCTTTAAGCTACTTAGTTGATTCAAACAATATCGCGGTTTCTGCTCACATTGCTGGCTCAGCTGTTATTATTACCGCAAATGAAGTTGAAAATGATGTTACAGCAATTGTAAAGATCACTGTTTCCGACGGTAAAGCTACTGCTGTAAAAAATATATCAGTTAAAGTACTAAACGATATTGTTATTGTTAATAATCCTCCAGTTTTAACCTTAGCATCAACTTATACAATGTCAGAAAGTTCAACTGGTGTAGTTCCTTTTTCTGCAACGGATCCAGAGGGTGAACCTTTATCTTATTCAGTAAAATCAAGTAATCCTTACGTGTCTGCTTCAATAGTTGGTAATGATGTTAACTTAGTTTCAAGTGCTGTTAATATTGATTCTATGTCTACCGTTGAAGTGTCTGTTACTGATGGTGTCAATACTGTGACTAAATCATTTACAGTTAAAGTCGTAGAATCAGGTGATTACACCCCATTTTCTTTAAGTTGGGTTGATTCAGAAAATACTAGTTTATATGTTGCTCAAGCTGCTCAAGGTCGATATAAATTTAATATTCAATTAGGCTCTGTTAGCTTAAATTCTTTGAATGTTAATGTTAAAATGACTCCTGATATTGCTAGTGTGGTTGATCTTGATTCAGGAGAAATTGTTGTTTCTACTAAAAAAGACACATTAGGTAAGTACAGTGGTGTAATGACAGTTTCTGATGGTGTAAACTCTCAAGTATTATCTTTTAATATTGAAGTTTACAATTCAAATCGATCTCCATTTTTAGATAGTGACTACACTGTTTTCTTAAATGAAGGTGAATCAAAAACAATTAGTCTTTCATCTGCTGAGTCTTTAGATCCTGAAAGTGTGCGTATTTATGAAGTTCAACCTTTTCAAATTATTGATGGTGATTCATCTAAATTTGAATTAACTTATGACAACACAGCTAGAACTTATACAATTAAAGCATTAGCGGGTTCAAAACTTTCAGGTCTTTTGTTCTATGTTTTTACAACTGATAGTTACGGTGGTTGGGCTGGTGGAATTTATGAAGCCTATGTGAGAGGTTCAAAAACTCCTTTAGAAGTAGATCTTGAAGAAAAACTTATCCTTGCTCAAAAATATGTTAAACAATCTCAAGAAATTGAAAGACTTGGTGATTTTGTGATTGATGCATTGGAAATGAAAGGTGTTTTAAGTCAAAAAGAAGCAATGGTTGAAAGATTGTTAATTTCTGATTCAAGATATTTCTCTGAAACTCTTTCTACTAATAAATTAAACTGTATGTTATCTGCTGTTCAAAAAGGGTTTGTTGAAAACAAAACTATCCAATTTGAAAACAATGGTGTTTTTAAAACTCAAGAAGGTTATATTTGTAATGTTGGAGAAGTTGAAACATTTGATCATGAAACAGCTACAGCAACAACTAACTTTTATGAAAACTCAGTTAACTATGCGATTGCTTTAAATAATATTGATAAAATTAAAAATACTCAAGATTCAGAATATCACTCTGTTAAAGGTGAAGATTTGGTTCAAAGAGTTAATCGCCTTGCTCTATTACTTTCAACAACAGATTCTAGTTTTCAATTAGGTGATGTCGTTTGGAATAAAATGAATGATATTGGAAATGGCTTGTATAGTAGATTTGTTGGAACTTCTACTTACGGTTCATACAATAATGGTGTATGGACTTGGAATCCAGAGTATAAATTCTTAGGTGTAGCTACTCAAATGGCAAACGAAACAGTAAATTATTAAAAACTGAAGATTAATGATTTTTAAGATGAAATTAAAACCATTGAATTAATATATGTTTTTAATGATTTTACAAAGCATCTGATAAAATGGATACAAAGGGAAATTTAAATGAAAATAACAAAAAACACACTAGCTCTCTGTTTTACCATGTCAGTTTTTCCAGCATCAGTTTCAAGTGCTGAACTTATTGTAAATTGGTCAGATATGATTAATATTCATAATGCAAAAATGATTGAAAAAGTTGCAGAAGAAACAGGTGTTTCAATTAAATATGTTCGCCCACTTCAAAAAACATTCGATTTAGTCTCTGTTGATATTGATAGTAAAGAGGCTATTTCAATTCTTTTAAAAACAGGATATTTTAAATTTGTTGAAGAAAATGCAATCATTACAAATCCACAAGTTCAAAGAACATTAATTGATAAAACAAGTTTCAAGATCAATAAGAAAAATAGTGATGTTGGAACTCAATCTCTTGTTGCCAATAAGTTTAGTGACCCTTTATATTTAAAACAATCTTCTTTTGATGAACAAGAAAAAACTCGCATGGGTTTATCTAACATCGAAAAAGCTCGTGATTACGCAATTAAGCATAAAGTTATCGATCATAAAGTTAGAGTAGCTGTTTTAGATACTGGTAAGTGGCCACATGAAGATATTAATTGGTCTAGTGTTGATGAAGCTTCTTTTCTTTCTGGTTTATCTAATGGTTCTGGTTGTTTAACTGCTGATAATTTAAATACTGGTAAAGATGCAACTTGTTCTGAAAATAATACTTTTGAATTATTTCCTAGTAATGATTCTTTAGATAAATCTTGGTATAAAAACAGCAATAATGTTTTTGAAGTTTTTGTTAATGGTCATGGTTTAGCTGTAGCAAGTCAGATTGCGGCCACAAGTAATAATGGCTTAGGTATGGTTGGTATTGTTCCTCAAAACAGTGTTGAAATTGTACCAGTTAGAGTTTTAGGCAAAAGTAGCAGCGGTAATAGTGTGTCTGATGGTGTTTTTTGGGCTATCGGTTCTTATGATAACTATGGATTGAAAGAAGGTGATAAAGGTTATGTTCGCCCAATTTCTGAACCTGTTGAATTTATTAACCTTAGCTTAGGTGGTAAAGCTGATTTAAGTTGTGAATCTAATAGTTATATGAAGTCTGCTATCGAAGAAGCTTACTCAAAAAATATTAGCGTGGTGATTGCGGCAGGTAATGAATCAACTGACACAAAATATGTTTATCCTGCTAACTGTGAGGAAGCCTTTACTGTTTCTTCAAATCAAATTAGTGGCGAAATTAGTAAATTTTCAAATTATGGTACATATTCCGATTTATCAATGATTGGTGAAGAAATTACTGTAGCTGAAATATCTAGTAATTATTATGGTTCCTCTGCAAATTGTGGTGTTGCTGCTGATTATAGTGATTGTTATTCTTTTAGTAGAGGTACATCAATGGCAACGCCTAATGTTGTTGGTGTTTTAGCTTTAATGAAAATGGTTCACCCTGATCTTTCAGCTAAAGAGCTTGAAGCAATGCTTTTAAACACTGCTGTTCCATTTGAACAAAAAGGTGATGGTACAGCATCAAGGGCGTCAAAAGTTGGTTATGGTGCTGGTGTCGTTAATGCTTATAATGCTCTAATTAATGACCCTTTAGAAATTGGTAATGTAAAATTAGAACATCGTTATGGTAATACTAATGCTGCGTTTCAAGATGCTTATGTTGTTGAAATAAAAAAAGTTATTCCTAGTGCTTGCTCTATGTATAATGTTCAATTTGGTTCACTACAGCATGAAACAGAAGGTGTTAGTTACAAACTAATGCAAACTAACGAATTAGGCTCTATTGGTTCCGTTTCCTTTGCTAATATTTTTGATTTAACAGTACCAAAAACTATTGTAGACCGTTCAGTGTATTTAAGAGCAGCTGTCCAGTCATGTAAGAATGGTGTATGTGGTAGCTTAGTTGAATTAGACTTTTCACAAACTCAAAAGCCAACAATTTGTAAAGTATAACTACATCGACTCTAATGCCTATCACTTACTGATAGGCATTAGAGCCCCTAAATTGACATATTCATTTTAGGCTCTAAGTAAGACCTTCTATGATGAGTCCTTTACTGCATACTTGTATTTTCTCGGTTAAACGCTTCAAACCACAGATCAAATTCAGCCGCTTTTAAGGGTTTTGAAAACACATAGCCTTGGATGATGTCGCAATTGAGGTTACGCAGGATTTCAACACCTTCTTGTTCTTCAACCCCTTCGGCTACTACGGTAAAACCTAAGCCATGGATCAATTTAATACTCGTATCGACTATCATCACATCTTGGCTATCAGTGAGCATGTCTTTGATAAAGCTGCGATCAATTTTCACTTCATTAACAGGTAAAATTTTCAAATAGGCTAATGATGAATGACCTGTGCCAAAATCATCAATGGCAACAGACACGCCCATGTCACGGAATCGCTGTAATACACTCACCACTGTCTGTGCATCTTTCATCACGGCGCCTTCAGTGACTTCGATACAGAGTGCACCGCTTGGCAGATTATTGTCTTTCAGTAAAATGGCGATTTGATTTGGTAAGCGAGTATCGACTAAATCATGGGCCGACAGGTTAATAGCCAGTTTTAGCACTATACCCCGCCGCTGCCATGTCACTAATTGCTGAATTGCCTGCTTCAATACCCACTGGCTAACAATATCAATGTTGCCTGAATTTTCAGCCAGTTGGATAAATTCATCGGGCGGAATAAACCCTAGCGTAGGATGTTGCCAACGGATCAATGCCTCGGCACCAGTGCACTGGTTTAGGCGTAAATCCACTTTAGGTTGGAACACTAAATACAATTGGTTTTGCGCTAAACCTATAGGCAAATCACGGATAATCGTCAGCTCACGCTGATACTTTTCATCGGCGCCTTGACGATAACTGACAATACGTTGCTCTTCGAGACAGGCTTGATTGAGAGCAATTTCGGCGCGGCGCACTAACACATCGATATCAGCACCATTACCATCGATTTCAAGTAATCCCGCACGCACGGTAAGAGAAATATTTGAGCCTTGGATTGGAAAGGGAGACTCCAGCATATCCAATGACTTCAGTAAATGTTCGGGGCGAATACCTTGACTATACAGAAGTAAAAATGAGTCACCGTCTAATCGTGCCAGCAAATCCGGTGTCGGTGCTAATTGCTCTAGGCGACGAGCAAAAAGCAGTAATAAAGTATCGGCGTTGGCAAAACCAATAATATCGTTGATATGGCGGAAATGTTTAATATCTAACAACACCATAGCACCGGATAATTTATCGTTAAGATCCGCCAAATGCTGTTTTGCCGCAAAACGATTGAGTAAACCTGTCAAGCTATCGTGGCGAGATTGGTAGACTAAATCCTTTTCCCGCGCTTCAATATCATCGCGCATTAAGGATAAACTCTTGGCCAACACCCTAAGCTCTGCTGGCGCACCTTGAATATTGGCAGGCTGCTTACCTTGACCGATTTTGCGGGCATAATTCACTAGTTGATGCACAGGTTCAGTCAAACTGCCCGACAACCAAATCGCAATCGCAATCGCCAGCGCTAAGGTCAAAGCAAAAATCAGCAGCATATTATTGCGTAGTTGCTGATAACTTTGCTGCCACTTGAGGTTTGATTGGTGTAGTAGCGCTAATTGGCTGCCGTTGTGATCATAAAGTTTGATGCCCATAGACAGATGATCTACGGGAATACTTTCACTAGGCATTTTCAGCAAGCTAGGCAATAAGCTCGCCTGCTCAATTACGCTTAACTTTTCATTATCTGATAAGGTTGAAGCTATTTCAGTGCGGCCCGTTGCCTGATTGACAAAACTCACATCGATGCCCGTAATAGCTTTAGCTTGTTGGGCGACCTTCTCATCCAATAAAAAACCCATGCCAACCCAAGCGATTAAGGTCGGCGCCTTCACCGGCTGCAGCACAAACTGATAGCTAGCATGATCAAAATTAAGGATAGATAACGCATTATGATTGCTGGTGGTCATATTAAATAAGGATTGAATATCATCCTGAGTGAGTCCGGGCAAACTCGAGGTCAAGAGCTCCCCTTTAGGTGATAACAATACAGCGGCGTCGGCACCAATACGAGAGCCGTGATTAGATAACACTGACTCAATGGTTTCTTGCTCACCAGTAGCAATCGCGCGCTTAAAACCAAAATCGGCACTGAGTACGGACAAACTTTGACTGAGCTGAATACCGCGATTCGATAACACTTCGAGAAACACATTCGCGCCAATATCGAGGCTTTTCTGTTGCTGTAAAAAGTTATCTTTTTCGGTCGCTGTCAACACAGAAAATGCCGTGGCAAATTGCACTAACGTCAGCACAATAAAGAAAACTAAAATCAGCCGAGCGCGAAAACTATTTAGCATGTAATGGCTTACCTTCAGAATCGTAGTGACCAAATCCCGACGGCGGAGCCGACGGTTTAGCTTGACGCTCAATGTCTAAGGACAGACTGAGTTGACTAGGACCATTAACTATCAGTAAATCCGTTGGCTCTGATGCCGCCCTCTGCCATGGATGCCAGCGCTTAACTTTATATTGACCGGCGGTAAGTCCCTTAAACTGGATCTCACCTTTTTCGTCCGTCACCGCGACAATAGGGCTATCTGCCACATAGATAAATGCCTGCATATAATCGTGAATATTACAGCCAAGCGCGACCAAACCGGGTTTATCGAACTGAATCGGCGCTTCGGCCTGACCCACATACAATTTAAGTTCGAAAGGCTTCGCTTCTGAAAAAGAATACACATGGTGGCGAGTACGATCTAAGTTGGGGAAATCCACCTTTGCACCTTTAGGCACCGCCAGTACAAAGGGGATAAAGGTTCGATTTTTTTGCGACATTTCATAATGCTCGACAGGTATCGCATTATCGGGCATTACAGCAGGGATCAGCTCCACAACAGTATCGGCAATGGCCTGTTGTTGCAGATCTACTACATTAATATTGAGTTCAGCAGCCATGACTTGAGGCGTGAAATAGATCAAAACGCAAAGTACTAACGCATATAAAACGCGATATAGGATCATCCGTTACCTCGGGCATAGTGATGCAAGGCCAACAAGTACCTTAGCTGAGTTCTGCGTAAAAAAACGATCTAGATTCATCTAGCATTGTACATTACTAATACATTGAATAATCATCAAATTATATAGAAAAGTCGTAAAACAGTAACCATTCTAATCATACTGTGATAATGACGCACTCAAGTGGCAATAAGTTATAAACTAACAGAATGGTCTGGTAATAGTTATTCATTGTTTCTTATTGATGATCCAGAAAATACCAACGATATTCCTCATTTCTGGTTTTAGTTTTAATCTGGCGAGCAATACCATCACTAAGCATCAATTGACCTAATGTTAATTAACCCCAGCTAAAGATAGTCAAATCTAATCGCTCTCGCCGTGAATAAACAAAAAAGGCCTACTCAATGTAGACCTTTCATGTGTTTTTCAACTAGAAAACAAGCTTAACCGACTGTTATCTCTTTATGCTCATCGGCTTTTTTACCGCCTCTCTTTGCTAAGGCATAGTAAAACAGCGGCGTTAGGATAAGACCAAATACAGTCACCCCAATCATACCAGCGAATACAGCCACACCCATGGCTTGGCGCATCTCAGCGCCCGCGCCAGTGGAGAACACCATAGGCACTACTCCCATAATAAAGGCGATAGATGTCATCAAGATAGGACGTAAACGTAATCTTGCAGCCTCTAATATCGCCTCCATAGGTGCCATACCATGATCTTGTTTCTCCTTTGCAAACTCGACAATCAAGATAGCGTTTTTAGTCGCCAGCCCCACCAGCACTATCAGGCCAATTTGGGTGAAGATATTATTATCCCCACCGTAAATCAGCACACCACTGAGGGCTGAAAGTAAGGTCATTGGGATGATTAAGATAATCGCCAATGGCAAGCTTAAGCTCTCGTACTGGGCAGCTAGCACCATAAACACTAAGATGATCACCAGCGGGAAAACTAAAAGACCCGTATTGCCCGCGAGAATTTGCTGATAGGTCAGTTCGGTCCACTCATAAGTCATACCATTAGGTAACGTTTCAGCCAAAATTTTCTCAATCGCCGCCTGCGCTTGGCCGGTACTCACACCAGCTGCTGGACCACCGTTGATTTCAGCGGTCGTGAAACCGTTATAGTGCATCACTCTATCAGGGCCTGAACTTTGGCTGACGTTGATGAACGAACCTAGCGGGATCATGTCACCATTCAGATTCGGTACCTTTAGCTGACTTATCTGCTGCGGACTTTGACGGAACGCCTCGTCGGCTTGCATATTCACCTGATAGGTTCGACCGAAACGATTGAAGTCGTTGACATAAGTCGAGCCCATATAGGTTTGTAATGTCTGGAAAATTTGATCGAGCGACACAGCCTGCTGTTTCGCTTTAGTCCGATCGATATCCAGTTCAAGTTGTGGCACATTCACTTGATAGCTAGAGAAAACGCCAACTAACTGAGGATCGACCCACGCTTTATACATCACTTGTTGGGTCACCTGATACAAGGCCTCATAACCAAGGTTGGCTCTGTCTTGAATTTGCAGACGGAACCCTCCTATGGTGCCGAGGCCTTGCACAGGTGGCGGCGGGAAGATGGCAATAAACGCGTCTTGAATAGCAGCAAATTGCTGATTCAATTGTCCTGCAATGGCATTCGCCGACAGTTCAGGACTGGTACGCGAGTCAAAATCATCGAGCGCAACAAACACCACGCCTGAGTTAGGACTATTGGTAAAACCGTTGATGCTAAGGCCAGGGAAGGCAATCGAGTGCGCTACTCCGGGGTGATTTAGCGCAATCTCAGACATCTTCTTGATCACACTATCCGTACGTTCAAGGGATGCCGCATCGGGCAGCTGGGCAAAGGCCACTAAATACTGTTTATCTTGGCCGGGCACATAACCCGTTGGTGTATTGGCAAATTGCACACCCGTTAACACCACCATGCCTAAATACACTAGACCAATAATGCCGCCAAAACGGATAACCTTACGCACTAACCAGCCATAACCATCGGATGCACGGTTAAATAAGCGATTAAAAGGCACAAATAACCAAGCACCAAACAACTTATCCATTAGACGCGTTAAGCCGTCCTTAGGTGCATCATGGCTCTTGAGTAACAGCGCCGATAATGCCGGACTCAAAGTGAGTGAGTTAATCGCCGAGATAAAGGTCGAGATAGTAATAGTCAAGGCAAACTGTTTATAGAACTGCCCGGTTAAACCGCTCATAAAGGCCGTTGGAATAAACACCGCCGCCAGCACTAAGGTGGTTGCCACAATCGGGCCAGTCACTTCCTTCATCGCCTTTTGCGTTGCCTCTACTGGGCTTAATCCTGCGGCAATATTACGCTCGACGTTTTCGACCACCACGATGGCATCGTCAACCACAATCCCGATGGCGAGCACCAGCCCGAATAGCGACAAAGCATTTAACGAGAAACCGAGCAAATGCATAAAGGCAAAGGTACCGACCAAAGACACAGGCACGGCCACCAGCGGAATAATCGATGCGCGCCAAGTTTGCAGGAATAGCACCACCACCAACACCACCAGTAACACGGCTTCGAGCAGGGTTTTTACCACAGCTTCAATCGAGCCACGCACGAACACTGTTGGGTCGTAAACGATTTCGTATTCGAGTCCTTCAGGGAATCCTTTAGACAGCTCTGCCATTTTGGCGCGTACATCATCGGAAATCTGAATCGCGTTAGAGCCCGATGCTTGGAATACAGGAATAGCGACCGCGTCCTTATTATCGAGTAAAGAGCGCAGCGCATAACTCGTTGCACCCAACTCGATGCGGGCAACATCTTTAAGGCGGATCACCTCAGCATTCTGACCAACTTTGATAATGATATCTTCAAATTCAGACAGTTCAGTTAAACGACCTTTAACGTTAATCAAAAGTTGAAAGTCAGCACTGCCACTGGGCTGCGCGCCTAAACTGCCCGCTGCTGCCTGTTGGTTTTGCTCGCGCACGGCGGCAATAATGTCCGCTGGCGATAAACCCAGCGCCGAGACTTTATTGGGATCAAGCCAAATTCTCAGGCTGTATTCGCCGGCGCCAAACAAACGTACAGCGCCGACACCGTTTATCCGCGCTAACTCGTCTTTGACGTTTAGCGCCGCATAGTTAGACAGATACAACATGTCGTAACGGTTATCCGGCGATAACAAATGCACCACCATGGTGAGATCCGGCGATGATTTTTCAGTAACAATACCAAGACGTTGTACTTCCTGCGGCAGACGCGGCATAGCGCGATCGACTCGGCTCTGCACTTGGGTTTGTGCCTTATCCACATCCGTGCCAATCGCAAAGGTGATGGTCAAGGTCATACGTCCATCGGACGTCGCCTGCGATGACATGTACAACATGTCTTCGACGCCGTTGATTTCCTGCTCCAGCGGTGAAGCCACGGTTTCGGCAATCACTTTAGGATTTGCGCCAGGATAATTAGCAGTGACCACTACCGTTGGCGGCACTACCTCTGGATATTCGGTAATAGGCAACTGCCAAACGGCAATCGCCCCCGTGATAAGAAACAGCAATGACAGTACGGCTGCAAATATCGGTCTTTTAATGAAAAATTGCGACAACATAGTGTGTTATTCCTTAACCGCGGCTCGCCGTTTCGACCGCTTGCGCCGTCAAATGATCTTGGTTTTTATCGAGTATTAACTGGGCTTGGCGTAATGCTTCGAGCTTGTCGCTGTCGACCATTTCAACCATGTGCGGATCAATTTGCATCTTAGGACGCACGCGCTGCATACCGTTGACGACGATCTTATCTTCGGCCATCAAACCTTGGGTCACGATACGCAGTCCTTGGACTTTTTCGCCTAAGGTCACGCCGCGATATTCAACTAAACCATCGGCGCCCACCACTAACACAAACTTATTATTCAGATCTGTGCCAACGGCTTTATCGTCAATCAAGATACCTTCATAAGCGCCACTACCTGCTGTGCGAAGACGAGCAAACAAGCCAGGCAATAAGCTATTGTCTTCATTGTCAAAAGAGGCTCTCACGCGAATGGTACCGGTCTGTTTATCCATCGCATTATCCACAAAGTCGACCATGCCGATATGTTGATAATCACGCTCATTGGCTAAGGCCATGTACACAGGGTTGTCGCCAGCGCGGGGATCGTTTCGTTTCTTCTCGGCCGTTAATTTCACGTATTTGAGGTAGGTTTGCTCATCCACATCGAAATAGGCATACATGCTGGCGGTAGAGACTAAGCTGGTCAGCACACTCTGCCCCGCAGTAACATAATTGCCCGCAGTGACATTCGCGTAGGACACGCGACCATCAATTGGCGCTTGTACTTGGGTATAAGCTAAATCAAGCTCGGCGCGCATTAGCGCCGCTTTCACCGAGGCCACTGCAGCCGCGGTTTGACGTTTGTTTGACTCACGGGTATCGAGTAACTCGGCAGACACCGCTTTTTGGTCAAACAATTTATGGGCTCGTTCAAAGTCATTTGTGGCCAGTTGCTCAGCAGAGAGTGCGCTAGCAAGATCTGCTTTTAACCGGGCCACTTCCACTTCAAAAACACTTGGATCGATGCGGAATAATACGTCGCCTTTTTTCACTAAGGCGCCTTCTTTAAAATTCACTGAGTCGATATATCCAGATACACGCGGGATAAGGGTGACACTTTCTGGCGCCTGTAAACGGCCGGTAAACTCGTCCCATTCGGTCACTCGCTCATGCAATACTTGGGCGACATCCACCATAGGCGCACTTGGTGCTGGCCCCTGCTGCGCTGTTTGCTCACCACAAGCAGAAAGAACGAAAGCGGCCACAGCCGTTAACATCATTATTCGTAAGGGTTTATTGCTCTTCATATTACTATCCTCAAAGTGGCGGGCATGTCACGCTGTTCGAACCACACACATTTAAATACCGACTGGTAAAAAATATTCTGTACTGGACGGTAATATATAGCGTAAAATGACTCTGTCAACAAATTTATGTACCGATTGGTATTAAATTGAAAGCGCGCACTGACCTTTACTTTGCAATGCGACCTTAGGCGGAAAGCCACAAGTTTGATCTTCAAAGCATTTTTATGAATATTGAGGCGAACGCCGACTGACACGGATTGAATGCTGAACTTAGGTGACACATTGGATGACTAAGTAGACAAATCCCCTTAGTCGGTCATCAGTCAGCAAGTGTGGCTGGACACGGACTAAACCCATGTCTATCCTAGGGGCAATTGAGAATTGAGGAGCCTAATGATGTCAACCGTCACCCAGACGCCCTGTGTAGGTCGCCCACGTGCCTTCGACACTGACGATGCATTAGCCAAAGCCTTAGAAGTCTTCTGGCGCAAAGGTTTTGAAGGTACATCGTTAACCGATTTAACCCAAGCTATGGGCATTAATAAGCCAAGCCTTTATGCCGCCTTCGGCAATAAAGAACAGTTATTTCTCAAAGCGATAGAATTATATGAACAACGCCCCTGTGCGTTTTTCTATCCCGCGCTGGAGCAGAAAACCGCCTATCTGGTAGTCGAGTCAATGCTGCTCGGGGCCGCGAGCTCTTTGGTGGATAAAAGCCATCCGCAGGGATGTTTGATTGTTCAAGGAGCATTAACCTGCAGTGAAGCAGGGCAAGCGATTAAAGACACTTTGATTAATCGTCGCCGCGACGGTGAAATCGCTCTGTGCGAAAGATTGCAACGCGCTAAAGATGAAGGGGATTTACCCGCAGATGCCGAGCCGTTATTGCTTGCCCGTTATGTCGGCACAGTATTGCAAGGCATGGCCGTACAAGCGACCAGTGGGATTTGCCCGAATGAATTACGCAAAGTCGCCGAGCTAGTGCTCGCTAACTTTCCGCGCAATGATGAGTCCTGATCCATAAATCCTAATGCACAAATCCTGATGCGCACAAACAATAAACCCCAGTTGAGTTCTCACTTAACTGGGGTTTTATTTATGCTTTGCTTTATTTCTGTCCAAGCATTTACTTCTGTCCAACCAAGAGTTCTCTAAACAGTTGTCTGAGTCGTTTCAATAATGGCAGGCTGCTTTTATCTTGATGCTGGATCACATCGACGTTTGCATACCAGCCTATCTGCTCAAACTCTATAGGGACCCGAGTCAAGTTGCCCGATAAAACTGAGCTGGATGCCATGTGCTCTGGTAACAGACACCAACCATGGCCCTGTAATGCGAGCTCCAATAACACATAATAGTTATCGGCATACCAAACATCAGGACTGAATGCCTGCTGAAAACTACTGGTTTTAGTATTACGTGAGCGGATGCATAATTGTCGATACAGTCGCAATGAGTCCATGTTCGGTGCAACTGATTTCGCTAAGGGATGCGAACTCGCCACATACAGATCGAATTCAATCACACCAATACTCTCAAAATCTATACTACTTGGCATAGATAATTCGCTAAAAATCAGTCCTGTAGATGCTCTTCCCGAATGTACCATGTCGATAATATCTATGCTTGAGGCACTGAGAAACTCGAGTTCGATATTAGGGAAATCACTTTCTAACAACTGAATAATTTCCGATATTCTCTGTATCGGAATGCCTTCATCCATCGCAAGGCACACTTCTGAAGATTGACTACCAAAGAGCGATAAGGCGGTATGTTTGAGTCTACGATGTTGAAGAATCGTCGCTCTTGCGTAGGGCAGTAATTTACTGCCTTCGGCCGTTAATACAGGGTAACGACCCGAACGGTCAAATAACTCAACCCCACAGTCAATTTCAAGATTCATCACATGCTGGCTAACCACGGATTGTGCTTTCTTCAATTGCCTTGCGGCATTCGAAAATGAACCAGATTCTACGGTTTCCATAAAGGCTTCGAGTTGTTCGAGACTAAACATATCGCTTTTACCGATACTATCTAACTATTAGTTATCCCTATACTAGATAAAATTATGGCCATAGTCACATTGAATGAATGGGAAATAGCCATGAAAACGACAGAACGTATCTTTAACGCCTTACTCTTTGAAGCGATTGCACTCGCGATTATTATTCCCGTTTCTGCCCTCATATCAGGCAAGGGAACCAGTGAGCTTGTCATAGTCGGTATCGCTTTGAGTCTTTATACCGTGGTATGGAACTACTTCTACAACCTAGGATTCGACAGGGTATTTGGGGCAAATCGAGAGCAACGCACTTTAAAAACCCGAATACTGCATACCTTTGGATTTGAAGGGGGACTTATTTTCATTAGCATACCGACCATCGCCTGGTTTCTACAAATAGGTTGGTTGGCAGCCATGGGCTTAGAGGCGGTTTTTTTGATCTTTTTCTTCTTCTATAGCACGCTATTCCATTGGTGCTATGACAAGTATCAGCCCTATAAGACTTGGATTACTATGCAAGCCACTAAGGTCAAATAGCGCAGCTAAGATCAACACACATCACCATCAAACGAACCTCACTAAACAATTTAGCGATTCGTTTGATGGCAGCATTGAAACTTATCCAGTTCAATTTCTTCTACTTATACCAATCACATTAAATATCTAATCAGTTCAGAGCCTCACAGGCATCTCAATCCAAGGCGCATTGACGCAGAAATGGTGATTCCCTTTTAAGTCAATGCAACACGGGAGTGGGATGCCTGTGAGGCTCCCGAAGGGCGGGTTTTAACGCGCTTTATACTGCGTTCAAGGCTTTCGACAGAGCACCACTATGCCTTCAAGCCTTCGCCTTGTCTAAAGCGCGTTGAAATCCCGCTGAATGAACAGATATTTAGTACGATTGGTATTAACAAGAAAGCTAAACCAGTTCATGTGTTGCCCAGCGTAAAATTCCCCTTAAACACAGTACATAAAAATAATAGACCCGCACACAGTAAACTGAGGTTGTTTAAATATCCTATAAACATCACAAAAGGACTAACTATCAGTAATTAATATTCAAATCATTAGTCTAGATATAATTCTTTATGCTATAAAAGCCATATATTAAGCGGGGAGATGGAAGCAAAATGCGTGCAGGGAACAGAATGAGGCTCAGGATGCAGCAGGCATTAAATTTGCCGTCAGCATTGATACTTAGCATCGTTTTATTGCTCGTATCCATTATTTGCAACATGGCACTCGCTAAAGAAAGTAATGCAATACCAGCAGAATCGCAACCTCAAGCCATAACCTTAGCCGCAGAAGACAGTTGGCCACCTTTCGCCAATCAGTTTGGTCAAGGTATTTCCCATCGTTTAATCCAAGCCGCATTTAAACAGTCGCATATTGAAGTGAATAGCTTAGTTGTACCCTACTCCCGCGCCTTAATGATGGCGGAAAAAGGTGCAGTTGATGGGGTGTTTAACGTCACCCGCGAGAACAGTACTGAGCAACGCTTCATCTTTGGAAACACCCCATTATTTATCGCCACGGCTTCTTTTTATCAAAAGAAACAAAAACCTATTCTGGCAGACAATAAATGGGCTCTACCTAAAGGCACCGTTATCGGCGTGATTAAAAGCTATGAATATGGCGATGAGTTTCCCACATTAGTTAAACAGCAACAGCTCAATATTGTCACCGTCGCCAACCAACAACAGCTCATCAATTTATTGTTGATTGGTCGCATAGATGCCGCCTTGATGTTCGACTTAGTCGCGAAGGAAAACCTGAAAAAAATGGGCGTAGATGATGAGATTATTCCTGCATTTGCTAACCACAGCAGCGATATTTTTTTGGCCTTCTCGAAAGGAAATCCGCAAGCACAAACCTTAGCAAGCCAACTCGACGCTGGCTTATCACAGCTAAAAGCCACAGGCCAATACGACAAACTGCTCTTAGTCGCTGACTAATCCACTATCGCTACAAGCGAATGATAGATTACCGCTGCGAGCGAATGATCTCTTGATTCACCCAATATAACAGCTGCTTAATAGCCTTCGACAGGATCTGATTCTGGCGCACAATATAACCTAAACTCGTTGTAGGGAATTGCGGTAGAGGAGTGACTTTAGTGGTGAGATTCGCCTTAGTGTAAACAGAAAACTCCGGTACGATCGCCACACCAAATCCCGCCTCTGCCCAATCGATTTGCGCGTCAACACTGCCGACTTCCATTATTCTGTAATTCGATAAGTTCAGCGACGGTAATGCGGGATCTAATAATTCGCGGGTTCGCGTATCGTGTCCTAATAAAATCAACGTCGGTTGCTCAGCTAAGGGCGTATCCACAGAGGGTTTTGCCTGCTGCCATTGCTGTAAATTATCTCCGATTGCACACCATTTAATCTGTTGTAGCTCAGTAAAATGCAGTGGCTGACTTTCCTTCTGCGCAATCACAAACCCTAAATCGGCCTCGGCATTTTTCACCAATTCAGAGGCTTGTGATGAGGTTGTGTTGAGCAGTGAGAAATCTATTCCCGGAAACTCCGCCTTAAAAAGCTGAAACGGCTGGATCAACAATAACCGCGAGATAATGTCGCTGGCGGCAATGGTCAATGTGCCTTGGCTAAGGTCATTAATCGCATTGAGATCCGCCTGACAAATTTGCAGCTCCATTAACGTCTTCTGACTGCTCTCTAACAGGCGAAATCCCGCTTGCGTTAATCGAAAGGGATTACGGTCAATCAGCTTGACTCGAGTGCTTTGCTCTAACTGCTTAATATGCAAGCTAACATTGGGCTGCGTCATGTGCAGCGCTGTGGCCGCTTTCCCAAAATGCTTGTATTCAGCCAAAGTCACGAAGGTCTTTAACCAATGGATATCGAGCATCACGTCACCTTTTGCAAAGTATTAGAGTTAATGATAGCCAATGATATATGAAATTCTTATTGGGATGATAACCATAATTAATTTCTCTTATTCAATTGACGGGTCTAGCATAGCGTCTTAATCAATGAGGAGATGTTGTTATGCCGTCGATCGTGGTTGTGGGTGCAAATTGGGGTGATGAAGGCAAAGGCCGCATCGTAGATTATTTAGCCGCGGATGCCGCTGCCAGTATTCGCTTTCAAGGTGGTAACAACGCTGGTCATACCGTCGTCAACGACTATGGCACCTTTAAATTACACCAATTACCAAGTGGCATTTTCAACCCTAACTGCGTTGCAGTTTTAGGCCCTGGCATGGTGATCAGTCCTGAAAAACTCAGTGTAGAAATTGCTGAAGTGCAAGCGGCTGGCATTGAAGTCAAATTATGCATTTCTGACCGTGCTACCCTGTGCTTACCTCTACATGCATTAGAAGATACCTTAGAAGAACAACGTCTTGGCGACCTCGCCTATGGTTCAACCCGTCAAGGGATTGCGCCTGCCTATGGCGATCGCGTGATGAAGAAAGGCATTTTAGTCGGCTGGTTAAACCAACCTGAAGTGCTGCAAGAGCGTATTCAATTTATGCTCGACTGGAAATTGCCACAGTTAAAAGCACTTTATCCAAGCTGCGATTTTAATCAAACCGCCGCCGAAATGACCGCATGGTTATTAGAAGTGACGGCACCTTGGCGTCCGTTTATTTGTAACGTGACAGAGCCATTAAAAGCATTACAAAAACAAGATGCGAGCTTACTGTTTGAAGCGCAATTAGGTGCTGGCCGCGACTTAGTCTACGGCGAATATCCTTATACCACATCTTCAAACGTGACTGCGGCTTACGCGGGTATCGGCAGCGGTTTACCTGCCCTGCGTCCAGAGCGCGTAATTGCTGTCGCGAAAGCCTTTAGCTCATCAGTCGGCACAGGCACGTTAGTGACCGCAATGGAAGAGCAAGACGCCTTCCGCGAAAATGCCAACGAGTTTGGTGCAACGACAGGCCGTCCACGTGACATGGGATATTTTGATGCTGTTGCCACCCGTAATGGTGTTGAGCTACAAGCAGCAACCGAAATTGCCCTGACTAAGATTGATTGTCTTTCTGGCATGAAAGATCTGAAAATCTGTGTTGCCTATGCAGGTGAACACACAGAGAACCCAATTTGGCCACAAACTGCTGCGTTAAGCCCAGTGTACGAGCAAATGCCAAGCTGGAGCGAAGATATTACTGGTTGTCGCACCTTCGAAAGCCTGCCAGTCGCCGCACAACAATATGTTGAACGTATTGAAGACTTAATGGGTGTACGCGTTAGCATGGTTTCTGTTGGACCAGAGCGCGATCAAATGATCATTCGCTAGTAAACAACGTTTACCCTACAAAAAAGCCATATTCGCCTCGGTGAATATGGCTTTTTACTTTGATATGGTTTGTCATTGAAGAATCACTCAAGACGTTGATAGCGATGACTCGAATACCCCATATTCAAATATCGCCGCTAAATGAAATAGCATTACTCTTCGAATACGTATTTATCTATCATACCGACCATACGACCAATTTCTGGTTTAGTAATGGTATCGTTAGCACCTAATGCCATCGCCTTTGCGCGGTTATCTTCACTCATTAAAGAGGAAAACATCACAATTGGCATTTGTCGATACGCCTTGGATTCTCTTAAGCGTTTCACCAAATGCATGCCATCCATGCGAGGCATCTCAACATCCGTAATAATGGCGCTGACAAAATCAGAAATAGAAGCATTATCTTGGTCAGCAAGATTCTCAAATTCCATCAGCATTTCAAGGGCATCACCACCATCTTTGGCTGTGATAATGTTGTAACCTGCGCTGCGAAGGGTATTTTCGATCATCTTACGAATAAAAGCGGAATCATCGACAATTAAAATCGTTTTCGCTTCACGTTTCGCCAGCATTTTATCATTGATCAGTACACTTCTATCGAGCGTGACATCGTACTTATCCATACTCAGTTCAGGATTAATGTCAGCAATAATTTTCTCAAAATCCAATATCATAATGAGCATGCCATCACGGCGCACTACGGCAACGACACAATCATTTTCACCCGCTTCTAAAAATTGACTCGGCGATTCAACTTGCTCCCACGACACTCTATGGATGCTACGAACACTATCGATTAAGAACCCATTAATCATCTTATTAAAATCAGTCACTATGACCACTTTGTGGGTTAAATCCTCAGGTGTCGATATTCCGAGCCATCCGGCTAGATCGACCAAAGGGATCAACTTTTCTCGCAGCGAGAACACCCCAACCATGTGCCGCTGGGCATTGGGATAATCTGACGTTTCTGGCACCCTAATCACTTCTCTCACTTTGGCGACATTAATACCGTAATGGCACACCTTATGGCAACCGTTAGGAAGTGTCTTATGTAGATGAAACTCAATAATTTCGAGTTCATTTGTGCCACTCTCTGTCAATATTTCTGATTTTTTAATTTCGCTCATATAAAGCTCTCAACCTAGCAAATCAACGTAAGAAAGGGATTGCAGTTATCAGTATAGGAAGGGATTAATGAATTAGGCACGATAGTGTGATTTTACTGCCTGATTAGCGTGATATTTTTTGGGTAACAAGCATTTTATCTATAAGCAGAAAAGCGTCCCATAATCGAATCTAATGACTATTTCAGTCGTCACATTGTCAATCATGTCCAGATTAAGCATCGCCGTTGCCGACCTAAAGTAGTCTGCACATTTCCTTTAACAGCGCTTTTGTCTCTCCGCATTAGAGGTTTTGTTTTAAGAGATAAGCCGCTAAACTATTGCGCAATAAAACTATCTAGAATAGCCGTACCCCATGCCGCAATTTAGCCCGACCTTTTCTTTCCCAGTGCAAATCTACTATGAAGATACTGATTTTTCTGGCGTGGTGTATCACCCCAACTTTTTGAAATACTTCGAGCGAGCCCGTGAGCATGTGATTGGTGCTGAGCGTTTAAGTGCATTATGGCAACAAAACCAACTGGGTTTTGCTGTGTATCGTAGCGATATGCTATGCCATGAGGGGGTGGAATTTGCCGATATTATCGATGTACGGACTAAATTTTACTTTGAGAGCAAGTATCGCACTGTGTGGCTACAGGAAATTTGGCGCCCTCAGGGCAAAAAACCTGCTGTCACTGCAACCATAGAAATGGTGTGTATGAATCAAGCCCGTCAATTAGCGCCTATGCCGGCAGAGTTAATCGCCATATTAAGTCTTGGTTTCACATCAAGCGAACAAAGCTAATACTCTTACATACAAGTACGCGCGCGATTTTCTGAGCTTATTTCGACATCAGCAAAGGCAACAAAAATCACTCAAAGAAGTACAACTCAAATAACGATAACTGGACAGTATTAAGGCTCGGTTGCAAGCCTTAATACTCTTGATTTAACAAGCATTTGATTTGACGAGCGCTTAATTTAATGAGCACAAGGTTTAGATTGTATTATGTAGTTGGGCCCAGTTCATTTCGAGTTCGGCGGCACTCATGGGCTTCGCGTAATACATACCTTGTATAGTATCAACCCCCATAGCCACTAACCTATCTCTAATCTCAAGCGTTTCAATTCCTTCAACAGTTACCTCATAGCCGAGTTTTTTGGCAATATTAATACTGGCTTCGAGGATGTATTCCGACGGTTTATCCTGCTCTAGATCCTTTAAAAAGGCTTTATCGATTTTGACTTCATTAACGGGTAAATGCTTTAAATAAGCTAAGGAAGAATGACCCGTACCAAAATCATCAATTGCAAGTCTAACCCCTAAGGCACGTATCTTTCCTAACGTCTCAACCGCCTTAGTTAAATCCGCCATTAAAGTGCTTTCAGTAATTTCGATCATCAAGGATTCGGGTGGGAGCTGGTAATAGGCTAATCTTGCAGCAATTTCTTGGGGTAAGGTTTCACTGTCAAGGTCCCGTGTCGACAGGTTAACTGCAACACACAATTGTATCCCCGCCGCGCGCCATTTTGCCTGCTGTGCTAAAACCTGATCAAGTGCCCATTGGCTGACTAAATCAATCATGCCAGCATATTCGGCTAAGGGAATAAATTCTCCAGGAGAAATAATGCCGAGTTCGTCATGCTCCCAACGCATCAAGGCTTCAACCTGAAAACATCGACCCGTGGCAATATCCTGTTTAGCTTGATACACCATATATACTTGATTACGTTGCAAACCTTTAGGCAAACTATCGATAATTTTCAGTTCTCTTAACTGACGAATATCATCATTTTGGGCATAGTATGCAATCGCGCTACGAGAATGGCGGGCTTTCTTCAGCGCCAAATCGACTCGACGTAGCATCTGACTCGTGTCGGCGTGGTGTTCTTGTAAATGCAGACAGCCGATTTGAAGCTTAACGCTGACGGGTGTGTTCTTAATGCTAAAAGGCACTTGCAACCGCCCTCTTAAGTGGACTAATTGCTCCTCAGTCAACGCTTGCTCGTAATACAAACAAAATTCATCACCATTGAGGCGTGCGATTAATCTCGGGGATAAACTTAAGCTGTTTAGGCGTTCGGCAAATTGCTTCAGCAGGATATCGCCAAACACAAAACCAAAGAGATCATTCACATAGCGAAATCGATAAATATCAATTAGCACTAATGTCCCTTGAGTCAGCGGCATCATGCCGGTAAGAGTACGTTTCAAGCCGACACGATTAACAAGTCCTGTTAGCTTATCCTTGCCCACACTTGCCGGTAACGCCTTTAATAATTCATTTAAAGTATGGTAGAGAGGAGCAAACGCTTGGGGGACAATGCCAATGTCTAAAGCTTGGCGTTCAACCTTTTGCTGCTCTAGCTGGGTACAAAGCTGTGCTAAGAATTTTTGCTGCGACCGTAAAGATCTGTATTTTGCCTGCAGGATATACAATGAAAATATCAATAAAGCGAGAGAAGCGACAACTAACCCGATTACGAACATACCTTGGCCTCTGCCATACCACGTAAGCTTTTTCTCAAATGACACGATAAAAGATATCAGCGCCATTTGAATTCCATTTAGGCCTAACGATTATTGGTAACTTTCTCTAATTGAATGGAATTTTTCCATAAACTCATCACTGGCTAAATCATCGGTCGTCACAGGTAATCCACGGGCGACAAACACACCGAGACGTTGCTCTAGTTCAGTGCCCGCTCGCAATTCACCGGTATAAAAGGCCGCTGCACGGATAAAGTCGAGATAGGTGACATGATCGGGTAGATAAGGTAAATCAGCCCAACGCTCAACCACTTCCATCACTTCGGTAGAGAAATCCCAACTTTTCAAAACAGCACGACCCAAAGGCCCTTGCATTTTACGTACGAGCGCGCGTAATTGATCAATGCTAGTGAATAAATGGGGATGCGCCTCCGCTTCTGTTAATACAGGTAAGGCGCCAATGTTATGCACGAGTCCAGCTAAGGTTAAGGTATCAAAATTTAACCGACTGGTTGAATGGCGCTTATTGTACATCTGCAGCATGGCACAAGACGCAGCGGTTACATCGATTGAGGTACGCCACACTTCGTCCATGACTTCCCACACCATTTCATTGGTGGAAATGAATAATTGCTCCATCGCCACCGAAGTGGCAATGCTTTTAATCTGGATTAACCCAATACGAGAAACCGCACTGTTGATACTTTCAGCGGGTACGCCTCGGCTATATAGCGCGCTGTTGGCGACCTTAATAATACGCGCAGAAATCGCTGCATCTTGGCCGATCACTTCTGCCACTTGTTTAAGGCTCGCATCGGAGCGTCCGACCACTTCTTGCACCCGCATCGCCACTTCAGGCAAGGTCGGTAGCACTAAGGCATCATCTTTTAGTTTTTTTAATAAACTGACTAACAGTAGATGTTCGGTAGACATCTTAACTCCCATCAATCTGTAAACATCAACATTGGATTGTTGGAGTATATCAGTTGGCTGTCATTAGATGCCTAGAAAAAACTGCAGACGTTAATAATTTGTATGATTGCGTTATCAATTTTGCCTTACTTATCTGTCTTGAACATCGACCTCAATCATCACTCAAGTTGAAATATTCCGCTCCAGTCGATCTAAGCCAAACTCACTATATTCGTAAAATGTGAAGTACTGCTAAAGTTAACTAAGGCAATTTGCATACCCCTACTTTCATTGTGTAAAATGCCGCCCCCGCGCACCGCGTCATTTATTAACCCATTTGAGAGTGATTATGTTTAAACCTGAGCTACTGTCTCCAGCTGGAACCTTAAAGAACATGCGCTACGCCTTTGCCTATGGCGCAGATGCAGTGTATGCCGGTCAGCCAAGATATAGTCTAAGGGTACGTAACAATGACTTTAAAATGGAAAACCTTGCCACTGGGATTGAAGAAGCCCATGCACTCGGTAAAAAGCTGTATGTGGTGAGCAATATCGCCCCCCACAATGCCAAGCTAAAAACCTATATCAAGGACATGGAACCCGTAGTGGTGATGAGGCCTGACGCACTGATCATGTCCGATCCCGGTTTAATCATGATGGTGCGTGAAGCGTTTCCTGATCAAGTGGTGCATTTATCCGTGCAAGCGAATGCCATCAACTGGGCCTCGGTAAAGTTTTGGCAAACCCAAGGCATCAAACGCGTGATCCTGTCACGCGAATTGTCCTTAGATGAAATCGAAGAAATTCGTCAGCGCTGCCCCGATATCGAGCTTGAAGTGTTTGTGCATGGCGCCCTGTGTATGGCGTATTCAGGCCGTTGTTTACTCTCGGGTTATATCAACAAACGCGATCCTAACCAAGGCACCTGCACTAATGCTTGTCGCTGGAAATACGATGTACACGAAGCGCAGCAAAATGACAGCGGTGACATCATTGCCATGCCAAATGCGGTGCAAATTGAAACGCCAACGACCTTAGGTGCAGGCGCTCCCACAGATCAAATTTACCTACTACAGGAAGCCAATCGCCCCAGCGAATACATGCCCGCCTTCGAAGATGAGCACGGCACTTATATCATGAACTCTAAAGACTTACGGGCCATTCAGCACGTTGAGCGCCTGACTAAAATGGGCATAGACTCACTCAAAATTGAAGGCCGCACTAAGTCCTTCTATTACGTTGCCCGTACCGCACAACTGTATCGCCGCGCGATTGAAGATGCTTCATCGGGTAAAGATTTCGACCGCAGTCTAATGAATCAATTAGAAGGCCTAGCCCACCGTGGTTATACCGAAGGCTTTTTACGTCGCCATGTGCATGATGAATACCAAAATTATGACTATGGCTACTCAGTTAGTGACACCCAACAATTTGTAGGTGAACTGACGGGAAAACGTAATCTTGCAGGATTGGCCGAAATTGAAGTAAAAAACAAGTTCTCCGTTGGCGACAGTGTTGAACTGATGACGCCGCAGGGCAATATCAGTTTGACGATTGAACAACTCGAAAATCGCAAAGCTGAAGCAGTTGAAGCCGGTTTAGGTTCTGGGCACACTGTGTATCTACCCGTGCCGAAAGAAGTCGATTTGAGCCACGGTATTTTGCTGCGTAACTTGCCCCAAGGTCAGGATACTCGCAACCCACATGAACTAGGTTAAGATCATGGCACTACTGATCGACGATAGCTGCATCAATTGCGACATGTGTGAACCTGAATGTCCTAATCAGGCCATCACTATGGGCGAAGAGATCTATGAAATCGATCCAGACCGTTGCACCGAATGTGTGGGTCACTACGACAAACCGACTTGCGTGTCTGTCTGCCCCATTGATTGCATCGACCCAGATCCAAACCGTGTCGAATCTAACGACGAATTGTTAGTGAAATTTGCCGTGTTAACGCAAAAAGCTTAATCACGTCACCTGACCGAGTGGCTATAATGCCTCTCGGTCAAATCTACCCTAATACCTGCCATAACCTGCGCAAAACAAGCCGCATAAAAAATCACAATAAAGATGCATTTAACGGTATGAAAAACCTTTAAATCGCTTAAATCCAAGCCTTTATTTCAGCATTAGTCAAAACACTACTTTAGACTGACTTCTTTTCAGCGGTGAATGTCAAAAAAGTAGCAGACGGAATTTATCACTGCTTCACAGTTTGTGATTCGGACAAAATATCGCTTGATAAATCACCACTTTTACAGACTAGGTTGTTTTAATAGACTAATAGTTATTATTTTGACGCTTATTTGTACACCTCACTCTTTAGCTAAGTAAAAAGCCATCCACGGCCAAATTGTAAATCAAGTGTTACATTTTAACCTTGTAAATTAGATACGCCTTAAGCACCGAACTGGGCAGGTTGAAAATACCTTCTACATTGAATTATGTCTCGAAGTCCGTGGAGACATAAAAAGAAAATGGAGTTCAACATGCATAAGAAACATTTAATTGCAGTCGCGGTCGCAACTGGACTTGCTTACTTCCCTGTTAACGCTAATGAATACCAAGCGAGTATAGTAAGTGTCCCGCAATCTAAAGCCATCAAAGATACTTACATTGTTGTATTCAATACCCCAAGCGTTCTTAATCTAAGTAATAACAACACCATAGCTGAATTCGCGACGAAACAAGCCGAGAGTTTAGTCAACCAATATGATGTCACTGTGATGAAAAACTTTGGCAATGTGCTCAATGGTGTACTCATCAAGGCCAGCGCCCAACAGATTAAAGCACTGCGTAAAGATCCAAATGTGAAATACATAGAACAAGATCAAATCATGTCAGTAACGCCTATGGTTGAAGCCAATGCCAATCAACCGAGTCCGACCTGGGGCATAGACAGAATCGATCAACGAAACTTGCCATTGGATAGTAACTATCACACGGATTTCGACGGCTCTGGTGTAACCGCCTTTGTGATCGATACTGGCGTGCTTAATACTCACAATGAGTTTGGTGGTCGCGCCAGCAGTGGCTATGATTTTGTGGATAATGATTACGATGCGACTGACTGTAACGGCCATGGTACCCATGTGGCAGGAACTGTTGGCGGCACTACCTACGGTGTGGCTAAAAACGTCAATCTTGTGGGCGTCAGAGTACTCAACTGTTCAGGTTCAGGTAGTAACTCTGGCGTGATTGCAGGGATAAACTGGGTGAAAAACAATGCTTCCGGCCCCGCCGTCGCAAACATGAGTTTAGGAGGAGGAGCCTCCCAAGCAACTGATGATGCAGTCAATGCCGCAGTTGCCGCAGGGGTCACTTTCGTAGTGGCGGCGGGTAACGACAACAGCAGCGCCTGTAATTACTCACCCGCACGGGCGGTAAATGCCATCACGGTTGGTTCAACCACCAGTAACGATTCCCGCTCGAGTTTTTCTAACTTCGGGACTTGCCTTGATATCTATGCGCCTGGTTCGAGCATTACGTCCGCTTGGTATAACTCGAATTCAGCGACTAATACCATAAGTGGTACCTCAATGGCAGCCCCACATGTGGCAGGCGTTGCCGCATTATACTTAGATGAAAATCCAAATCTCTCTCCCGCACAGGTGACAAACTTACTTACGACACGCGCCACGTCAAATAAAGTTACAGACGCGAAAACAGGTTCACCCAATAAATTACTCTTTTCACTTGCAAGCGATGATGGTGGCTGTGGCAATAATTGCCCCGTCGATGAAACACCGCTGCAAAATAATGTGGGTGTCGCAATCAGTGGTGCCACAGGTTCTGCGACGTATTACTACATCGATGTCCCAGTCAATGCGGCAAGTTTAGGGATCAATCTAGCGGGTGGTTCTGGTGATGCGGATATTTATGTCAGCCAAGGGCAAAAACCGACGACAACAAGCTACCAATGCCGCCCCTATCAAAATGGCAACAACGAGAGCTGTAACTTCACGACACCTACGGCGGGTCGGTGGTATGTGATGGTGCAAGGCTATAATAATTACGCCAATGCCCAACTGACAGCCAGCTATAACCTGAATGGTGGCGGAAACTGCACCGATGCAAACTGCTTAACCAATGGCGTACCTGTCACGAATTTAAGCGGGGCAACGGCAACAGAGAAACTGTATAAAATAGTGGTTCCAGCCAATAGCCAACTCAACATTGCCACCAGTGGCGGAACTGGAGATGTAGACCTGTATGTCAAAGCAGGCACTCCCCCAACGACCACCAGCTATGATTGCCGTCCCTATAAAAACGGGAACAATGAAAGCTGTTCGATTACCGTGACTCAAGCGGGAACTTACCATGTGATGTTACGCGCTTATTCGAGCTACTCGGGACTACAACTGAGTGCAAGCTACTAACTCATTGACCAAACCATACAATAAAGTTTAAATAAAAATAAGCCCACTAAGATAACAACTTAGCGGGCTTCTTTATGGAATTAGCAGTGTGTAGTCTCACTACATAACGTTAAAAGCTTGGAGATTTGGCGAGAATAATTGTCGGTTTAGCTTCAATTTGCAGACGCTCAATCACAGCGGCAAGCTTTTCAACACTAAGACGAATTGGCGCTGGCATACTGGCAAATTCGATACTTAACAGCAGGTTTTTCACTTCGAGTCCTAATTCAGTATCACCTTGAATACTCAGCTTACGCTGGAAGAATAGCGTGTCGGGATCTTCCTTCGCCGCCGCCACTAACACTAGCTCGGCAGAGTTGGCACTAAAGGTCACCTGCGCATCGGTGAGCTCTCTGACTTGCCATTTTCCATTAAAACTGACTTCGAAGGCTAAGTTTATATCTTCCACTCGAATCGCGACCCATTTATCCGTCAAAAATCCAAGCTCATCGCCAGCAGCTTGCTCGGCAAGTAAGAGTTCAAGCAATTGGCTGATGGCTTTTGCTTTGAGGCTAAACGGCATCTTAGCAAGGGGAAAGCCGATGGCTTTTGGGGTGAACTCTAAAAGTTGCTGAGCAAATTTTGCGAAAAAAACAGCGGACATAGCGGGAACCCTACAAGAATAAAACATGATATATCCCAGTTTATCGGGATTTTATGATCTTAAACCTGTTTTAAATCAATTCATCGCCATTCAATCTTACCTACACTCAGCGGCTATCATTTTATCGGGAGCATCACTATGGAGCTGTTGTGTCCAGCAGGAAATCTGGCCTCGCTAAAGTCGGCATTACATGCCGGAGCCGACGCTGTGTATCTAGGGTTAAAAGACGACACCAACGCGCGCTCGTTTGCAGGATTAAACTTCACCCCCGCAAAATTGCAAGAAGCCACTGAGCTGACGCAAAAGCACGGCAAAAAAATCTTTTTGACCTTAAATACTTTTCCAAAGCCCGGTGAAGAGCATCGTTGGTATCAGGCTATCGATTTAGCGGCAAAACTAGGTATGGATGCATTAATTGTCGCCGATCTTTCTTTACTCGATTATGCCCATAGGCACTATCCAAACCTGCCACTGCATTTATCGGTGCAAGCCAGTGCGACCAATCTGGGGGCGCTGAGCTTTTATAAGGAAGCCTTTAACATCGCCCGAGTAGTATTGCCACGGGTGTTATCCATGAAACAAGTACGGGATCTTGCTAAAGTCAGCCCAGTGGACTTGGAAGTATTCGCCTTTGGTAGTCTGTGCATTATGGCCGAAGGGCGTTGCCAGCTGTCATCCTATGTAACGGGCCAATCGCCCAACACAGGTGGATCTTGTTCACCAGCAAAACACGTACGCTGGCAAGAAGAAGGACAGAACAGATTAACCCGGCTCAACGATGTATTAATTGATAAATCGGCCCTCGACGAACAAATGGGTTATCCCGTGGTATGCAAAGGCCGTTACATCACAGCAGATCAAGATTCGCCGCAATATTTACTCGAATCACCAACCAGTTTGAATACCTTAAGCTTACTTCCAGAGCTAGCCAAAGCTGGCATAGTGTCGCTGAAAATCGAAGGACGTCAACGCAGCCCCGCCTATGTTGAACAAGTCACTCGAGTATGGCGTCAAGCCATAGACACCTATCTAAATAATCCAGCGCTGTACTCACAAAGCCAAAATCAACCCCATTGGGAACAAGCCCTAGCGAAAGTATCCGAGGGTCAGATCACTACGCTTGGCGCCTACGAGCGCGATTGGCAATAAAAGGTAAATAGAGAGCAAGATTGACAAAGGACACCTTATGAAGATTTCCCTAGGACCACTGTTGTATTGCTGGCAGAAACAGCAAGTCGCTGACTTTTACCAGCAAGTCGCCGCCAGTCAAATTCCCTTAGTGTATTTAGGTGAGGCGGTTTGTAGCCGCAGACGCGAACTCAAGTGGGGCGATTATCTAGAGCTGGCGCAAATGCTCAAGCAGGCGGGTAAAGAAGTCGTGCTTTCAACGCTGGCCTTAATCGAAGCGCCATCTGAATATACTGAGCTCAAACGCCAGGTCGATAACGGTGAATTTATCGTCGAAGCAAACGATATGGCGGCAGTGTATCTTGCTAAAGAGCGTAAGTTACCCTTTGTCTGCGGCGCGAGTATCAATAACTACAATCGTGCTAGTTTAGACATTTTACAGCGGTTTGGAATGCAAAGATTTGTGATGCCAGTGGAGCTATCTAAGGCTTGGTTACAACAAGTGATTCAAGAGCAGCCATCATTTGAGGTGGAAGTGCTCGGCCACGGCTATTTACCACTCGCCCATTCAGCGCGCTGCTTTACCGCTAGACACAAACAGCTCACGAAAGATCATTGCGAAACGGTATGCCGTGAATACAATAAAGGACTACTCGCGCAAACCCAAGAGCAGCAACCTTTACTCAGGCTCAATGGAATTCAAACCCAATCCGCTAGCTGTTTAGATTTACGCAGTGAAATAGCGGCAATGACACAAATGGGGGTCGATGTGTTTCGAGTATCACCCAGTAGTCTTGACTGCATCACTAAAGCCAATGCTTTGGTCGATACGATTCAAGCGACTAAAAATACTCAGGATTTTTCGATGAATAGCAAACTTGGTACAACCCAGTGCAACGGTTATTGGTTTGGTGAAGCGGGCCTTGCTGTGCATGTGAATCCATAGCCTAAAGCTGAAGATAAGCCTAAATTTAAAGATAACTCAGCCAATGATTTTGGGATCTTGGCTGAAGCTTAACTGGCTAAAAAGCAGCACACTTGTCCAACACAATAAACTTCCCAGTCCAATCCATTCTAGTAGGGCTGGCCACCACAAAGTAGGACGCGGCAGTTGCAATACCATCTCCTGATAAAACGGTCTATCACCTTCGGTCAAGCCTAAATTGAGCTGTGGTGCATACAGAAACGTCAACATGCTACATAAGACTATTAACGCCAACAACCCAGTCCAACGGCCAAAGTTAGACTTGCCGAAACAGACCAAGGCTAAATAGAAGATCGAACTCAAACTCCCCAGATAGAAAAACCATTTCAGCCCAAGAACATGCAAGTGATACACGTTCACCGGAAATAATCCCACGCTCGCTAAAGCCAGAAAAGTGAGAGCCAAACTGATAAAGAAAGGGTATCCCCAGCAAGAAGTCACCTGCTGCAAAGAAGACAAACAATAGAAAACGAGGCTTAAACTGCCAAAAAACAATCCACCGTTAAGAATGACAGCGAAAGACGAATGACCATAAGTCCCTAATTCACTTAGGGTGTGATTCAAAAAATTGAAGCGATGGAATTCAGAATCATCGAACCCCAAAACAGTAATAACAATGCCAATTAAAAGCCCAAAGATCCCCAAAAAACCAAACTTAATGGCCAGTGTTGAGCCGCCTTTAATCGTAACCTTCTGTACTTTTGCGATCATGAATACTAGAGCTGGATGGGAGTAATACTAACTTACATGGAAATGAGAAGATTTAAAGCGGCGGGTATCCGCTTTATGAATAATATTTTTACTTTCATCGTTATTTGCGACTTTTTAGTCAATCACAAAAGCATCAAGATAGTGGAGAAGGTCACTTTTAGAGATAAGTCGATTTAAAGGCTTATCGCATAAAAATGTGTCCTAGTACCCAAGACTCCTTAACATTACCGCGATATGCACAACAGGTTCTCGTCAACGCTATATAGCCAGAGTTATCTCTATTGCACTTTCAAATCGAACAGAAAACCAGCCAACATGGCAGTAGCGCTAAAGTTGCTGATGTTTTTTTGTGCAGAAATAACATCTAGATAGTTTCACACACATCAGTAAACAAGTAATTAACCAGTCGTTAACCAACCTAAGGTAATTGATTGTAAGGCCATGTTTAATAATGATTTTACAGTAATAAAATCCAATATAACCACTCTTAATTTATCGACAACTAAAGTAAAATAACTATGCTGTTTTGCTGCTTATATCAAACTAACTAGCGAATCGTTTTACATAGAGAAGCTAAGCGAGTAATCTTCCCCATTCTCGTTTTTGAGTTGAATTTAAATGCACCTTAATTAGCGTCGACAGCTTGTTACGTGCGGCTATTTATTCAAATTTACCATGTACGACTCGTACTTTAAGGTGTACAACATTGGCTACTGAAAATAAAAACCGAAACATTAAGACGATACTCACCTTTATCGTCCCTTCGCTGATTGGTCTGTTGTTATTTATGACCCCTATCAGCTACAACGATGCGATCACAATTCCTATCGCTATCATATCTAAAGCACTGCAAGGCGCATTGAGCGGTGTGCTAACCCTCATAGTGACTATTATTGTTGTGACTACGGCGCTGGCCTCTTTACTGTCAAAAGTGTTTAAGCCCACATTCGTTACGCAAAATCACTTCCTTAATGGTTTATTGAATGTCAGCCCTATGTGGTTGACGACTCGGATCTTAGGTGCAGTGTTTATCGTACTGACTTACTTAGGTTTAGGTCCAGAGATCATCAACTCCTCGAGCACTGGCGCATTAGTCTTAAACGACTTATTACCTGTGTTGTTCTCGGTATTTATCTTTGCGGGTATGTTACTGCCGCTGCTGCTGAACTTCGGCCTACTCGAGCTCTTTGGCACACTCTTAACGAAAGTCATGCGTCCCGTGTTCAATCTACCGGGTCGTAGTGCTATCGATTGTATGGCCTCATGGTTAGGTGATGGCAGTGTCGGCATTTTGCTGACCAGCAAACAATACGAAGCCCGTTTTTATACCCAGAGAGAAGCCGCAGTTATTGGTACAACCTTCTCGGCGGTATCGATTACCTTCAGCTTAGTGGTGATTTCACAAGTTAAGTTAGAGCATATGTTTGTGCCCTTTTATTTGACTGTGTGTCTCGCCGGTTTTGCCGCCGCTGTGATTGTGCCTAAGTTGCCACCATTATCGTGGAAGAAAGACAACTACATAGATGACACACCACGCATGCCAGATGATGAGCTGATCCCTGCTGGACATGGCGCCTTATCTTGGGGCTTTGATAAAGCCTTAGAAAAAGCCGCCAGTGCCGGTGGCATAAAAGCTGTCTTAAATGAAGGCATTAAAAACGTTGTCGATATGGTATTTGGCATTATCCCTGTGGTAATGGCCATTGGTACGCTGGCACTGATTATTGCCGAGCACACGCCCATCTTTAACTATCTGGGGATGCCGTTTATTCCATTACTCGAATTACTGCATATTCCAGAAGCCACTGAAGCCTCTAAAACAATCGTGGTCGGTTTTGCGGATATGTTTATTCCGTCAATCCTTGCCAGCTCAATTGAATCAGATATGACCCGCTTTGTAATTGCAGCCTTATCTGTGACTCAGTTGATCTATATGAGTGAAGTCGGTGCACTGCTTATCGGCAGTAAAATCCCCGTCAACTTCGTTGAGCTTTTCGTGGTGTTTATTCTACGCACCTTAGTGACACTGCCTGTTATCGCAGGTGTAGCGCATTTATTGTTCTAACATTACGCTAGTTTGGGCCTAACGTAGGTTTTAATGTAAGTCCAACAAGCGTTCCAAAAAAGGGGAGTCAGATTAACTGACTCCCCTTTTTGTACTAACTCATACACGAACTGGCTGATTTGATTATACAGCGTGACTTAATCGTACAATCTCCACTCGACACCACACAACTCACTTTTGGACAGAAACGAGTCAGAGTTAAGGCTCTAAAGATGGATAGTGGGATTAGGAAAAGTATGCTGATCAATTAAAGTTTACACTGACCCCACATATTATAAATATAAAAGTATTAGCTTCTTCTAATTTCGCACCGCTGAGGTTTAGCGCTAAAAATATGAGACAAACAATCATCAGCATTGTTCGTTTCGAGTTAAACCCTACATCATTGTCGATTTTTTATCTAAATTTATTCAAATCCATTCTTACAACCTAAGTATGAATAATGCGCATAATCGATAAGCCATATAACGCCTCGCCCTGCGGTAAATTTGTCCGACACAAGCGCTATGTTATGCATTGCTACCATCCGAGGCAATAATCGTGGGTGGCCATGTTTTATTGGATCAACTACTTTGGCATAGCCAACGCTTATCAAGGGTGCGTCGATTTAGACCATTGGATCCGTCGTCGAGTGCGTATGTGCTACTGGCGTCAGTGGCGAAAACCGCGGACTAAGGTACAAAACTTACTTAAACGTGGCGTCAGGATCCAAGCAGCCGTTGCCTGTGGGATCACAAGCAAAGGGCCATGGCGAAGTTCGAAAAAACCAAGGATACAGCAAGCGCTGAGTAACGAGTATCTTAAGAAAGCAGGACTATATTCACTGAGAGATGGATGGATCGCAGTTCATTACCCTAACCAAAAAGCAGGTTAGGCGTTCTAAATGAACCGCCCTGTGCGGAGCCGCATGCAGGATGGTGTGGGGCTGGAGGCTAGATACCTCCGGCTATCCGATTATATGAATTCTTTAGCGTCTATTCTTACGTTTTGAAAGTTTTGTCGCTTTTCTCTTATTAGCTTTTTTATTATTTTTATTTTCTGGTGGTATACTTTTCCCAAAAATTTTCTTCTCATTTTTTTTGAGTAATTTTGAATCAGTATAAAATGTATCTACGGTGAATGCAGAGGTACTATTGCTATAGAACCACCTTCTGTCTATTACTCTACTTTTTAAATGCCCCTGCAGTTGAATTGGGTTTTCAAACTGTCTAATTAAATCATCTGCAGAAGGAGTTTCAGACTCCCATAAACTATAAACTGCATTTTTTTCTAGAACTCTTTGCTTTCCTTTGCTCTTGGATACTACTGCGTTTATATGGCCTGAGGTTAAAAATCGGTTAAGTGATGATGCGTCTGTAAAATAAACATTTTTGTATTTTCCTTTCCAAGAGAAAGGCATGCAATTAAGGATTACTGGCACAACATCATAATCAGAAATATTAATTCCAAAGTGCTCTTTTATAACCTCTGGATAGCTAACCAAACCATTTACTAACCTCTCGATTTGTAATACATTTTCATCCATAAATTGTTTTTTTCTATACGATAGGACAATATTTGAACCTGATAACGTTCTATTTTTACACTCAATGACAAATAACTTATCATTTAAAATAAATACAGCATCATATTCATACTCGTGCAAGCCACGCTTGAATTTAAAACCTTGGCAATTATTAGATAATTTAGTTAAATCATTTATTGTGTCACTTTCAAAATCATAACCTTTATTGCTCACAACAATTTCTAAAGAAGACATTCTCGATAGAATTAACACAGTTAAATTTGAATTTAAAAATGAATGTAAAAAGATGTAATAATTGTCATTATTAAGCTTAAGTAAAGGGCAGTCAAAGAAATCTCTTGAGTCACGACCAAAAGTCACAATATCTATAAATATTCTTGTTTTTTCTCTATCCAATCCTGATTTCGAAAAATAACCTTCAAGCGTTTTTATACTAATAACATTCTGTTGATTGTTATCTTTAATAAAATTACAAATATATTTTAAGCAGGAATACGCTTTAATCCACTCCAGTAACCTTAATCCATTATATAGCTTTTCATCTTCAATTAAGTCGAAGTGAAATATATCCTGTATTGCTTGACCTGTAGAAATTTCATCTATTGAGAGATAAAAACCATCTTTTAAATCTTTAATATCAGAGACAATCAGTTTTTCTAGCTGTTTAATGTGGAGCATTTCAAAGTAATTTTGAAATATTTTTTTATTTAAACGTTGATTTGCAATTGAATCAAATATCTCAAAATCAGTTTCTTCTCTAACAAAGTGAAATGATTCTTTTACTCCACCATTAATTCTTGCATCTTCGGGAACATTATCACCAACGCAATGAAAAACTTGACCACCAAAAAGCAAACACCTTGTCCCCATATCCTCAACAGCCTTCCAGGACATAGCAAATAGTTGGGTAGAGCCAGCTTTAAATTTATCATTATCCGTAACGGGGGTCTTATCTGGCATAATAATTATTCCATCAACATATGAATTATTTTTATAAGCCAATAAGCTAATTATTAATGATAACGAAGTTGTTAATTTTTCAATTGCCACATCAGGATCAAAGACATTACCAAAATCGTCCTTTAGTAAAAATGACCCTGAGTTCATAGCTGATTTCGCATCCCTCCGATTGTTAATTAACTCTTCGGATTTTTTAAATATTTCCTCAAATTCTTCTTCAGCTCTTCCAATGTGTGCCCACACTTGTTTTTCATAGCTTATTTTTTCAATTTCACATTCAGATAACACGTCGCTAATATTGTCAAATATAGCTTCTGTTGCGCTAATTATTTTGCGTTTAATATTTATATAAGAAACAGATTCATGTAATTCATTTTCTAAAAGAATTTCCTCAAGATTTACAAAAAATTTTTCTCGTTGTTCTCTTTTTTTGTTTTTATGTATATATATATTATTAGGTTGCTCAATAGCTTTTCCCAATAAATCAATACAACTTTTATCGTCTAGTAAGTTACTACTTAGATACTCTGAAAACTTATTTGTACCGTAGCTAGTAAGTTCTTTTACAATCTGCGTAATCATGTTCACACCCGAATAAGTATTCATATAACTACCGCCTAAACGGCGAGCAACTTGTTGCGCGTCCAGCGGCCGCAGGCCACGATGTTTAAGGCGTTTGTGTACACCCAGCATGGGCATGAACTAATGAGGTGTAAGTCCTCTGTAGGAAGATCACCGTTTAGATAACTGTTTGTTATTAAACTCTAACAACTAGCGAATGGCAAGGGCTTTTCCGTGAGGACTGGTCCGGAGGAAGCCGCTAGCAAATTTGCGAGCTGATGAACAAGCACATCATATGAGGCACAAGCTAGAGGTGCGTTGGCAGGGTCTCCCCCACGAAGTAAGGGGACAAGACGACGAATCCACGTGATCTAATGGCCACCGTAAATGATGCAGCAGTGCAAAGAAAGTTCATGTTCTTATCTGGGGAGATCKGCTTAACACGCGATCGGTCAWTAACCAGTAARGCTCTGGTTTATAAGTGCCTTGGCCTTTCAATTTCATCGACTGAAAAGAGCGAACCAGATGAAAAACGATAGCGCATGACGGGGCAACTTGGTATAAAAATTAGTGGGGTCAGAGTAAACTTTATGAAACTCACTTTTGGACATTTTCGAGTTAGGACTTTTGCTCTAATGACAACATTTAAGATTACCAAAAGTATGAAAAAGCTCTAAACCTGTGGCCAGTTTTACTTGACCATATATGGACGCCTCAGCTTTTACAACACTTTTGAATGATTGGTTCACTACCATATATTCGGCGTCTAAATAGGCTTTTTACCCGCGCCATGATGTAAATCCGAAACCTATTACCTTATCACTACATCGGCATTTAATGCCTTGGTCAAGTCAGGCTCTAATAGGTACGGTTGACCGTTTATTCATCAGTGCATGTAAACTTTTACGTGATGCTTAACGTCTTACGCAAACGCT